>DXEU01000111.1 GCA_019114845.1 Candidatus Lachnoclostridium stercoripullorum | reverse complement strand
GTATATTATATGTCAAGTTCACCAATTTGTCAAACAAAAGCCGGCTCCCGCCACGTAAGACTGGTGGGCGGCATCGGTGAACTTGCGGTCAGAAAACATTTCATATAGTATGAGAGACAGCGAAAAACCCTTGTAAATACGGCATTCTTCCCGTAAATACAAGGGTTTTTTCAGAGTGCGGGCAACAGGACTCGAACCTGCACGGTCTCCCACTGGAACCTAAATCCAGCGCGTCTGCCAATTCCGCCATGCCCGCAATCTCATCCATTATACCCACTCTCCCGCTTTCCTGTCAAACGAATTTTCTAAATCTTTTCCCTCTAATCCCGCAGAAGCCGCTCCGCGTCCAGCAGTCCCCAGCCCTGCTGATTTCTGGGGAGTCCCAGGTCCACCGACCGCTCCCGCAGCCGCAGCTTCACATCCCGGTTGGACATGTCCGGGTATTTCTGCAGCAGCATGGCCAGGGCGCCCGCCACCAGGGGCGTGGACATGGAGGTGCCGCTCTTGGTCTGATAGGCCCCGCCCCGGTTGGCGCAGCTGATGATGGAGCAGCCCGGGGCCACCAGATCCGGCTTGCAGACGCAGGCCGCCGTGGGGCCTCTGCCGGAATAATCCACCATGCGGCTGCCCATGACGTTCACCTCCCGGTGGTCGTCGGAGCAGCCCACGGTGATCACTTTGCGGCTGATGCCGGGGGTGGTGATGGTCATCCGCCCCGGCCCGTTGTTGCCCGCCGCCACCACGACCACCAGCCCGTCGTCCCAGGCTGCGTTCACCCCCTTCACCAGGGCAGAATTCTCCCCGGACCCGCGCCCGGAGAAGGCCCCCACCGACACGTTGACGATGCGGATCCCGTACCGCTCCCGGTTGCCCC
The DNA here is from genome assembly GCA_019114845.1 of Candidatus Lachnoclostridium stercoripullorum. Classification (GTDB taxonomy): domain Bacteria; phylum Bacillota; class Clostridia; order Lachnospirales; family Lachnospiraceae; genus Lachnoclostridium_A; species Lachnoclostridium_A stercoripullorum. The sequence goes on along the minus strand of DXEU01000111.1, from coordinate 7,873 downwards.
GGATCCAGCGCAGCCCGGAGAGCACGTCGGAGGCGTAGCCATTTCCCCTTTTGTCCAGCACCTTGGCACAGATCAGGCTGCATTCCGGGGCCACGCCGCTGTATCCGCCCCGGGACGCCGTGCCCGCGCCCCCGATGATGCCGGCGATGTGGGTGCCGTGGCCGTTGTCGTCGTAGGGTTCCGGGTTCTTCTGCACAAAATCGGCGAAGGCCGCGATCCTGCCGCCGAAATCCTCATGGGGAAAAATGCCGGTGTCCAGCACCGCCACGCCGATCCCGCGGCCGGTATAGCCTTCCCGCCAGCATTCTTCACAGTGAATCTCCTTCCTCGCCTGATTCACAGCTATTCTTCCTTCAGCCCTTTTAATTAGGATATTCAGAGGACAGGGCCTCTGCGTCGGTTTTTCCCCAGGACAGGGCCGCCGCTCCGGTTTTTATCCCAGCAGAGCCAGGGCTGCCTCCGCCTGGATGGCCGCTCCCACCGCCAGGCAGTCCTCATCCAGGTCAAAGCGGCAGTTGTGGATGTCCGCGTCGATTCCCCGTTTGAAATTGGCACAGCCCAGATGCCAGAAGCAGGCGGGCCGGGCCTCCGCAAAATAGGAAAAATCCTCCGTCCCCAGATCCGGCTCCCGCTCCAGGGTCACTTGCTCCGCCCCCAGCAGGCGGCAGGCCGTCTCCTTCACCACGTCCACCACCGCGTCCGTGTTGATCAGAGCCGGGTAGCTGGGGCGAAATTCCACCTGCGCCTCCCCGCCGTAGGCCCTGGCCGTGTTCTCTGCCATGGCTCTCAGCCGCTCCCGCAGAAACTCTCTGGTTCGGGGATCCACACTGCGCAGGATCCCGTCCATCTGCACCCGGTCGCAGATGATATTTCCCGCTGTGCCCCCGTGAATCTTTCCCACGGTGCACACCGCCGGGTTCACCGGGGCGAGATTGCGGCTCACCAAAGTCTGCAGCCCGGAGAGCACCGCCCCCGCTGCCACCATGGCGTCGGTTCCCTGGTCCGGATGGGCCCCGTGGCAGGACTTGCCCGTCACCACGACGGTGAACTCGTCGGAGGCCGCCATCATATTGCCGTAGCGGACGCCCACGCTCCCGGCCTCATACCGGCTGGATACGTGCAGCCCCAGCACATAGTCCACATGGGGATTTTCCAGGCAGCCCGCTTCGATCATCCGCTTCGCGCCGCCGGTGGTCTCCTCCGCCGGCTGGAAGAAAAATTTCACATTTCCGGCCAGCTCTCCCCGAAGGGACTGGAGAATCTTCGCCGCCCCCAGGGCCACCGTCATGTGGGCGTCATGGCCGCAGGCGTGCATCACCCCAGGATTTTGGGAGCCATAGCTTCTGCCCGCTTCCTCCGTCAGGGGCAGGGCGTCCATATCCGCCCGGATCCCCACCGTCTTTCCGGGGCGCTCGCCCCGCACTAGGGCCACAATCCCGGTGTCTGCCGCTCCCCTGCGGTACTCGATGCCCCAGCCGTCCAGATACTCGCAGATCTTGTCCGCCGTCCGGTATTCCTGCCCGGACAGCTCCGGATGGCTGTGAAAATCCCGGCGGATGGAGGAGAGCTCCTCCCTCATCTCCTCCGCCATCTTTCTCACGTCGCTCATGTTCCGCCTCCTCTAAAATCCCAGGAATACCTGGGCAAACACAACCGTCAGCATCTGGGTCACATACAAGATCCCAAACAGGGGGACGAAAAATTTCCACCACTTGGACAGGGGCACGCCGCTGATGCCGCAGCCGATGGCGATGTTGGCCGTGGGCCACAGGAGATTGGACAGTCCGTCCCCCATCTGGAAGGTGAGCACGGTCATCTCCCGGCTCACGCCGATGAGGTCCCCCAGGGGCGCCATGATGGGGATGATGGTGGTGGCCTGTCCGCTGCCGGAGGGAATGATGAAATTGATCATGGTCTGAATCAGCAGCATTCCCTGGGCCGCCACCGCGGAGGGAAGTCCCACCAGCTGGTTGGCCAGGGTATTGATGATGGTGTCGATGACCACGCCGTCCTGAAGCACCACCAGCGTAGCCCGGGCGATGCCCACGATGAGGGCGCCGAACACGATGTCCGCGCAGCCGTTGATGAACTCCTCGGCGATCTTGTCCGGACTCCAGCCGTAGATCAGCGCCGCGATGATGCCCATCATGAGAAATACGCCCGTCAGCTGGATGGTGCCCCAGCCGGACTTCAGAAAGCCGTACATGATGATGGCCAGACACACCACAATGTCCAGCAGCACCAGCTTCTCCCGAAATCCCACCTTCAGCTTCACCAGCTCATTTCGGTCAAACTGGAATTTGGTCTTCTCCCCCAGCATCAGGCTCTTGGACGGATCCGCCTTGATCTTCTTTCCGTAGCGGAAAATCCACCAGATGCTGATGGCGGAGAAGATCACAAACATGCCGATGCGGATCCCGGAGTTGGAGTACACCGGGATGCCGGCGATGGACTGGGCGATGACGATGGTATAGGGGTTCAAGATCGCCGCGAAGAAGCCGATGCCGATGCCCAGCTCGATGATGGAAAATCCGAACAGGGCGTCATAGCCCAGGGCAATCCCCAGCCCCACCATGATGGGAATCAGGCCGTTGAAATCGTTCCACATGCCGAAGAGCGACGCCCCCAGGGCGTAGATCAGAAAGAACATGGGGACCAGTATCTTTTCCTTCCCGTCAAACTTCCGCAGCAGAGCCCCCATAATGCAGTCGAAGGCCCCCGTCTTGATGATCATGCCGAAGGCGGCGTTGACGATGAAAATCATCATCATGATCTCCGCGCTGGCGATCATGCCCCGGTGGAAGGAGCAGAAGAAATCTATGATGCCCACCGGGGAAGCCTCCGCCCGGTCCACGTAGTGGAAGGAGCCGGGCACCACCAGTTCCCTCATGGTCCCGTTCACATCCACCTGCTGATAGTCAAATTGTCCCGGCGGGATGATCCAGGTGGAGATGGTGGCCACCAGCACCAGGAAAAACAGAATTACAAATACATGAGGCATATGCAGCCTGATTTTTTTCTTATTCATACCTTTTTCCCTCTCTGAGTCCCGGATTTAGCGCCGCTGCGCCCTCTGTCCGGCACTCCTCAAAGCAAAAATGCCCCAGAACCCGTCAGCGTCGACGGGTCTGAAGCATCTTCATCATTCTTTTTTCTGCCGCCGGCTGTCAGAGCTAGGCGGCTGTGTTCCTGTGAATTCCTGTGTTCCTGCGAATTCCTGCGTCCCTGCGAATTACTTCTCGGCGATTGCCTCGATCTCGCACAGAGCTCCCTTGGGAAGAGCCTTAACGGCCACACAGCTTCTCGCCGGCTTGGACGTGAAGTACTTTGCATATACCTCGTTGAAAGCGGCGAAATCTGCCATGTCTGCCAGGAAGCAGGTGGTCTTTACAACCTTGTCAAAGCCGCTGCCGGCCGCCTCAAGGATGGCGCCGACGTTCTTGCAGCTGAGCTCAGCCTGAGCTGCGATGCCCTCTGCAAGCTCTCCCGTCACCGGGTCTGCCGGAAGCTGTCCGGAAGTGTAAACCAGCCCATTCACCTCATAGCCCTGGGAGTACGGTCCGATTGCGCCCGGAGCTTTTTCTGTGGAAATTACTACCATAATGATTACCTCCTCTGCATAATATACTCTGTCTTAATATATTACCCCCTAAACTTTATATTGGCAAGTTTTTTCCACCGTACATTCCGCTTCTCGCCCTGCGCCGCTGCCCAATCAGTCGTAAATGCTCTCCACGTCCCAGTCGATCAGCCGGCCGGTGTTCCCGTCCACCTCGAACTCGTACTCCAGCTCGTGGTAGTAAAATTTTCCCTCGTACACAACCCGGCCGTCATCCCAGTCCTGGTGCACTCTCAGTCCCTCCACCTGGGACTCCTTCAGGCCCGCGTCCTTTAACGCCGCAGCCTTGGCCTCCTCAGCCGTCAGCGCCGCGGTTCCCGCCGCAGCCTCCCTTCTCTCGGCTCCGGCCTTCGCCCATCTCTCTCCCCGGCTCTCCGCGTCGTAATCGCGGCTGATGATCTCCCCGGTCCAGGCGCTGATCTCGTAATCGTACTCCTCATTTTCCCCGGCAAAGAACTCCACCTCGTAGACTGCCATGCCGTCGTCGTAGTCCAGCTTCGTCCTCAGGATACGCACGTCCTCCTCCTTCTTCCCCGCGTGGTTTAAGGCGATCTCCTGAGCCTTCTCCTCGGTGATCTGGACGGTTCTGTCCCGCTCCGGGATGTTTCTCCAGAAGCTGGTCTCCGCATCGTAGTCGCAGCTGATCACCGCTCCGTCGGCGGCGCTGATCTCGTAGTCGTACTCTCTGTAGTCCTTCGTGTAAAACTCCACCTCGTACACCTTTCTCCCGTCCTCGTAGTCCAGCTCGGAGAAAATGTACAGAATGTCGTCCTCCTTCACCCCCGCGTGGTCCGCCGCGATCTGCTCCGCCTTCTCCTGTCCGATCCCCCCGCCGGACGCAGGGGCCGCCCCCGCGCTCACCGCCATGCCTGCCGCCAAAACTCCCGCTGCCAGTGCCGTCCCCAGTCCGATTGTCCATTTCTTCATAATTGATGCCTCCTTCTATATTTGATGTTCTCTGGTTCTCTTTGTTGTCTCTATGGTACCTGCAAACTATTAAAAAATTATTAGAGGAATTTAAAAATCTCTCATTTTCGTATATAATATGGAGTAACATTGAAGGCCCGTTTTCCAAGGGACGGGAGGGGAGGAAGCTATGCGGATTCTGATTGCGGAGGACGAGAGGGATTTGAACCGCCTGATCGTGAAGGTACTGGAGAAGGAGGGCTACGGGGTGGACGCCTGTTTCAACGGGAAGGAGGCTCTCTACTATCTGGAGAACACGGAGTATGACGCCGCCGTCCTGGACATCATGATGCCCGGGATGGACGGCCTGGAGGTCCTCAGGGCCGTGCGGAAGAAGGGACTGGATCTGCCCATCATGTTCCTCACCGCCCGGGACAGCATCGCCGACCGAGTCACCGGCCTGGACACCGGGGCCGACGACTACCTCATCAAGCCCTTTGACTTCGACGAGCTGTTGGCCAGGATCCGCTCCATGACCCGCAAGCGCAGCTCCCACACCTCCAGCGTTCTCACCGTGGGGAACCTGACCCTGGACACCGGCAGCCACACCGCCAGGCGGGGGGATCGGGTCATCGACCTGTCCGCCAGGGAGTACGCCATCCTGGAGTACCTCTGCATGAACCCTGGCATCGTCCTCTCCCGGGAGAAAATCGAGAATCACATCTGGAACTACGACTACAGCGGCGGAACCAACGTGGTGGACGTCTACATCAGCTACCTGCGCAAGAAGATCGACGGGGGCTGCGACAAGAAATTGATCCGCACCGTCTGGGGCGCCGGGTGGATGATCAAGGAGGCAGAATGAAGAAATCTTCCGCAGGAGGCCGGCTCTCCTTAAAGGCGAAGCTGACCCTATGGTTTACCAGCTTTATGGCCCTCACCGCCGCTCTGTGCCTGGGCCTGATTCTCCTGGTGAGCGGAAGCGTGGCCAGGCGGGAGGCATTTTCCATCCTCTCCGTGTCCGTCCGCTCCCAGCTTTCCCTGGTCTCCCTGGAGGACGGCGCCCTCGTCCTCTCCCCGGATTTTCGTTTTTATGTAAATGACGTCTATTTCCTCATTTACAACCAGAACGGGGCTCTCCTCTCCGGGGAGACGCCGCCGGCCTTCCCCGTGGATGCCCCCCTGGAAAACGGCGTGTCCCAGTTTGTCTCCGGGACCGACGGCAGCTCCGACTTCTACACCTTGGACTTCTGGATTCCCTCCGGCTGGGACGACGGGCTGTGGCTGCGGGGAGTGCTCCGCAGTCCCGACAGCGGGCAGATGGCGGACAGCATCTTCACCGTGTTCGCCATCGTTCTCCCCTTCCTGGTCCTTCTGGCCGCGGCGGGGGGCTATCTTATCGCCAGGCGGGCGCTGACCCCCTTCTCCCGCATCGCCGACGTGGCGGAGCGCATCAGCCGCGGGGAGGATCTCTCCCTGCGCACCGGCATTCCCCACACCGGGGACGAGGCCGGCCGGCTGGCCGGATCCTTTGACCGCATGTTTGAGCGCCTGGAGCGGTCCTTCGAGGCGGAAAAACAGTTCACCTCCGACGCCTCCCACGAGCTGAGAACCCCCACGGCGGTCATCCTCTCCCAGTGCAGCTTCGCCGAGAAGTACGGGGAGACCCGGGATGACTACCAGGAGGCTATCTCTGTGATCCACCGCCAGGCAGACAGGATGTCCCTCCTCATCAGCCGGCTCTTAGATATCACCCGGCTGGATCTGGGATCCCAGAAGCTGAAGCGGGAGTCTGTGGACTTCAGCGAGATGATCGCCCTGATCTGCGAGGAACAGGACAGCGGCGGCCGGGACATCTCCCTCTCCGCGGACATTTCCCCCGGCGTGATCGTGGACGGCGACCCCTTCCTCCTCTCCCGCGCAGCGGTCAATCTCCTGGAGAACGCCAGGAAATACGGCCGGGAGGGGGGCCACATCCGCGTCCGGCTGGCCCAGGACGGGGCGGAGGCCGTCCTCACCGTGGAGGACGACGGCATCGGCATCGCCCCGGAGAACTTGGAGAAGATCTGGCAGCGGTTTTACCAGGCGGATCCCTCCCGGGGAGAACAGTCCGGCCTGGGGCTGGGCCTCTCCATGGTGCGGCAGATCGCGGAGCTGCACGGGGGCAGCGCGGAGGCGGAGAGCGAGCTGGGAAAGGGCAGCCGCTTCACCGTCCGCCTTCCCGGGCCCGCTGACCGCCGCCCTTCCTGACGGAAATCCCGGGAATCGGGCCATTTTATCGGATATATATTGATACAGGAGGTTTCGTGTTATGAAAAAATCCATCTTATCCATCGCCATGACCGCCGCCATCCCCCTGGCGGCCCTGTCTCTGGCCGCCTGCGGCGGCAGCCAGACTGCATCCACCGCCGACTACATCGGCATCGACGCCGCCAAGGAGGCTGCCCTCTCCGACGCCGGGGTATCCGCCGACGGGGCGGAGTTCTCCACCGCCGGCCTGGACAGCCGGAACGGCGTCTTCTACTACGCGGTGGACTTCACGGAAAACGGGGTGAACTACGAGTACGACATCGACGCCCTCACCGGCGTGGTCATCGAGAGAGCCAAGACTCCGGCCGCCGGCGGCCAGGGCGAGGCCGGGACGGAGACCGCTCCTGGGACTCCTGCAGCAGCATCGGGGACGGCGGCTCCGGCCGGAGAGACCGCTGCCCAGGTTCCGGCCAGCACATCCCCGGCCGGCAGCCAGGAAACCGGCAGCGGCGGCCCCATCACGGAGGCGGAGGCCCGCGCCATCGCCCTCTCCCAGGCTGGCCTGACGGAGGCGGATGTGCGATTCATCGAATCAAAAAAGGACCGCCACGACGGGCAGTCCGTATTTGAAGTGGAATTTGACGCTCTCACCGGGGAAGAGTACAGCTACGACATCCGCGAGGCCGACGGGGCCATCGTCAGCTACGACTACGACTCCGACCGGAATCCCTCCGTAAATTCCTCCGGCTCCGGCATGCTCTCCGAGGATCAGATCCGCGAGACCGTCCTCAGCCGGGTTCCCGGCGCCTCCGCCGCGGACGTGCGGCTCTGGCTGGACGAGGACGACGACCGCTACCAGTACGAGGGGCAGCTGATCTGGGACGGCATGGAGTACGAGTTCAAGATCGACGCCTACAGCGGCAGCGTCCTGGAGTGGGAGGCGGATACGGTAAGGTAACCCTTCCGGGTTCCTTACGATCCCTTAACATTCTCTTTCGCTTTCCGCCGGAAAAGACCAAATATTAAGAAAATCTTCATAATCTATTTAAACAGTCTTCAAACATTTTCCAGCGGGCTGTGATATACTTTAACCATAAG
>DXEU01000110.1 GCA_019114845.1 Candidatus Lachnoclostridium stercoripullorum | reverse complement strand
GGGGGAGTTTGTGGCCATCGTGGGCAAGTCGGGGAGCGGCAAATCCACCCTGATGAACATCATCGGCGCCCTGGACGTCCCCACGGACGGGAGCTACTATCTGGGGGGCGAGGATGTGAGCGACATGACCGGCGACCAGCTGGCGGCCATCCGCAACCGGATGATCGGCTTTATCTTCCAGCAGTATAACCTGCTGCCCAAATTAAACCTTTTGGAGAACGTGGAACTGCCCCTCCTCTACGCGGGGGTGGGCAGGGAGGAGCGCCACAACCGGGCCATGGCATCCCTGGAGCGGGTCGGCCTGAAGGAGAAGTGGAGAAATATGCCCAACCAGCTCTCCGGCGGCCAGCAGCAGAGGGTGTCCATCGCCAGAGCCCTGGCGGGGGATCCGTCCCTGATTCTGGCCGACGAGCCCACCGGCGCCCTGGACTCCCGCACCAGCAGGGAGGTGCTGGATTTTTTAAAACAGCTGAACGCCGAGGGAAACACCATCGTGATGATCACCCACGACAATTCCATCGCCGTGGAGGCGAAGCGGGTGGTGCGGATCCACGACGGAAAGATCAATTTTGACGGAGATGTGAAAGACTATGCTGCAATCGTTTAAAATGGCCATCCGAAGCATATTGGGCAATAAGATGCGCTCCTTCCTCACCATGCTGGGCATCATCATCGGCGTGGCGTCGGTGATCATCCTGGTGAGCATTGTGGACGGATTCATGTCCACGGTGGTGGACAGCTTTGCGGAGATGGGCGTCAACCAGATTTCCGCCAACGTGACCAACCTCCCCTCCCGCTCCCTGGATGTGGACGACACCTACGAATTTTTTGAGGAGCACAGGGATATCTACGGGGAGATGACCCCGGTGGTGAATGTGTCCGCCGTGGTGAAGCACGGGAGCGATTCCCTGGACGCCACCAACGTGGGCGGATACAGCGAGGATTATCTGAAAATCCGGGGATACGCCCTTGCGGCGGGGAGAAATCTTCAGTATTCCGACATGATTTCCAGACAGAAGGTGTGCGTGGCCGGCTACTATGTGGCCAACGAGCTGTTCGGGGGGCCGGAGAAGGCCCTGGGACAGACGGTCAAGGTGGGGGCTGACGCCTACAAGATCGTGGGGGTGGCGGAGCGCCAGAACGAGGAGGAGCTGGAGGAGGGGGGAAGCGACGACTTCCTCTGGCTTCCCTATTCCACCGCCGCCAAGCTCACCCGGAACGGGTCCATCAGCAGCTACATTTTCACCACCATATCCACGGAGGATACGGAGCGCTGCAAGGCGGAGCTGGAGGGATTTCTGATGGAAATCTTCCAGAACGAGGATCTGTACCGGGTCAACGCCAACAGCGAGCTTTTGGACACCCTGGATGAGCAGATCGCCATGATGTCGGGAATGCTGGGCGGCATCGCCGGCATCTCCCTGCTGGTGGCGGGGGTGGGCGTCATGAACATCATGCTGGTGTCGGTGACGGAGCGCACCCAGGAGATCGGCATCCGCAAGGCCCTGGGGGCCAAGAAGAGCGCCATCATGCAGCAGTTTGTCATCGAGGCGGCGGTGACCAGCTCCATCGGCGGAGTGATCGGCATCGTCATCGGATCGATGGCCTCCATAGCCCTGGGGAGAGCCCTGGGCATCGAGGCGCCGCCCACCTTCGGCGCGGTGCTCATCTCATTTTCCGTGTCGGTAGGCATCGGCCTGCTGTTTGGATACATGCCCGCCAGCCGGGCAGCGGGGCTCAACCCCATCGACGCTCTGCGGAGCGAATAGAGTGGGGGCCGAGGAGCGCCCACAGAGGAGAGAATCAAAATTTTCCGGGGAACCCGGAGATCAGGAGGATAGACAGGAAATGAAAGTAGTGGATATGCATTGTGACACAATTCTGGAGCTGTACAAGGCCAGGGAGAGGGGGGAGGAGATCTCTCTCCTGGACAACGATCTCCACATTGATCTGAAAAAGATGGAGGCGGGGGATTATTTCCTTCAGAATTTTGCCCTCTTTGTGGACCTGAAGGGGACGGAGGACCCCTTCCTCACCTGCGTGCGCATGGCGGATCTCTTTTACCAGGTGATGGAGGAGAACCGGGACAGAATCTCGCCGGTGACCACCTGGGCGGAGATCGAGAGGAACTGGAAGGAGGGGCGGATGTCCGCCCTGCTGACCCTGGAGGAGGGGGAAGTCTGCCAGGGGGATCCGGCCCTTCTGCGCACCCTCTACCGTCTGGGCGCCCGGATGATGACCTTCACCTGGAACTATGAGAACAGTCTGGCCTGGCCGGGCAGGGAGGGGGGCCTCCCGGAGACGGAGAAGGGCCTGAAGGAGAGGGGCTTTGAGATCCTGGAGGAGATGGAGGCCCTGGGCATGATCGTCGATGTGGCCCACCTGTCCGACGCCGGAATCTGGGATGTGCTCCGCACGGCCAAGAAGCCCTTTGTGGCCTCCCACTCCAATGCCAGGAGTCTGGCCTCCCACGCCAGAAACCTGACGGACGAGATGATCCGGGCGATCGCGGAGAAGGGCGGAGTCATCGGCATCAACTATTACTGCAATTTCCTGGAGGACATCCCGGAGGGCGGAAGACAGATCAGCCGGATTTCCCGCATGGTGGAGCACATGAAGCACATCCGCCAGGTGGGCGGAGCGGGCTGCATCGGCCTGGGATCCGACTTTGACGGCATCTACGGGGAGGTGGAAATCGGAAATTCCGCCGGCCTTCCCAGACTGGCGGAGGCCATGGAGAGCGCCGGCTTTACCGCCGGGGAGGTGGAGGCCGTGTTCCACGGAAACGTGCTGCGGCTGTACCGCGAAGTGTTAAAATAATTTACTTGCACCGCCCGGTGTGGTATAAGTATATATAGGAGCACTTAGCGAGGCAGTTTCCTCGCCGAGGTCTTTCACGACAGAAATGGAGGTTTTTCCTATGGCAGATACTAAGAATGTGGTGATTACCATTGACCGGCAGTACGGCAGCGGCGGAAGGATTACCAGCAAACGGCTGGCAGAGAATCTGGGGATTCCCTTCTACGACGAGGAGATCTTAAAGATGACCTCCGAGGAGAGCGCCATCGGGGAGCAGTATTTCCGCCTGGCGGACGAGAAGCTGAGCAATCCGATCCTCAGCCGCATTGTGGGCAGCCTGAAGGGCGCCTTCGGCGCACCCTCTTCCAGGAAGCTGACGTCCCGGGAGAACTTGTTCCGCTTCCAGTCGGAGGTCATCCGCAAGCTGGCGAAGGAGCAGTCCTGCATCATCATGGGCCGCTGCGCCGACTACGTGCTGGAGCCGGAGCCGGATGTGGATGTGATCCGCCTGTTTGTGTACGCGGACATCCCCGTGAGAATCCGCCGGGTGATGGAGGTGGACGGCGTCCAGGATGCGGATGAGGCGCTGAAGAAGATCCGCCGCATTGACCGGGAGCGCCGGGATTACTATAAGTATTTTACCGGGAGAGAGTGGGGGGATATGTCCCTCTATGACCTGCCCATCAACGCCACCAACCTGACCTTTGATCAGCTGGCGGAGCTGGTGAAATTCTACATGCAGCTGCGCGGGTTCAAGAATTCATAAGTTCTTTGGAGAAAAGATATGTCGGATACGAACAATCGTGATTTGAATTACAGATCCTCCCTGGACAGGGCCAGGAGGCGGCGCAACAGGAACCGCTACCAGAGATACGCGCTGATCGGGGGAGGCGTTCTCATCGTCCTCCTCCTGCTCATCGCCCTGATCCTGGCGGTGGTGAAGCCCGCCTCCAGCGAGAACGCCGAGGAGGAGACGGAGACCGCGGCGGAGGCGGCCCTGTCCCCGGAGGAACAGGAGGAGGAAGAGCGGCGCCAGGCGGCGGAGGAGGTCATAAACTCCTACTCCAACCTGGGAGTGGTGCAGGTCTCCGGCTACCTCAACATCCGTGAGACCCCGGACACCGGCGGCACCATCATCGGCACCATCATGGGCGGAGGCGGCTGCGAGATTTTGGACACCACCGAGGATGGCAGCTGGCATCACATCTCCTCCGGCGGCTTTGAGGGGTATGTGAGCAGCCAGTATGTGCTGACGGGGGAGGACGCCAAGGCGGCCGCCCGGGAAAATATCAAAAAGATGGCGGTGATCACCACGGAGAGCCTGCGGGTGCGGACGGAGCCGGTGTTTGAGGGCTCTGAGAATGTGGTGGGAGCCGTGGCGATGGATGAGCGGTACGAGGTCCTCTCCCAGGGAGAGGGCTGGGTGGAGATCGAGCAGGGCTTTATCTCCACGGAGGACGGAAACGCCCGCGTAGAGTACTGCCTCAACGAGGCCAGAAAATTGGACATGAAGACCATGGCGGTGAACCAGTACGGCAATCTCCTGGTCTCCAAGGTCAGCAACTACCTGAATGTCCGCTCCTCACCCACCCAGGATGAGGGGATGGGAAATGTGATCGGCAAGCTGCCCAGCCGGGCGGCTGCCGATATTTTAGAGACGTCGGAGGACGGCCAGTGGTACAAGATCAAATCCGGCGCCATCACCGGCTATGTGAGCGCGGATCCACAGTACATCGCCACCGGCCAGGAGGCCAGGGATCTGGCCCTGCAGGAGGCGACCCTGATGGCCGTGGTGAAGGTGGACGGGCTGCGGGTGCGCACGGAGCCGTCCACGGACAGCCAGATTTGGACGCAGCTGACCATGGAGGAAAAATATCCGGTGCTGGATCAGCTGGACGGCTGGGTCCAGATCGAGCTGGACACGGGGGAGGATACGGACAACGCCTACATCTCCACCAGGGACAACAACGTGGAGGTGCGCTACGCCCTCCCGGAGGCCATCAAGTTCTCGCCGCTGGAGGAGCAGGCCAACCGGGAGATGTCCAGGAGAACCCAGATCGTCAACTACGCCCTGCAGTTTGTGGGCAACCCCTACGTGTGGGGAGGCACCAGCCTGACCAACGGGGCGGACTGCTCCGGCTTCACCATGAAAGTGCTGCAGCACTTCGGGATTTCCCTGCCCCACTACTCCGGCTCCCAGGCCAAGATGGGACGGGCGGTTTCCTCCAGTGAGATGCGCCCCGGCGATCTAATCTTCTACGCCAACAGCGGCGGCACCATCAACCATGTGGCCATGTACATCGGCAACGGGCAGATCGTCCACGCGGCCAGCAAACGCAGCGGCATCAAGATATCCACCTGGAATTACCGGCAGCCCAAAACCATCCGCAACGTCATCGACTGACGGCGGAGGGGGCGCGGAAGAATAAAAAGCTCTTTTTGACACATCCTGATAAAAGCGGGGGCGCGGCCCCCGAAAACGGATGTGCGGAAGGAGCTTTTTTTATGAGCGAGAGCAAGAAAAAGGAAAGAGAGAAGAACGGCGGGGACTGCCGGGAGGAGGAGAGGGAGAAGCTGCGCCGGGAGGCGGAGGAGAAGGAGGACGCCAAGCTGGAGGAGTACGGGCAGATGACTTTAAACGGCAGCGCCGGGAAGAGAAACATCTACCTGCTGTCCATCATCGGGGAGGTGGAGGGCCATGAGAACCTCCCGGGGACCAGCAAGGCCACCAAGTACGACCATGTGCTGCCGAAGCTGGCCCAGCTGGAGGACGACAGCCAGGTGGACGGACTGCTGGTGCTCTTAAACACCTCCGGGGGGGATGTGGACGCCGGGCTGGCCATCGCGGAGATGATCGCCTCCCTGTCCATGCCCACCGTCTCCCTGGTCCTGGGGGGCAGCCACTCCATCGGGGTTCCCCTGGCGGTCTCCGCGGACTATTCCTTCATCGTGCCCACGGGAACGATGATGATCCACCCGGTGCGGATGACGGGGATGGTCATCGGCACGGAGCGCACCTATGAATATTTCGAGATGATTCAGGAGAGAATTTTAAATTTTGTGGCGGGCCATGCAAGAATCGCCCACGACCAGCTGAAGCGGCTGATGCACAGCACAGAGATGCTCACCAGGGATCTGGGCACGGTCCTCGTGGGGGAGGAGGCGGTGAAGCAGGGACTCATCGATGAGGTGGGGGGAATCCGCGAGGCCCTGGGACGGCTTTACGACATGGTGGACGGCAAAAAAAAGTGATACAGTTGCAATTTTGACGGTTTTTTTGTATACTAAATGAAACGACGGGAGCGAAGCTCCGGCAGGTCAGGGCTGCCGGGCTTCACTGATGTTAGGAGGCATATTTGAGTGGCACAGGCGAGTAAGACGACGAAGACATCCACCGCGAAGGCAAAGACGAAGCGGGGGCCGGGAAGGCCGCCGAAGAAGAAAGAGCCGGAGAGACCGGAATTTCTCGGGTCCGAGATGGTGATCATCGGGACCTTTGCCCTGGCGGTTTTATTATTTTTGAGCAATTTCCATCTCTGCGGCGTGGTGGGGGATTTCCTGCGCAGCCTTCAGCTGGGGCTTTTCGGGATGGTGGGCTATGTACTCCCCCTGGCGCTGTTCGTCGGCGCCTGTTTCTATCTGTCCAACCGGGGAAATCCAGTGGCCCTCATGAAGCTGGGGGCGGCGGTGGCCGCCGCCCTGGTTCTCTGCGCCCTGGGGGAGGCCATCTTCGGGGATCCGTTCCGGCAGGGAGTGTCCCTGGGGGAGTTCTACAAGAGCAGTGCGGCCACCGGCCTGGGGGGCGGAATCCTGGGAGGAGCCGTCAGCCACGGGCTGTACAGCCTGGTGGGGACGGTGGGTACATACCTGATTCTGCTGGTGATTTTGGCGGTCTCCCTGGTTCTGATCACGGAGAGATCCCTGGTATCCTTCGTGAAGCGGGGCGGTGAGAAGGCGGCCCGCTACGCCAAGGAGGATATTGACCGGAGAAAAGAGGTCTGGACGGAGAGACAGGAGGAGAGAAAGCGCCTGCGGGAGGAGAAGATTGTCCGCGGCGTGAACCTGGATTCCACCCGTCTCCAGGAGGAGACCGGCGGGCGGGAGGAAGAGCTCGCCGGGCCGGAGGAAGAGCAGGAGAGGAGAAGAGAGCCGGAGGATCTCGCCGGGCTGACGGAGGACCTGGAGAGGAGCCGCAGGCCGAAGGGCGAGGGCTGTGATGGGGAGAAACGAGGGAGAGAGAGCCGGGAGAGGGAAAACCGGGACGACATCTTTACCGGGACCATCGCCTTCCCCCGGGAGCCGGAGGAGGAGACGGTCTACCTGAAAAAGGACACCCGGACGCTGGAGGAGATGAATCTGGTGGAGGAGAATTTCTCCCGCACGGAGGAACCGGAGGAGCTTGTGCCCTGGGATGAGGACATTCCGGATGCGCCGGGCAAAGCCGGGGAGTCAGAGGAAGGCGGGAGTTTCCAGGAGGAGCCGGCAGATTTTTCTGCGTCCGCGGAGGACGGCTTTTTCACCTCCCCGGAGGGGGAGCGCCGGGTGGTGACCGCCACCGGAAAAGTGATCGAGAGTGAGACGGAGCTTCTGCGCAAGCGGGTGGAGAAGCGCCGGGCGGAGGCCGCGGAGGCGTCCGCCGAGAAGGGAGATTCGGCCTCCGTCCAGGAGGAGATCGCGAAGAAGGAGGAGGCGGTGAAGAAGGAGTATATCTTCCCGCCCCTGGACCTGCTGAAGAAGCCCCCCAGAAGTGCGGCCTTCTCGGAGAACGAGTACAGGGAGACTGCGGTGAAGCTGCAGCAGACCCTGAGGAATTTCGGCGTGGGCGTCACCGTCACCAACATCAGCTGCGGTCCGTCTGTGACCCGGTATGAGCTTCACCCGGAGCAGGGGGTGAAGGTCAGCAAGATTGTGGGGCTGGCGGACGACATCAAGCTGAGTTTGGCGGCGGCGGATATCCGGATTGAGGCCCCCATCCCGGGAAAATCTGCTGTGGGAATCGAGGTTCCCAACAAGGAGAACAACACCGTCTACCTGCGGGAACTGCTGGAGACGGAGAGCTTTAAAAAGCATAAATCCCGCCTGGCCTTCGCCGTGGGCAAGGACATCGGGGGGCAGGCGGTGGTGACGGATATCGCCCGGATGCCCCACCTGCTCATCGCCGGCGCCACCGGATCGGGAAAATCCGTGTGCATCAACACCCTGATCATGAGTATCATCTACAAGTCGAGCCCGGATGATGTGAAGCTGATTATGGTGGACCCCAAGGTGGTGGAGCTGAGCGTCTACAACGGCATCCCGCACCTGCTGATCCCGGTGGTTACGGATCCCAAAAAGGCGTCCGGAGCCCTTGGCTGGGCGGTGGCGGAGATGATGGACCGCTATGCCAAGTTTGCAAAATACAATGTCAGGGACCTGAAGGGATACAACGAGAAGGCCTCCAGGCTGGAGGACATCGAGGACGAGGACAAGCCGAAAAAGCTGCCCCAGATTGTGATCATCATCGACGAGCTGGCGGATCTGATGATGGTCGCCCCGGGGGAGGTGGAGGATGCCATCTGCCGCCTGGCGCAGCTGGCCAGGGCGGCCGGCATTCACCTGGTGATCGCCACCCAGCGGCCGTCGGTGAACGTGATCACCGGCCTGATCAAGGCCAACGTGCCCTCCCGGATCGCCTTCTCCGTGTCCTCCGGGGTGGATTCCAGGACCATCATCGACATGAACGGGGCGGAGAAGCTGCTGGGCAAGGGGGATATGCTCTTTTACCCGGCGGGCTTCCCCAAGCCCCAGCGCGTCCAGGGCGCCTTTGTGTCCGATGAGGAGGTGCAGAAGGTGGTGGACTTCCTCACGGAGCAGGGGATGACCACGGACTACAGCCCGGAGGTGGCGGAGCAGATCGCCAGCGCGGCGGCATCCCCCGCCCAGGGCGGGGAGAGCGGCAGGGATGAGTACTTCATCCAGGCCGGGCAGTTCATTCTGGAGAAGGAGAAGGCTTCCATCGGAATGCTCCAGCGGATGTTCAAAATCGGCTTCAACCGGGCGGCCAGGATCATGGACCAGCTGGCGGAGGCCGGAGTCGTTGGGGAGGAAGAGGGGACCAAACCGAGAAAGATACTGATGACCAGGGAAGAGTTTGAGGAAAAATTCGGAAACGGTCAATAAGTAATACATTTAAGAGGAGGTAGAAGCAGGGATGAAAACAGATATTGAGATTGCTCAGGAGGCAACGATGCTGCCAATCAAAGAGGTGGCGGCCGCTTACGGCATCGGGGAGGATGATCTGGAGCTGTATGGAAAATACAAGGCGAAGATCACCGACGAGCTGTGGGAGGAAGTGAAGGATCGGAAGGACGGGAAGCTGGTGCTGGTGACAGCCATCAACCCGACCCCCGCCGGTGAGGGAAAGACCACCACCAGCGTGGGCCTGGGGGACGCCCTGTCCCGCCTGGGAAAGAAGACCATGATCGCCCTCAGAGAACCGTCTCTGGGCCCGTGCTTTGGCATCAAGGGGGGAGCTGCCGGCGGCGGCTACGCCCAGGTGGTGCCCATGGAGGACTTAAACCTCCATTTCACAGGTGATTTTCATGCCATTACTTCTGCCAACAACCTGTTAGCCGCCCTTCTGGACAACCACATTCAGCAGGGGAACGCCCTGGGAATCGACACCAGGCAGATCCTCTGGAAGCGGTGCCTGGATATGAACGACCGCGTTCTGAGAAACGTGGTGGTGGGCCTGGGGGCCAAAGCGGACGGCGTGGTGAGAGAGGACCACTTCGTCATCACCGTGGCCTCTGAGATCATGGCCATCCTCTGCCTGGCGGAGAATATGGCGGACTTAAAGCGCCGCCTGGGCAAGATCATCGTGGCCTACAACTACGCCGGCGATCCGGTGACGGCGGCGGATCTCCACGCGGTGGGAGCCATGGCGGCCCTCTTAAAGGACGCCTTGAAGCCCAACCTGATCCAGACCCTGGAGCACACGGGGGCCATGGTTCACGGAGGCCCCTTCGCCAACATCGCCCACGGCTGCAACAGCGTGCGGGCCACCAGGACGGCCTTAAAGCTGGCGGACATCGTGGTGACGGAGGCTGGTTTCGGCGCGGATCTGGGAGCCGAGAAATTTATGGATATCAAGTGCCGCATGGCCGGCCTGAAGCCGGACGCCGTGGTGCTGGTGGCCACGGTGCGGGCGCTGAAGTACAACGGCGGCGTGCCCAAGACGGAGCTTCAGCAGGAGAACCTGGAGGCACTTGAAAAGGGCATTGTGAACCTGGAGAAGCACATCGAGAACCTGCAGAAGTACGGCGTTCCGGTGGTGGTGACGCTGAACTCCTTCACCAGCGACACGGAGCGGGAGTACGAGTTTGTGAGAAACTTCTGCGAGGCCAGGGGCTGTGAGTTCGCCCTGTCCGAGGTGTGGGCCAAGGGCGGAGCCGGCGGCGAGGAGCTGGCGAAGAAAGTGATCTCCACCCTGGAGACCAAGGAGAGCCATTTCGCCCCCATCTACCCCGACGATATGGGGCTGAAGGACAAGATCGCCACGGTGGCCAGGGAGATCTACGGCGCGGACGGCGTGACCTACGCCCCGGCGGCGGAGCGGGCCTTAAAGCGGATCACGGAGATGGGCTTTGGAAATGTGCCGGTGTGCATGGCCAAGACCCAGTATTCCCTGTCTGACGATCAGACGAAGCTGGGGCGCCCCTCCGGCTTTGCCATCAACGTGAGGGACGCCTACGTCTCCGCGGGAGCCGGCTTTGTGGTGGTGCTCACCGGGGCGATCATGACCATGCCCGGACTGCCGAGAGTGCCCGCTGCGGAGGGAATCGACGTGAACGAGGACGGAGTGATTACCGGTTTGTTCTAAGGTACAGACGGCCGGGAGGGGAGCGCTCCCCCTCCCCGGCCCCGTACCTGCATTCCCGGGGGATCAGGATTCTTCCGGATCTTCGGGGAATACAGGTACAGCCGAACGGGCAGTTTCCGGGAGGCGCGGTTGAATCAAAATAAGAACGGAGGAACGATATGAAATTTTCTGACTGGCTGCAGGGTTTGGAGTATGAGGTGTTGCAGGGGGATTTGAATACAGAGGCGGAGGACGTGGTCTATGACTCCCGGAAGGCGGTTCCCGGGACGATTTTCGTGTGCATGAAGGGGAGCCGCATCGACTCCCATGGGTTTATGGCGGATGTGGCGGCCCAGGGGGTGAAGGCCTTTGTGGTGGAGCGGGAGACGGAGCTCCCGGAGGGAGTGGCCGTGGTGAAGGTCAAAAATTCCCGCCACGCCCTGGCGATGATGTCCGCCCTGCGCTTCGGCAACCCCATCCGCCGGATGATCTCCGTGGGCGTGACGGGCACCAAGGGAAAGACCACCGCCACCCACATGATGAAGGCGATTCTGGAGGCGGCGGGAAAGAAGGTGGGGATGATCGGCACCACAGGGGCGGTGATCGACGGTCACATTTACCCCACCTTAAACACCACGCCGGAGTCCTATCAGCTTCAGGAATATTTTTATAAGATGGCGGAGGCCGGCTGTCAGTATGTGCTGATGGAGGTGTCCTCCCAGGGAATCAAGATGCACCGCACGGACGGTCTCATGTTCGACTACGGGGTGTTCACCAACATCACCCCGGACCATATCGGCCCGGACGAGCACGCGGATTTTGAGGAATATCTCTACTACAAGTCCAGGCTGTTCACCATGTGCCGCACGGGGATTGCCAACCGGGACGATGAGCATTTTGACGCGATTGTGGGGGACAGGACCTGCGAAAGACTTTTTACATACGGGCTGCGGGAGGAGCTGAAGCCGGATTATCTGGGCGGCGGAGTGAAGTTTGTGTCTGAGCCTGGGTTTGTGGGCACAGAGTTTGCACTGACGGAGAAGTCGGGGGGAAAGGCCCTGGATCTCCGCCTGGGAATTCCCGGGGAGTTCAATGTGAGCAACGCCCTGGCGGCCGCCAGCCTCTGCCTGGCCATGGGAATTCCGGAGGAGGCCATCCGCAGAGGGCTGGAGACGGTGCGGGTCAACGGGCGCATGGAGATCGCCTACAGCTCTGAGCGGTGCACGGTGATCATCGACTATGCCCACAACGCGGTGAGCATGGAGAGCCTCCTGGAGACGCTGCGGGCCTACCATCCCAAGCGCCTGGTGTGCGTGTTCGGCAGCGGCGGAAACCGCTCCAAGGAGAGGCGTTACTCCATGGGCGAGATCGGCGGGAAGATGGCGGATTTCTGCATCCTGACGGCGGACAATTCCCGCTATGAGAGGACGGAGGACATTATCGCGGATATCCGCAGCCGGCTGGAGCCCACGGGAGGGGCCTTTCTGGAGATCCCCGACCGGCGGGAGGCGATTTACTACAGCCTCTCCCACGCCCAGCCAGGGGACATGATCGCCATCATCGGAAAAGGGCATGAGGATTATCAGGAGATCAACGGCGTCCGCACCCATTTCCTGGACCGGGAAGTGGTGGAGGACGCGGTGAGAGATTTGGGATTATGAGAGGAGAAACGGATATGAAAATGACGGCGGATCAGATCGCCTCCGTCTGCGGCGGCCGCATTCTGGCTGGGGACGGGGCGAACGCGGTGAGCCGGATCGTGCTGGATTCCAGGGAGGCAGGGGAGGGAGACCTGTTTGTCCCGGTGGTGGGGGAGCGGGTGGATGCCCACCGCTTTCTCGGCCAGGTGGCGGAGGCCGGCGCGTCGGCCGTCTTCACCGCGGAGCACAGAGCGGAGGATATAGAGCCGGGGCAGAGGACCGCGTGGATCCAGGTGGAGGACACCCGGGCCGCCCTGCAGCGCCTGGGGAGCTGGTGCAGGAAGCAGCGCAGCCTGCCGGTGGTGGGAATCACCGGCAGCGTGGGAAAAACCACCACCCGGGAGATGATCGCGGCGGCCCTGGCCGTCCGCTTCCAGGTGTACAAGACGCCGGGAAATAAAAACAGCCAGGTGGGCGTGCCCATCACCATGTGGGAGATCGCCCCGGAGGACGAGATCGCAGTGATCGAGCTGGGGATGAGCGAGCCGGGGGAGCTGACCAGGATCGCCAGGATTGCGGCCCCCACCATGGCGGTGATCACCAACATCGGGATCGCCCACATCGAGCAGCTGGGCTCCAGGGAAAATATCCTGAGGGAGAAGCTGACGATCCAGGATGGCCTGCAGCCGGGGGGAGTCCTGATTTTGAACGGGGACGATGACCTCCTCAGGGATGTGAGAGCCAGGGAGGGATTTCGCACGGTCTGGTACGGCACCGGAGACAACAGCCAGTACCGGGCGGAGGACATCTCCATGGACGGCGGACGGGCCTCCTTTACGGCTGTCTGCGGGGAGAGGCGGGTGAAGGTGCACTTAAATGTCCTGGGCCGCCACAACGTGCTCAACGCCCTGGCGGCTCTGGCGGCTGCCGAGGAGGCGGGCATCCCCATGGAGGAGGCGGCTGTGGGCTTGGAGGAGTTTCGCGGCTTCAAACACCGCCAGCAGGTCTTTGAGCGGGACGGCATCACGGTGGTGGACGACACCTACAATGCCAGCCCTGTGTCTATGAAGGCCAGCTTGGAGGTGCTGGAGCACATGGGGGCGTCCAGGCGGATCGCCGTGCTGGCGGATATGAAGGAGCTTGGGGACGAGACGAGGGCCTTCCACCGGGATGTGGGTGTGTGGATGAAGGATCATCCGGTGGATCTTCTCTTCACCCTGGGGGAGCTGGCGAAGGAGATCGCCTGCGGAGCCAGGGAGAACGGCGGAGCCGGGCGGATCGAGGAGTTTATGGACAAGGGGAGTCTGGCGGACCGCCTGCGGGAGGTGCTTGTTCCCGGGGACTGCGTGCTGTTTAAGGGCTCCAACTCCATGGGAATGTCCGAGCTGGCGGAGCAGTTTTACGACGCCGCCGGCTGATGGGCGGGGATCGTTTGCAGGGTTCCCGACGGGTGTGCGCTGCCGGCGCACACCTTTTATCATTTAACAGGAAATCAGGGCGGCGGAAACGTCAGGGAGGATGGGCGTGAAAGAATTATTTGCCAATGTGATTATAGATATTTCCCATGAGCGGGTGGACCGGCCATTCCAATACCGGGTGCCGGAGCGCCTCGGGGGGGACATCCATGTGGGGGCGCCGGTTCTGGTGCCCTTCGGGGCGGGAAATCGCCTGCGGAAGGCCTACGTGGTGGAGCTGACGGAGAAGGCAGAGTTTGACCCGGGCAGGATCAAGGAGGTGGCTGCCCTGGACGAGGAGGGCTGCAGCGCGGAGTCACAGCTCATCGAGCTGGCCTGGTGGATGAAGGAGAGGTACGGCTCCACCATGAACCAGGCGCTGAAGACGGTTCTGCCGGTGAAGGAAAAGATCCGCCCGGTGCAGAAGCGGAGACTCTGCACGGACCTCTCGGCGGAGGAGCTGGAGAGGCTGCGGGCGGAGGCGGGGAGAAAGCATCACAGGGCCAGGGAGAGGCTGTTTGGCGCGCTCCTTGATATGGGGGAGATCCCCTATGGGTTTGCCCTGTCCCAGCTGAGGCTCACGTCGGCGGCCATACGGGCCATGGAGGAGAAAGGGTGGATCCGGCTGGAGGAGGAGCACGTCTACCGCAATCCAGTCTCGGGGCTGCAGAGCCGGGGGCCGGCTGTGGAGCTGAACCGGCAGCAGAGGGCGGCTGCGGATGCCTTTATCCGGGATTGGCGGGCGAAGACTCCGGGGTTCTATCTGCTCTACGGCATCACCGGCAGCGGAAAAACGGAAGTGTACATGGAGATGATGGACGAGGTGCTCCGGGATGGGAGACAGGTGATCGTGCTGATCCCGGAGATCGCCCTCACCTACCAGACGGTGATGCGCTTTTACCGGCGGTTCGGGAACCGGGTGTCCGTCATCAATTCCAGGCTCTCCAAGGGGGAGCGCTACGATCAGTTTGAGCGGGCGAGGAAGGGGGAGATCCAGGTGATGATCGGCCCCCGGTCCGCCCTTTTCACCCCCTTTGAGCGCCTGGGGCTGATCGTCATGGATGAGGAGCAGGAGAGCGCCTACAAGAGCGAGCTGGCTCCCCGCTACCACGCCAGGGATGTGGCGGAAAAACGGGCCTCCATGGCCGGAGCCGGGCTGGTGCTCGGGTCGGCCACCCCGTCCCTGGAGGCGTTCAGCCGTGCGGAGAGCGGCAGATACCGCCTGCTGACCCTGTCGGAGCGGGCGAAGAAGGACAGCCGCCTGGCCCAGGTGGAGGTGGTGGACCTGCGGGAGGAGCTGCGGGAGAGAAACAAATCCATTTTCAGCCGCAGGCTGCGGGAGCTGATGGAGGGGAGACTGGAGAAGGGGGAGCAGACCATGCTGTTCATCAACCGGCGGGGCTACTCCAATTTCGTGTCCTGCCGCTCCTGCGGAAAGGCGATGAAATGTCCCCACTGCGACGTGAGCCTGACCCTGCACCGGAATGGGCGGCTGAAATGCCACTACTGCGGGTATGAGATCCCCATGCCGAACCGGTGTCCGTCCTGCGGCTCCCCCTACATCGCCGGATTCGGGGTGGGGACCCAGAAGGCGGAGGAGATGACAAAGGCCATGTTTCCCGGGGCGAGAGTCCTGAGGATGGACATGGACACCACCGCGGGCAAGGGGGGACACGAGGAGATCCTCTCCGCCTTCGCGGCGGGGGAGGCGGACATCCTCATCGGGACCCAGATGATCGTAAAGGGACATGACTTTCCCAAGGTGACCCTGGTGGGGGTGCTGGCGGCGGACCTCTCCCTCCACGCCCCGGATTACGCCTGCGGGGAGAGAACCTTTCAGCTGCTCACCCAGGCCGCCGGGCGGGCCGGGCGGGGGGCGGACGCGGGAAATGTGGTGATCCAGACCTACATGCCGGAACACTACAGCATCCAGGCGGCGGCCAGCCAGGACTACCGGGCCTTCTACCGGCAGGAGATGAGTTACAGGAAAATGCTCCGCTACCCGCCGGCCACCGGCCTTTTGACCATCCTGGCTGCCAGCGGGAGCGAGGAGCTTCTGGGGCAGGCTGCCGGGCGGATGGAGAGGGAGGCCCTCTCCTGCGCCGCAGAGCTGGGAGGCGCGCCGGCTGTCGGAAGCGGATCCGCCGCCTGGGATGGCCCCGCAGCTGGGGACGGATCTGCCGCCGGGCGGGAGCGGAGCGCCGGGGGTGGACCCGCCGCCGGGCGGGAGCGGAGCGCCGGGGATGGATCTGCCGCCGAGCGGGAGCGGAGCGCCGGGGATGGACCCGCCGCCGGGCGGGGCAGGGCGCCGGAGATCATCGGGCCTGTGGACGCACCCATCTACAAAGTTAATGATATTTACAGAAAAATTTTATATATTAAGCATGAGAATTATGGTATACTATTAAGAATCCGGGAACGGATCGAGGGCCTTAAACTGCCGGTTATGCTGAGTTTCGACCTGCAGTGATGGGCATGAAAATAGGACAGCGGAGGAGATAAGTTATGGCGATCAGAAAAGTGAGGGTGATCGGGGATGAGATTCTCGGCAAGGTGTGCAAGCCGGTGAAGGAGATGACGCCCCGGACAAGGGAACTGATTGAAGATATGTTTGAGACCATGTATGAGGAGAACGGGGTGGGCCTGGCCGCCTCCCAGGTGGGAGTCCTGCGCCAGATCGTCACCATCGATGTGGAGGACGGCAACCAGTACGTGCTCATCAACCCGGAGATTCTGGAGACCTCCGGGGAGCAGACCGGCTACGAGGGCTGTCTGAGCGTTCCGGGAAAGACGGGCATCGTCACCCGCCCGGACCACGTGCGGGTGCGGGCCCTCAACGAGGAGATGGAGCCCTATGAGCTGGTGGGTGAGGGGCTTTTGGCCCGGGCCATCTGCCACGAGTGCGACCATCTGAAGGGGAAACTCTACGTTTCCATGGTGGAAGGGGAATTGAAGGATACGGACGCCATGGATGAGGAAGAAGAAAGCGAGGAATAATATGCGCATCGTGTTTATGGGAACACCGGATTTTTCCGTGCCGGCCCTGGAGGCCCTGGTGGAGGGAGGCCACGAGGTGGTGGCTGCCATCACCCAGCCGGACAAGCCCAAGGGGCGGGGAAAGGCGGTTCTGATGACGCCGGTGAAGGAGAAGGCCATGGAGCTGGGGATTCCCGTGTACCAGCCGGTGAAGGTGCGGGAGCCGGAATTTGTGGAGAAGCTGCGGCAGATGGAGCCGGACGCCATCGTGGTGGTGGCCTTCGGGCAGATTCTGCCCAAGTCCATCCTGGAGATCCCCAGGTACGGCTGCGTCAACATCCACGCCTCCCTTCTGCCCAAATACCGGGGAGCTGCCCCCATCCAGTGGGCGGTGATCGACGGGGAGAGGGAGTCCGGCGTCACCACCATGTTCATGAACGAGGGCCTGGACACCGGAGATATGCTGGAGAAGGAGGCGGTGACCTTGGATCCCAAGGAGACGGGGGGCAGCCTTCACGACAAGCTCTCCGCCATCGGGGGGCGGCTCATCCTCTCCACCCTGAAGGGGCTGGAGGACGGCACCCTGAAGGGGACGCCTCAGACGGACGAGGGCACCTGCTATGCGAAGATGCTCAAAAAGTCCCTGGGGGACATTGACTGGACCATGGACGCGGCGGCCATCGAGCGGCTGATCCGCGGTTTAAACCCCTGGCCCAGCGCCTACACCTGCCTTCACGGCAAGACGCTCAAGATCTGGGACGGGGACGTCCTGGGGCGGGAGTATGGCGTGGAGCCGGGGACGGTGGCGGAGGTGGCCAAGGACCGCCTGGTGGTGCAGACCGGCCAAGGTTCCCTGGCGATCCGCTCCCTTCAGCTGGAGGGGAAAAAGCGGATGGACGCCGGAGATTTTCTCAGGGGCTATGCCGTTGAGGCCGGCACGAGACTGGAAAGGAGAGCGGAGGAATGACATTTTTGACGGCGATGGGATATTACGGGTACGGGTATCCTCATTTCGGCTTTTACTGGGACCCCACCATGATTCTGGTGCTCATCGGGGCGGCGATCTCCCTGTGGGCTTCCGGAAGGGTGCAGTCCACCTTCCAGCGCTACTCCCGGGTGCGCAGCATGTCCGGCATGACCGGGGCGGAGACGGCCAGGAGGATTCTGGACTCCCAGGGCCTCTACGACGTGCAGGTGCGCCAGGTCAGGGGCAGTCTGACGGACCACTATGATCCCAGGACCCGGACGGTGAACCTGTCCGAGTCGGTCTACGGGTCCGCGTCGGTGGCCTCCGTGGGGGTGGCCGCCCACGAGTGCGGGCACGCGGTGCAGCATGCCCAGGACTACGCCCCCCTAAACATCCGCAGCGCCCTGGTGCCTGTGGCCAACCTGGGGACGACCCTGTCCTGGCCCATCATCCTGGTGGGCCTGCTTTTGGGCATGAGCCCCTTCCTCCATCTGGGAATCCTCCTGTTCTCCCTGGGAGTTCTGTTCCAGCTGATCACCCTCCCGGTGGAGTTCAACGCCTCCAGCCGCGCTGTGGCGCTGCTGGACCGCCTGGGGATTCTCCAGGGGGACGAGGTGAACGGGGCGGGAAAGGTGCTGAGGGCGGCGGCCCTCACCTACGTGGCGGCAGCGGCGGCCACCATCCTGCAGCTTTTGAGGCTGGTCATTCTGTTTGGAGGAAGAGACCGTGACGACTAAGGAGACGACGGGGCGGGAGATTGCGCTGGACGTGCTGACGGAGGTCCTGGAAAATGGGGGCTTCATCCACACGTCCCTCTCCCGCGCCCTTTTAAAATATCAGTATCTGGAGAAGCAGGAGCGGGCCTTCATCACTCGCCTGACCGACGGGACGGTGGAGCGGCTGCTGACTCTGGATGCGGCCATAAACGCCTGCTCCAAGACCCGGACGGAGAAGATGAAGCCCTTCATCCGCACCCTGCTGCGGATGAGCGCCTACCAGATTCTCTACATGGACCGGATCCCGGATTCCGCCGCCTGCAACGAGGCGGTGAAGCTGGCGGCCAAGAGGCATTTCTCCGGGCTGAAGGGCTTTGTCAACGGAGTCCTGCGGAGCATTTCCCGGAGAAAGGAGGAATTTTCCTTCGAGGACCTCTCCCGGAAGTACTCCATGCCCCAGTGGATCATCGACCGCTGGGAGGGGGAGTACGGGCGTGAGGTCACGGAGGGGATGCTGCGGGCGTTCCTGGAGGACGCCGGCACATCGGTGCGGTGCAGCCTGAGCCTGGCCTCCAGGGAGGAGATTCTGGCCTCCCTGCGGGCCCAGGGGGCGGAGGCGGAGGAATCCCCCTACGGGGACGATCTGCTGATTCTGAAGAAATATGATTACCTGGAAGGTCTGGACGCCTTTCAGAGGGGCTGGATCCAGGTGCAGGATGTGAGCTCTTCTTTTGTGGGGCGGCTGGCGGACCCGGCCCCCGGCAGCCACGTCATCGACGTGTGCAGTGCCCCGGGGGGCAAGAGCCTCCATCTGGCAGACCGGATGGGGGGGACAGGGCTGGTGGAGGCCAGGGATCTGACCTGGCAGAAGGTCGCCCTGATCGAGGAGAATATCCGGCGAATGGGCTTTCACAATGTGGAGGCTCAGGTCTGGGACGCCCTGGAGCTGAAGGAGGAGTCCGTGGGGCAGGCGGATCTGGTGATCGCCGATCTCCCCTGCTCCGGCCTGGGCATCATCGGCAAGAAGCCGGACATCAAATACCGGATTCAGCCGGAGGATCTGGAGGAACTGGCGTCGCTTCAGAGGGAGATCCTGTCTGTGGTGTGGCGGTATGTGAAGCCGGGAGGAATGCTGGTCTATTCCACCTGCACCGTGGATCCCCTGGAAAATCAGGACAATGCCGCCTGGTTTGGGGAGCATTTCCCCTTCGACCCGGTGAACATAGAGGGAGGCCTGGGGGAGATGGTTCGGGAGGACTCCATGAGGGACGGCTGGATCCAGATCCTCCCGGGGAAATATCCCTGCGACGGCTTTTTCATCGCCGTATTCCGCAGAAGGGCAGAGTGAGGCAAGGAGCATAGAGTATGGAAAAAAAAGATTTGAAATCCATGACCCTGGAGGAGCTGACGGCGGAGGTCATCGCCGCCGGCGAGAAGGCGTTCCGGGCAAAGCAGCTGTACCAGTGGATGCACGAGAAGCTGGCGGCGGATTTTGACGAGATGACCAATCTGCCGAAGAGCTTCCGGGAGAAGCTGGCGGCGGATTACATATGGACGTCTCTGGAGACGGTGGACGTGCGGATCTCCGGGGTGGACGGCACCAGGAAGTATCTGTTCTGCCTGGAGGACGGCAACGTGATCGAGAGCGTGCTCATGCGCTATAAGCACGGCAACTCTGTGTGCGTCTCCTCCCAGGCGGGCTGCCGCATGGGCTGCCGCTTCTGCGCCTCCACTCTGAACGGGCTGGCGAGGAATCTGCGGGCCTCGGAGATCCTGGAGCAGGTCTACCGAATCCAGAGGGACACGGGGGAGCGCGTCTCCAACGTGGTGATCATGGGTTCCGGGGAGCCCATGGACAATTATGAGAATGTGGTGCGCTTCATAAGGCTTCTGAGCGCGCCGGAGGGACTGAACATAAGCCAGAGAAACATCACCGTTTCCACCTGCGGGCTGGTGCCCCAGATATACAGGCTGGCGGAGGAGGGGCTGCAGATCACCCTGGCCTTGTCTCTCCACGCCCCCAGCGACGAGGTGCGGCGGGAGCTGATGCCCATCGCCAACCGCTACCCCCTGAGGGAGGTGCTGGACGCCTGCGGAAACTACTATGAGAAGACAGGGAGAAGGCTCACCTTTGAGTACAGCCTGGTGAAGGGGGTCAATGACAACCTGGAGGAGGCGAAGGCCCTGGCGCGGCTGATCGGCGGCTACCACGGCCATGTGAACCTGATTCCCGTCAACCCCATCAAGGAGCGGGATTATGTTCAGTCCAACCGGGAGGCCGTGGAGGCCTTCAAGAATTACCTGGAGCGGCAGGGCATCAATGTGACGGTGCGGCGGGAGATGGGCCGTGACATCGGCGGAGCCTGCGGACAGCTGCGGAAGAGCTATATGGACAGGAAGGAGGCGTAGGAGATGGAGGCGTATGGCCTGACAGATATCGGCATGGTGCGCAGTATGAATCAGGATTTCGTATTTGCGTCGCCGAAGAAAATCGGCCCCCTGGAAAATCTGTTTCTGGTGGCGGACGGCATGGGAGGACATAAGGCGGGAGACTACGCCTCCCGATTTATGATCCGCCGCCTGGTGCGCTGCGTGAAGCTCTCCGATGGGAAGACCCCGGTGGCCGTGCTGGGCAAGGCGATCCGCCAGGTCAACCGGGAGCTCTATCAGGAGGCGGCCAAGAACGAGGAGTTCAGCGGCATGGGCACCACCCTGGTGGCCGCCGCCACGGAGGGAGCCACTCTCTACGTGTCCAACATCGGGGACAGCCGTCTCTACCTGATCCGGGCGGGAAAAGCCTATCAGGTCACCAGGGACCACTCCTACGTGGAGGAGATGGTG
Source organism: Candidatus Lachnoclostridium stercoripullorum (assembly GCA_019114845.1). Taxonomy (GTDB): domain Bacteria; phylum Bacillota; class Clostridia; order Lachnospirales; family Lachnospiraceae; genus Lachnoclostridium_A; species Lachnoclostridium_A stercoripullorum. The sequence continues at coordinate 21,991 of DXEU01000110.1, read as the reverse complement.
GCTGCCGGGCGCATGGAGCGGGGCAGCAGGGAGTACCTGAGCCAGAAGAACATCATCACCCGGGCAGCGGGGATGACCGAGCGGGTGGAGGCGGATTTCTTTGAGGTGGATTTAGAGGAGGGGGATCACATCCTCCTCTGCTCCGACGGCCTCACCAACATGGTGGACGACGGCACCATCGCCCGGATCGCCTCCGGCGGGGAGTGCGTGCGGGCGCGGGCGGAGAAGCTGGTAAACCAGGCAAATGAGAACGGGGGCCGGGACAACATCACGGTGATCCTGGCAGACTATGAAAAGGAGGTGGGATGAGGTGCTGAGCGCAGGTATATTTTTGCAGGACAGATATGAGATTCTGGAGCGGATCGGCTCCGGCGGCATGTCGGACGTGTACCGGGCCAGATGTCACAAATTGAACCGTCTGGTGGCCATCAAGGTTCTGAAGGAAGAGTTCAGCCAGGACGCCTCCTTCGTGGAGAAGTTCAAGATGGAGGCCCAGGCGGCGGCCAGGCTGTCCCACCCCAATATCGTCAACGTCTACGACGTGGTGGACGAGGGCGATCTGCACTACATTGTCATGGAGCTGGTGGAGGGCATCACCCTCAAGAGCTACATCGCCAAGAAGGGGATGCTGGGCACCAGGGAGGCCATCGGCATCGCCCTTCAGATGGCCCAGGGCATCGAGGCGGCCCACGAGAACGGGATTGTCCACCGGGACATCAAGCCCCAGAACATCATCATCTCCATGGACGGGAAGGTGAAGGTGACGGATTTCGGCATCGCCAGAGCCGCCTCCAGCCAGACCATGAGCGCCACGGCGGTGGGATCCGTCCACTATATTTCCCCTGAGCAGGCCAGAGGCGGGTACTGCGATACCCGGAGCGATATCTACTCCTTCGGAGTCACCCTCTACGAGATGATGACGGGAAAGGTGCCCTTTGAGGGGGACAACACGGTGACGGTGGCCCTGGCCCATCTGGAGGAGCCCATGGAAAAGCCCTCCGCCGTCAACCCGTCAGTTCCCGTGAGCCTGGAGAAGATCATCCTCAAGTGCACGCAGAAGAAGCCGGAGTACCGCTACGGGTCCATGGGCGAGGTGATCGAGGATCTGCGGCGGGCCCTCATTGAGCCGGATGCGGATTTCGTGGAGGAGGCGCCGAGGGCGGACAGCACCGCCAGGACGGTGACCATCAGCGAGGAGGAGTTAAACAAGATCCGCCAGGGCAGCAAAAAGCGCCGCCAGGCGGAGAGCGGCGGGCAGAGGATCGGCCGCCAGATGGACCCGGAGGAGATCGAGGAGCCGGCCACCGTGGAGCAGCAGATTTCTGACCAGGAGAAGTCCAGGCCGGAGCGGCAGGAGGATGTGAGTCCGCAGCTGGAGCGCCTGCTCACAGGGCTGGGGATCTTTGTGGCCGTGCTGTTTGTGGCGGGAGTCCTGCTGGTACTGGTGCGGGTGAGCGGCATCTTCAACCTGGGCTCCGGGACGGAGCGGACGCAGGAGGCCGTGACTGCGGAGGAGGAGACCGATGAGGATGGGGACACTGTGGTCCCGATGCCGGATGTGATGGGACTCACCATGGACCAGGCGGAGGAGCGCCTGGGTGAGAGCGATCTGATTCCCGAGTGGGAGGAAGTGATGGATGAGGCCCAGAAGGGCACCGTCATCGACCAGGAGCCCCAGGCGGGGGAGACGGTGGAGCGCTACTCCAAGGTGAAGATCACCGCCAGCAGCGGCTCCGATCAGCTGGATCTGGCCGCCCTGGGCATCCTGGAGATGACGGAGGAGGAGGCGAAGGATTTCTTCGCCCAGAATCGGATCACCGCCAGCTTCCAGCGGCAGTACAGCGACACGGTGGAGCTGGGGAAGGTCATCAGCTGCGATCCCATGACCGTGAAGGCGGGGGATGCGGTGACGGTGCTGATCAGCGACGGCCCGGAGCAGGAGATGACGGTGATGCCGGATCTGCTGAACCGGACGGAGGAGGAGGCCCTGGCCCTCCTGGCGGAGGCAGGCTTAAACCCGGGAAGGGTCACCTATGACAACAGCTCCACAGTTCCCAAGGACAGCGTCATGGGCCAGGAGGTCCCCAGAGGGACGGCCATTATGCGGGGGAGTGAGGTGGGCTACACGGTCAGCGGCGGCCCCGCCAGCGGGGACGGCCAGCGCTACGTGGGTGCCATCAGCACCACCTTCGATCCCAGCTCCCTCATCGGGCCGGGATCCGGCAGCGTGGAGCTGCGGATTCTCATCCGGCTGATGCAGGTGGTGGACGGAGAGCCCGCCTACACCCCGCTGATGCCGGCGACCACCGTCAACGGCTCCACCCTGATCCCCATAAACTTTTCCAACATTGAGGGGGCGGACGGGGTGGACACCGGCGAGGTGCAGGTGGTCAACGCGGACACCCAGGAGGTGCTCCGCTCCTACACCATACAGTTTTTTCCCCTTGGGTGATGAGAGATGAGAGGTAAAATTATCAAGGGAATTGCAGGATTTTACTATGTGGACGACGGCATGGGCGTTCTGGTCCAGTGCCGCGCCAAGGGAGTGTTCCGCAATCGCAATCTAAAACCCCTGGTGGGGGACAATGTAGAATTTGACCTTCTGGACGAGAAGGATATGGAGGGGAATGTGACGGAGATTCTGCCCAGGAAAAATGCCCTGGTCCGCCCGGCAGCGGCCAATGTGGACCAGGCCCTGGTGGTCTTCGCCCTCACCCATCCGGATCCCAATTTGAACCTGCTGGACCGTTTCCTGGTGATGATGGAGGCCCAGCAGGTGCCGGTGATCATCTGCTTCAACAAGGCGGATCTGGCCGGCGAGAAGGAGGAGGAAAGGTACCGGTTCATCTACGAGACGGCCGGCTATGAGGTGCTGTTTTTGAGCGCTCTGGAAAACCGCGGGCTGGATCAGGTGCGGGAGCGGCTGGCGGGAAAGACCACCGTGTTTGCCGGGCCCTCCGGCGTGGGGAAATCCTCCCTCACCAACCGCCTCTTCCCGGAGGCGGCCATGGAGACGGGGGATATCAGCCAGAAGATCAAGCGGGGCAGGCACACCACCCGGCATTCGGAGCTGTTCTCCCTGGGAAACGGCACATACCTGATGGACACTCCCGGCTTCTCCTCCATGTACATCGAGGACATGGAGGCGGATGAGCTCAAAAATTATTTTCCGGAATTTTCTCCCTGGGAGGACGGCTGCCGTTTCCTGGGCTGCGTCCACATGGGGGAGAAGGTCTGCGGCGTCAAGGAGGCCGTGGCGGAGGGAAAGATCGGAAAGAGCCGGTATGAAAACTATCGCCTGATGTATCAGGAACTGAAAGACAAGAGGAGGTATTGACCATGTTGAAACTGGCGCCATCTCTTTTGGCAGCGGATTTTAAGCGGCTGGAGGAGCAGGTTCAGACTGTGGAGCGGGCGGGGGCGGAATATCTTCACCTGGATGTGATGGACGGGGCCTTTGTGCCCAGCATTTCCTTCGGCATGCCAGTGATCCAGAGCCTGAGAAGCTGCACGGGCCTGGTGTTTGACGTCCACATGATGGTGGAGGAGCCGGGCCGCTACATTCAAGACATCAAGGCGGCGGGGGCGGATCTGATCTGCGTCCACCAGGAGGCCTGCATCCACCTGGACCGGACGGTAAACCAGATCAAGGAGGCCGGGCTCAAGGCGGCGGTGGCCTTAAATCCCGCCACCCCCGTGTCCACCCTGGAAAATATACTCCCGGAGCTGGACATGGTGCTCATCATGTCGGTAAACCCTGGATTTGGAGGACAGAAGTTCATCCCCTACGCCCTGGACAAGGTGCGCCGGGTGCGGGCCATGGCGGATGAGCGGGGCCTGGAGACGGACATCCAGGTGGACGGCGGCGTGACGGCGGAGAATGCCGGCGCCCTCATCCAGGCCGGCGCCAACGTGCTGGTGGCCGGCTCGGCGGTGTTCAAGGGGGATGCGGCTGCCAATGTGAGGCGGTTCCTGGACGTGTTCGCCGCCTGGGAGGCGAAGGCATGAAGCGTGGGCTGATCATCTCCGGGGGATGCCTGGACGAGGCGTTTGCCGCCGCCTATCTGAGGGACAAGAAATTCGATCAGGTGATCGCCGTGGATGCGGGCTTAAAGGGAGCTTTGGATCTGGGCCTTAGGGTGGACGCGGCGGTGGGGGATTTTGACTCCGCCGACCCGGGCACCCTGGCGGCCGGCCACCGGCAGAGGGGGATCACCTGGGAGGTGCACCGCCCGGAGAAGGACGAGACGGATACGGAGCTGGCGGTGACCACAGCCGTCCGCTGCGGATGCGGCGAGCTGGTGATTCTGGGGGCCCTGGGGGGGAGAATGGACCATGCCCTGGGCAACATCCACCTGCTGTACTACGCGAAAAAGCTGGGGGCCGACGCGGCCCTGGTGGACCGTCAGAACCGCATCACGGTCCTCACGGAGGGGCGTTCCTTCCGGGAGGGGGAGATCTGGGGAAAGTACATCTCCTTCCTGCCCCTGACCATGGAGGTCAAGGGGATCACCCTCACCGGGTTCCGCTATCCCCTGGAGAACCGGGACATCTCCATCGGCCCCTGCCTCTGCATCAGCAACGAGCTGGCGGCCCCGGAGGCGGAGATCTCCTTCCGGGAGGGGGTCCTGATCTGCGTGGAGTCCCGGGATGGAGACGGCCAGACCCAAACTGGACTGGCGTAAAAATAATAAACTGGATATTTAAAACAAGCCACTTCTGCCATAATATAAGGCCAGACAAACTATACAGGACAGGAGTGGTTTTTTTATGAGAGAAGAACATTCAAAGTTATATAAGATCGTGCTCACCGGGCTGATGGCGGCCCTGTGCTAAGTCTGCTTTGCCTTTCTGAAGATTCCCATTCCCACCATCGGCGGGGACTTTGTGGCCCTCCATGTGGGGAATGCCTTCTGCGTTCTCGCGGCCCTGCTTTTGGGGGGAGTCTACGGCGGGCTGGCCGGATCCCTGGGGATGACGGTGGCGGACCTGCTGGACCCGGCCTACGTGACCAGCGCCCCCAAAACCTTTGTTCTCAAATTCTGCATCGGGCTCATCGCCGGCTTCATCGCCCACCGGGTCGCCCACATCACGGAGAGCCACGACGGAAAATACGTGTTCAGATGGACGCTCATCGCCTCGGCAGTCTCCCTGGGGTTCAACGTGATCGCCGACCCGGTGGTGGGGTATCTGTACAAAAATTTTATCCTGGGAATCCCGGAGCCGGCGGCCAAGATCATGACCACCTGGGCGGCGGGGGTGACGCTCTTAAATGCGGTGGCGGGCACCGTTGTGGTGGTGGCCGTCTACACGGCGCTGCGGCCGATTCTCCGCAAAACCGGCATCTTTTTTCATATATCCCAGAAAAAGGCTTTAATTTAGGGAAAATCTGTAGTATAATTTAGCCCAGACTTCCACACAAATTACAGGAGGAGAACGGAAACATGTTAGACTTAAAGTTCGTCCGGGAGAACCCGGATATTGTGAAGCAGAATATCAAGAATAAATTCCAGGATGCCAAGCTGCCCCTGGTGGACGAGGTGATCGAGCTGGATGCGAAGAACCGCGCCACCAAGGCGGAGGCGGATACCCTGAGAGCCAGCCGCAATAAACTCTCCAAGCAGATCGGCGCCCTCATGGGCCAGGGCAAGAAGGAGGAGGCCGAGGAGGTCAAGCGCCAGGTGGCCGAGGGAGCCAAGCGTCTGGCGGAGCTGGAAGTTCTGGAGAAGGAATATGAAGAGAGAATCTTGAAGATCATGATGACCATCCCCAACATCATCGACCCGTCCGTGCCCATCGGCAAGGACGACAGCGAGAACGTTGAGGTGCAGAGATATGGGGAGCCGGTGGTTCCGGATTTCGAGATCCCCTACCACACGGAGATTATGGAGCGGTTCCACGGCATCGACCTGGACAGCGCCAGGAGAGTGGCGGGCAACGGATTTTACTATCTCATGGGCGACATCGCCAGACTGCACTCCGCAGTGATCGCCTATGCCAGAGACTTTATGATCGATCGGGGCTTCACCTACTGCGTGCCTCCCTTCATGATCCGCAGCAACGTGGTCACCGGCGTCATGAGCTTCGCGGAGATGGATGCCATGATGTACAAGATCGAGGGGGAGGACCTCTACCTGATCGGCACCAGCGAGCACTCCATGATCGGCAAGTTCATTGACCAGATCATCCCGGAGGAGGAGCTGCCCTACACCCTCACCAGCTACTCTCCCTGCTTCCGCAAGGAGAAGGGCGCCCACGGCATCGAGGAGAGGGGCGTGTACCGGATCCATCAGTTCGAGAAGCAGGAGATGATCGTGGTGTGCAAGCCCGAGGAGTCCAAGATGTGGTTTGACAAGCTGTGGCAGAACACGGTGGACCTGTTCCGCTCCATGGACATCCCGGTCCGCACCCTGGAGTGCTGCTCCGGCGACCTGGCGGACCTGAAGGTGAAGTCTGTGGACGTGGAGGCCTGGTCTCCCAGACAGAAGAAGTATTTTGAGGTGGGAAGCTGCTCCAACCTGGGAGACGCCCAGGCCCGGAGACTGAAGATCCGCGTGAACGGGGCGGACGGCAGCAAGTATTTTGCCCACACCCTGAACAATACGGTGGTGGCCCCGCCGAGAATGCTCATCGCCTTCCTGGAGAACAATCTGCAGGCGGACGGCAGCGTGAGGATTCCGGAAGTGCTTCGCCCCTACATGGGCGGCAAGACGGAGATCCGCTAAATTATAACGGGAAAAGGAATTTGCAACAATGGATAAACAGGAGAAACGGTTTCTCCGGATGGAATACCTCCTCGCTCTGGGGGTATTCCTCCTTTTTGCCTTCTGGGTCAATCAGGGGATAAAAATGACAGGCCTGTACGGGGATGATCTGTACCTCTGGTACTGCTACCACACAGAGTCCCTGCGGGAGTTCCTCCTGCCCCTGGGAGGCACGAAGTTCCGGCTGATCCACAACATTCTCTGCTACCTGCAGCTGCTCTTTATGGGGCCGGATATCTGGCTGATGGTGCCCTTCAACATCATCGTGAACGCCCTCATCGCCCTGGCCCTGTTCCACTTTGTGCGGAAGATCGCCGGCTGCCCGTACCTGGCGGGCTCCTGCGGCCTGGCGTATCTGCTGTCCCATTTATCCTACTATCAGATCACCCAGGGGTACGGCCTGATGGAGGCGTCGGCCCTGTGGCTGGCCCTCACCATCCTGTATCTCATGTACCGGTATTTGAACGGCCTCGGGGACAGGCGGCGGATCTACGCCCTGAGCGCAGTCCTGTACTTTATCGTGTGCCTGATCCACGAGCGGTACATGGTGCTGCTGGCGGTCCTTCTCTTTGCCGTGGTGCTGCGGCACATTCTCACGGGGGAGAGGGAGTACCGGCTGACGGCCATGGCCTTCGCCGCCTTCGCCGCCGTGATGCTCCTGCGGTTCCTCACCACGGGGACCATCATCCCGGCGGGCACCGGCGGCACGGAGGTGACGGACACCTTCTCCCTCCAGGAGGCTCTGGGGTATGCGGTGGACAACGTGCTCTACGTGTTCGGCGTCAACGCCGGCCCCATCCACTTGGACGGGGTGGAGTGGCAGAATGTGCCCAGGCTCCTGCGCCTGACGGTGTACGCCACGGACGGCATCCTGGCCGTCCTGGTGGTTCTGGCGGCGGTGAGCGGCTGGAGGCAGAGGGAGAGGAGAAGAGAGTACGCCTGCACGGCGGCCCTGATGCTCTTTTTCATGGCCATGTGCATCGGCGCGGCCAGCGTCACCGTGCGCCTGGAGATGCGCTGGGTGTATGTGACCTACAGCGCAGCCCTGCTGTTTATGGCCTACCTGTGGCGGATTGTCAAAAACGGCGGAGGCCGACTGGCGGTCCGGGCGGCTTTTATGGCGGCCGCCTGCTATTTTGTTCTCATTCTGCCGGTGGAACTGTTCTACCGGGACAACTACGAGAATCTGTATTTCTGGAGTGGCCAGGAGGAGGCCAACTCCCTGGCGGATGTGACCTGGGGCGTGTACGGAGATGACATTTTCGGCACGGAGATCTATATCATCGGGGAGGAGTGGGAGGATGCGGAGTACCGGGCGGACGCCTTCTGGCGGCCCTACCGCACGGATCCGGCCCAGCCTCTGCCCACGGTGACGTTCATCGACAGTTTGGGGGAGGCCTGGCCCATCACCGACCGGGACAAGAAGATCGTCCTCAAGGCGGACCCGGAACACCACCGCTACGTGGATGTGACCTCCATGATCAAGGTGAAAAAGTATCAGAACGTGTACGGGTATTATGAGCACGACGGCTGGATGGATCAGAAGACCAAGATCCGGGTGTTCACCGGCACCTCCGGCCAGCTGCGCATCGGCTTCTACGCCCCCAAGGAGATCACCGGAAATGAGACCATCACCGTGTCCTCCGGCGGGAAGCTGATCGAGGAGATTCACCTGACCGATCACTGGGCGGATCTGATGATCCCGGTGATGAAGCAGAGATATATAGAACTGGATATTGAGTGCAATTTCTATTCGGTGGATCCGGAGCAGGAGATGCGGGGCGAGACGCCCATGGCCATCAACGTGCAGATGTCCGCGGAGTAGACAAGACGAGAAAAGGGAATCCTGAAGGTCCGGAGATATCCAAACCGGACCGTCGGGATTCCCTTTTCTATTTGACAGAGAGCGCCGCTTTGACAGAGAGTGCCGCTTGGACAGAGAGCGTCACAGCTCCCCCTGGAGCCGCAGCACGCTCCTGTAGCGCTTGGCGGGGTTTACCTGGGTGCAGCGGGTGACGATGCGCCCCCAGCGCCCCTCCGCCAGCTTCCCGGACGGGTGCTTGCCGGTGAGCATGACGTTGATGAGGACGCCCAGGGCGTAGATATCGGCGCTGGCGCCGGACTGGGACATACCGTACTGCTCCGGGGCGGCGAAACCGGTGGTCCCCAGGATATGGGTGTCCTCCGTCTGGTCGTCCCGGTGGATGCGGGCGGCATCAAAGTCGATGAGCACGGCGTCGGAGCCCCGGAGAATGACATTCTCCGGTTTCACGTCCCAGTGGACGGCGCCCATGGAGTGGAAGACCCACAGGGCGCTGCAGAGCTGGCGGACGATGCGCCGCGTCTCCTCGGGGGAGAAGAGGGCGTCCTTTAACATGGTTCCCATGTTGTCCCCCTGAATGTACTCCTCCAGCACCAGATTCTGGTTGCCGTCGGAGGCGATTTCGTAGGTCTTTGGCAGGTAGGGACACTCGATGTCCAGGAGCTTGTGGTAGACCTCCCCGCTGCCGCTGAAGGAGCGCAGGATAAATTTCTGTCCGGAGGTGCGGTGGCGGATCAGCTCCACGGCGCCCCTCTCGCTTTTTTTCAGTAAGGTCAGAGGCTCAAACTCTGTGTGCAGGGCCTCTGACAGCCAATTGTAATACATATGAAATCACCTCGTCACTGAAAGATGGCCTGGGAGATATCCACAGGCTGGCTGCAGCGGTTGTCGATGTCGGTGCCGTTGTCGGTGAACACGCACCCGCCGAAATCCATGGTTATGTTGGAGGGGACGTTCTCCAGCAGGACAGCGGTGTCGTTGCCGGTGAACTGGTTGCCGGTAAAATGGGAGTCGCTGGCGGTGACATCCGTGGAGTTGTAGTGGAGGGCGATCCCATTGTCCTCAAAGGTGCAGTCCGTGGTGTTGATCCACACGTAGCCGAAGCTCAGGATGGCGGTCTTCCAGCCGGAGAATCGGCAGTTCCTGGTCCAGAGGCGTCCGGCGGCGGAGATGCCCACGCCGGACCCATCTCCCACAAAGTCGATGTCATCCATGTAGCTGATCCAGAAGGATTTGTCGGTATCACGCATCTGGATGCCGGCGGTGAAGGTGGTGCGCTGCCCGTTCTCCTCCGTCCCAGTGAGGTTGACAGCCCGGGGAAGGATCAGAGTCTCGTCGTAGGTGATGGCGGGCAGCTCAATGTTGATGTTGGTATCCTTCGGTTCGTCGGCGTACTGATCTATCAGCCGCTGGATGGCGGCGGTGTCGGAGAGATCCGCGTTCTCGGAGGAGAAATTCAGGATCCGGTTGAGGATGATGGTCAGGTCGGTGCGGATGCGGATGGTGTCCCCGTTCTTCATGGACAGGGTCCAGACAATCTGGGAGGAACCGGCACTGCCTCTGGTGAAATCGATGAGGCTGACCAGGGCCGCATCCTCCAGGGCGGCCAGGGGCTCCGGGGAGGAGCATTTCACAGGATCCTCGATGTCATCCGGCTGGAGGATGGTCACCTCCGCCTTCTCCACCTTCTGCAGGAAGACGCCGGAGGCGTCCGCTCCCGTGTCCATGTGGTTGATATAGAGGACGGAGGGGAAGCGGTAGGAATCTTCCATGCCCGCCGTCGTCTCAAATTCGGGGAGGGGGGTGTAGCGGTCCTGGGTGACGTTGGTGACCAGCTGATATGTGCCGTCGTCGTCGGTGTAGTACACCTCCCCCATGCCCTCCACGGTCTGGGGGCGGGTGGACAGATAGAGAACGCCGGCGAGGACGGCGAGCACCCCGCACAGGAGAATGCCCCGCAGGAATTTCACCGGGATGAGCGGCGGCTTTTGGGGCTGGCTGCGCCGGTTGATACTCTTTGCGCAGTGGGGACAGAAGGACGCCTCCTCCGGGAGAGGGGCGCCGCAGTAGGGACATTTCTTTTCCATAATAAATCCTCTTATCAATCAAATATTTTGTACAATTTTGTAAATATTATATAATACGGCCAATCTTTTGTCAAAGCAAACGGGAAGGGGGCAAATACTATGCAGCCCGCATATTGTATTTTTCTGAGAATCTTATAAAATTAAAGGGAGAGTTTTTGCAAATGTACAGGGGGATCCACAGGTGGATAGAAAGAATACCGACGACCTTAGCCAGGAGCTGATGTCTGAAGCAGACATCGACTCCTATATTAAAGAGAATCAGTCCTATTTTACGGACCGCAACGTGGCGGAGCTGCTGACGGAGCTCTACGACCATCAGCGCATCTCCAAGGCGGAGCTGGCCAGGAGGTCCGGCGTCAGCGAGGTGTACCTCCATCAGCTGTTCTCCGGCCGGCGCAAGCCCTCCCGGGATAAGCTGCTCTGCCTGTGCGTGGGGATGGAGCTGACGGTGGACGAGACCCAGCGCCTTTTGAAGGAGGCAGCCTACGCCCAGCTGTACCCCCGCATCAAGCGGGAGGCCATCATCTGTCACGGCATCGCCCACCACACTCCCCTGGAGGAGATCAACGACAAGCTGTTTGAGGAAAATGAAAAGGCCCTGTGTTAGGGCCTTTTTGCTGCGGCGGCAGGGGACGGCGCTCGTCCTCCTGGCCTCTGGATTTGCCCCTACACCTCTTTGAGGGTGCAGGAGGGGGCGGCTATGAGAGAATAGTTGGTGTGGTAGATGACAAAGCCGGGGGCTCCGCCTGCGGCTTTTTTTACGTGCTTTCGCTGGATGTAGTCCACCTCCACCTTGTCGTTTTCCCGGCCCTTGGAGTAGTAGGCGGCCAGGGCGCCGGCCTCCTCGAAGGTGCGGTCCGGCAGCTCTTTCCCCTCGGATTTCACCACCACATGGGAGCCGGGGATGCCCTTGGCGTGAAACCACCAGTCATTTCCGTTTGCCAGCTTGAAGGTGACCTCCTCGTTCTGATAGTTGTTCTTCCCCACGTAGATGTGGAAGCCGTCGCTGGAGAGATAGTGGAGGGGGCGGCTGGTGATCTTGGGCTTCTTGCCCCCGGCGGGGCGCTTCTTGATGTAGCCGTACTCCATCATCTCCTCCTTGATCTCCACCAGGTCCTCCTCCTTCAAGGCGATGTCCAGGGCGGTGCTGATAGATTCCAGGTGATCGATCTCCTTCTTGGTCTCCGCCACCTGCTCCGTCAGGGCCTCGTAGGTCCGCTTTAACTTGTTGTACTTGTCGAAATGCTTCTGGGCGTTCTCCCTGGGGGAGAGCTGCTCGTCTAAGGGGATGGTGATCTCCTCCCCGGTGTAGTAGTTTAGGCATCGGAAAGATTTCTCCCCGCCGGCCAGCTCGTAGCCGTAGGTGTTCAGCAGTTCCCCGTAGATCCTGTATTTCTCTCGCTTCTCCGTGTCCTTCAGCTGTTTCTCCTGCAGATCGTACTTCTTGTAGTTCCGCTCCAGCAGATTCTGGACGATCTTGCGCAGATCCACGGACTTCTGCTTGATCCGGTTGACGGCGCTGCGGGCGGAGTAGTAGTGCTCCAGCAGGGCGCTGATGCTGTCGTAGGGTTCGGATTCAAAGCCCCCGCCCTGGTAGCAGGTGAGGGGGAGGGAGGCAAATTCCACCGGATCCCCGTCCTGGTACACGATGTTGGGCTGAAAGCGGCCCTCCCGCACGTCCTCCATCAGGAGGGAGAAGGTGTGGTACAGATGGGTCATCTCCAGATCGTTCAGGCTGGAGGCGGGGACATCCCCGTCCAGGGAGGCCAGGTGGCAGATCTCTGTGCCCATGATGGGACTCAGGCCGGTGATCTTCTGGTACAGGGCCTTGTGGAGGGGGGCAGGGGAGGAGAGGAGGGCGGCGCCAAAGGCCTCCTCCGTCACCTCCAGGGGGTTTAGCTTTTCCACAGTCATGGGGATAAAGTAGGGACGCCCTGGAAGCACCTCGCGGACAGAACTCAGCTGGGCGGACACGTGCTTGATGCTGTCCAGGATGGTTCCGTCCTCCCTGCAGAAAATGATGTTGCTGTGCTTGCCCATGATCTCCACCATCAGCTTTTTCCGGCACAGATCCCCCAGCTCGTCCAGGTGCTCAAATTCAAACTCCACCACCCGCTCCAGCCCGGGCTGGGAGATGGAGACGATGCGGGCGCTCCCGATGTGTTTGCGCAGGAGCATGCAGAAGTTGGGGGCCGTCAGGGGGCTGGGCTTGTTCTTCTCTGTGAAGTAGAGCAGCGGCAGGCTGGCGCTGGCGGAGATGAGGAGCCGGTAGGTGTTTTTCTGGCTTTTTATGGTAAAAAGAAGTTCGTCCTTTTCCGGCTGGGCGATCTTGGTCACCCGCCCGCCTTCCAGGGACTCTTTGAAATCGCGCACGAGATTGGCGATCACAATTCCGTCGAATGCCATGTGGTTGTTTCCTCCTTATAAAAAAGAATCCTGATTCGCAGCCATCAGTATAGCACAGATTCGCCTTCCGGGGAAGAGAGGGCGGATTCCTCCAGGGAGTGCAGAAAGATGGCGCCGGCGAGAAGGTCTGCGCAGCCGCCGGGGCTGATGTTCTTTGCGATGAAGGCCCGGTTCATCTCCTCCAGCCGGGAGAGGCCGTCGGGGTGGTAGGCGCCCCCGGCCCGGAGAAATTCCGCCGCCTGCTCCCTAGACCAGCGCAGGGTCTCCAGGTCGGAGCGGGTCAGGATGTTGGTGTCCTCCACTGCGGCCATCAAGGAGAGGAGAACCTGCAGGTACACCCGGTTTCTGTCCCTTCCGGCGGCCAGCCCTTCCCGGAGGACCGGGAGGGCGGTATCCCGGATGGCGGGGAACCCGTCGGCGGCCTCCCCCCGGATGCCCCGGCAGCCATAGCGGGCGAAAAGTTTTTCCCCGTGGGTGACGGGGACGCGCTGGCTCATGGCGGCAAAATCCGCCTCCATGGCCTCCCGAACCATGTCCCCGGACAGGGATAGAATGATTTCCGGCAAGAAACGCCCGCAGCGCTTTCTGCAGTGCCCGGAGGCGGCGGACAGGATGCCCAGGGAGAAGATGGCCCCCTTGTGGGTGTTGACGCCGCCGGTGGCGGCGAACATGGACCGCTCCGCCCTCACGCCCACGGGGCGGATGGCGGCAAACAAATCCGGCAGCCCGCCGTCCCATCCATAGCCCAGATCCGCCATCTCCCCCAGGAAGGGGGCGACGGCGACGGCGCTCCTGCGAAAGGTTTCGCAGTCCATGTCCCGGTGGGAGCCGGTGTCGCGAAGGTCCACCAGGCCGGGCTTGGGAGTGGTTTCCACCTCCGCGATGAGGGCGTTTAGGGCGGCGGCGGATACCGTGCGGCGGATGGATGCGGCGGCTTCCCTCATGCTCCGTACCTCCCCCGCAGAATGCGGCCGATCTCCTCTGTCAGCTCCCGCACCGAGTGGCGGCGGCTCCTGGCGCACTCCTGGGCGGGCTGCCCGCAGAGGAGGCATTTGCGGCCGGAGAGACCCAAGTCCTCCCTGGACACCTTGGAGCCGTCGGGGCGGATCACATCCAGGTCGTACAGGCGACCCACAGCGCTCCCGTCCTCGATGGCCACCGTGACGGCCTTGACCGCCTCCGGCGTCCCGTCCACGGAGAGAAATGCCTCCCACCCCGTCTTCTCCCGGATCATTTCCCCGTGGACAACGTTGAGTTCCAGGCGGGCGAGGGCGCCCTCCACCTCCTTTAGTCCGTCCTGGAAGGCGTCCGTCACATGGGGGAGCAGCTTCACGGGGCCGGGAATATTCATGGTGAAGGAGATCAGGGGGCAGTTCCAGGCGGCGAGCAGCTCCCTCTGGGTGCAGACCCGCCGTTCCCTGGCGTTCAGCATGTCCGCAAGTTCCACCGCCAGCCGGGAATCCGGCGGGCAGCTGTCATTGAACTGATTCATGGCGTTCCTCCTCTGTGTCTTTTGTGCCGTCCTGGGAGAGCTCCTGGAGCAATTCCAGGAATCCCCGCATGTACCGGGTGAGATAGAGATCCTTTCGGTAGCAGGCATAGAAATGCCGTGTGTTTTCGATGCCCAACAGGGGATAGATCACATACCCGCAGTCCCCGGACCGATCCCGCACGGTGTAGGAGTCGGGGCAGATCATCACAGCCCTGGCGGCGGACACCACCCGCTTTCCCACTTCGATGCTGCCGGTCTCCAGGCCGATGGAGGGGGTGAACTCCCGGGATATGAACAGGGAGTCCTGGAGGGTGCGGACGGAGTGGCCCTTCTTGATGCAGATGAAGAGCTCCCCCGCAGCCTCCGTCACATCCACGGGGGTTCCCGGGGGAATGTGTTTTGCCAGGTCCGTCTCCCGGTTGGCCAGGAGGACCAGCTCCTCTCTCCGAATCAGGCGGTAAACCAGCTCCTCCCGCCGAGGGGTGGTGGTGAGGCAGGCGATGTCCAGCGCCCCCTCCAGCAGCTTTTTCTCGATGTCGTTGGAACCCAGCTCCAGCAGTTCCAGCCGCACATGGGGAAACCAGCGGTGGAAGACGGGGAAGAGCTTCGGCAGGATTTCCATCCCCTGCTGGATGGGAAGCCCCAGGCGGATTGAGCCGAAGTCCTCCTTTTTCAGCTCCTCAATCTGCTTTTCCAGATTTCCGTTGATGGTGAGGATCTGCCTGGCGGCGTCCACGTAGAGCTCCCCGGCGGCGGTGAGGGTGATGGGGTCGGTGGTACGGTTGAAGATGGGGGAACCCAGGTTATTCTCCGCGTTTTTGATCATCTGGCTCAGGGCGGGCTGGGAGACGAACAGCTTCCTGGCGGCTCCCGTGATGCTCCCCTCATTCAAAACGGCCAGTATGGCCTGAATGTGCTTGTCGTTCATAGGCATTCCTCCCTGGGAAATTTTATAACCATTCTACTACAAGATGGCCCAAAATGGAACAAAAACATAAGTACAGACTTATGGCGGCTATAGACACATAAATATTGGAACTTTCAGCAGGGGGGTGTTACTATAAGAACAGAAATAAAAGAACGTCAGCCAGAAGGAGGATGGACATGGAGATTAAGAGAGCGGCGATGGCCGGTACGCTGGAGTCCAGCGACGCGCAGGTGACGGTGGAGCCGGGGACGGATGGGATCGAGCTTTCCATCGAGAGCAGCGTGATCAATCAGTATGGGAAACAGATCCGCAAGGTGATTCTGGAGACCCTGGACCGCCTGGAGGTGTCAAACGGAAAGGTGAAGGTGGTGGACAAGGGAGCGTTGGACTGCACCCTGAAGGCGAGAGTGGAGTGCGCCGTCTACCGCTCCAACGATATGACGGAAAATCTTCCGTGGGGAGGTGTGATTCGATGATTCATCCAAATAAGAAGAGACTGAGAAGGTCCATGATGTTTTTGAACTGCCAGAAGCCCAGCCTGATCAAGGATCCCTACATTTACGGGCCGGATTCCATCATGCTGGATCTGGAGGACGCGGTGGCGGAGAACCAGAAGGACGCCGCCAGATACTCCCTGTACCATGCGCTGCAGGAGATCGACTACCGGGGAGTGGAGCGTGTGGTCCGCATCAACGGTCTGGACACCCCCCACTGGAGAGAGGACATCCGGGTATGCGTGGCGGGCGGCGCCGACACCATCCGCATCGCCAAGACGGAGAGCGCCCAGGACGTGCGCACGGTGGAGGAGGCCGTGCTGGCGGCGGAGAGAGAATTCGGACGGCCGGAGGGGAGCACCCTTCTCATGGCAGCCCTGGAGTCCTGCCGCGGCGTGCTGAATGCCCTGGAGATCTGCGAGTCCTCGGAGCGCCTCATCGGCATCGCCCTGTCCGGCGGCGATTACACCAAGGACCTGCAGACGAAGATCACGGGGACAGGCGTGGAGCTGATGGGGGCCAGACAGCACATGATCATGGCGGCCAGAGCCGCCGGCGTGCAGTGCTGGGACACGGTGTTCACCAACTTGGACGATATGGAGGGATTCCGCAAGGAGACGGAGATGATCAAGCTCATGGGCTTTGACGGAAAATCTCTGGTAAATCCCAGACAGATTCGCGTTGTCCACGAGGTGTTCACCCCCACGGAGAAGGACATCATCTTCGCGGAGAAGGTGGTGCGGGAGATCGACGACAAGAAGGCGAAGGGCATCGGAGTGTTCACGGTGGATGGAAAGATGATTGATATTGCATTCTATGACGGGGCAAAGAGGACCATTGAGCTGGCCAAGGCCTCCGGCGTGTATGAGGGGGATCTGTAATTATGATAAATGCGGTAGGAAGAGAGATTCCGGAAGAGGTCCTTGCGGCCACAGGAAAAAAGGTATTTGAGGGCGCTTACGCCTATGACAACTACGAGTACAAGAAAGCGGCCCCCACAGTGCGGGCCATGGTGGATCCCAACCGCTCCAAGATGGTGTCCTCCATCCGGGAGGCCCTGGAGAAGTGCGGAATCCGTGACGGCATGGTGCTCTCCTTCCATCACCATTTCCGGGAGGGAGACTATGTGGTGAACATGGTGATGGAGGAGGTCCACAACATGGGCATCAAGGACATCACCATCTGCGCCAGCTCCCTAGGAAAGGCCAACGACGCCATTGTTCCCTACATTGAGGACGGCACCATTGTGGGGATCCAGTCCTCCGGCGTCCGGGGAAAGATCGGCGAGGCCATCTCCACGGGCAAGCTGAGGGATCTGGCCATCATGCGCTCCCACGGCGGCCGCGTGAGAGCCATCGAGACGGGGGAGGTACACATCGACATCGCCTTCATCGGCGCCCCCACCTGCGACGAGTACGGCAACTGCCGCCCCAACGGCGGAAAGAGCGACTGCGGTGTGCTCTCCTACGCCATGGCGGATGCAAAATATGCGGATAAAGTAGTGGCGGTCACCGACTGCCTGGTTCCCTTCCCCAACGTGCCGGCCAGCATATCCATGTCCGACGTGGACTATGTGTGCGTGGTGGATGAGATCGGCAATCCGGCCAAGATTGCCACCGGGGCAGCCAAGCCCACCACGGATGTGAGAAAGCTGATGATGGCGGACTACTGCACGCAGTTTGTGATCCACACCCCCTATTTTAAAGAGGGATTCTCCTACCAGACAGGGGTGGGTGGAGCTTCCATCGCCTCCACCATCTCCCTGGGGAAGATCATGGAGGAGAGGGGAATCCACATGGGATTCGGCGTGGGCGGAATCACCACCCCCATGTGCGATCTCCTGGAGAGGGGACTGATCCGCACCATCGTGGATACTCAGGATTTTGATCTGGGAGCCATTGAGTCCATCAAGAAGAATCCCAATCACATTGAAATTTCTGCCTCTGAGTATGCCAATCCCATGAACAAGGGAGCCTACGTGAATCGCCTGGATTTCGTGATTCTGGCGGCGCTGGAGGTGGATGTGAACTTCAACTGCAACGTGGTGGTCGGCTCCGACGGCATGATCACCGGCGCCCAGGGCGGACACCCGGACACGGCGGCAGGAGCAAAATGCACCATCGTGATTGCCCCCCTGCTTCAGGGCAGGATCCCGGCCATCTGCACCAACGTGACCACGGTCACCACGCCGGGGGAGACGGTGGATGTGGTCATCACCGACTACGGCATCGCCATCAACCCCAGAAGACAGGATCTCATCGAGTGCATGAAGGGCGTAAACCTTCCCTTCTGCACCATCGAGGAGCTGCGGGACAAGGCCTACTCCATCGTGGGAGAGCCGTCCCCCGTGCAGTTTGACGACCGGGTGGTGGGTGTGATTGAGAGCCGCGACGGCACGGTGCTGGATGTGGTGAGAAAGATCAAGGAATTCACCTTTGACGACTGATAACAGGAAGGAGCTGACCGGATTACCGGCCAGCTCCATTTTTTTCTTTATAATTCCATATGGAATCCTGCGCCGCAGGCTCCTTTTTTAATTTCCGCACTCCACGCTGATCTCGTTGAACAGGGCCAGGAGATCCTCCGTCTGGGTCTCCCGCTTGCGCTCGCCGCTCTTGTCCAGGATGACGTTTCCCTGGTGCATCATCAGCAGCCGGTTCCCGTAGTCCGCAGCGTAGCGGAGGTTGTGGGTGACCATGATGGTGGTCAGCTTTTTCTCCTCCACGATCTTTCCCGTCAGCTCCATGATGATCTCCGCCGTCTTGGGGTCCAGGGCGGCAGTGTGCTCGTCCAGGATGAGAAATTCGATGGGAGTCATGGTGGACATGAGCAGGGCCATGGCCTGACGCTGTCCGCCGGAGAGAACCCCCACCTTCACGTCCAGTTTGTCCTCCAGCCCCAGCCCCAGGATTTTCAGGCTGTCCCGGTAGTAGTCGATCCGCCGCTTGTCCGTCCCCGGGCGGAGGTTGAAGGGCTTTCCCTTGGTGTCGGCCATGGCCATATTCTCCAGGATGGTCATGCTGGGGCAGGTTCCCATGGCGGGGTTCTGGTAGACCCGGCCGATGGTGCGCAGGCGCCGGTGCTCCGGCATGCGGGTGATGTCCTTCCCCCCGATGAGGATGGTTCCGCTGTCCACGGGGATGCTGCCGCAGATGATGTTCAGCATGGAAGTTTTTCCGGAGCCGTTGCTGCCCACCACGGACACGAATTCCCCGTCCCCGATGGTGAGGCTGAAATCCTCGAACAGGCACATCTCGTTGACGGTTCCCTGATTGTAATACTTGTTGATGTTTTTCAGTTCCAGCATATCAGGCCACCCCCTTCTTTCTGTTCTGGTTGCTGAAGACCAGGATGATTAAAAACAGCGCCGCTGTGAGAAATTTCATATAGGAAGTGGGGAAAATGCCCACTGCCATGGCGGCGGCGATACAGGCCTTGTAGAGAATGCTTCCGATGATCACCGCCGTGGTGGTCTTCATGAAGGAGACACGCCGGAACAGCTTTGTGCCGATGATCACGCTGGCCAGGCCGATGACCATGGACCCGGTGCCCGTGGAAATCTCAAAGAACCCCTGCTTCTGGCAGTAGATGCTGCCGGCCAGGGCCACCAGGCCGTTGGCCAGGGCCAGGCCGATGATCTTCACCGTCCCCTTGTCCTTGGCCAGGGAGGTGACCAGGGTGTCGTTGTCCCCGGCGGCCCGCAGCAGGTAGCCGGACCGCGTTTTCAAGTAGGCGTCCAGCAGGAATTTCACCGCCAGCACCGCGATGAGGGAGATGATCACGATGGTGAAATCTCCGGCGGGGGAGGCCCAGAGGGGGGCGGTGAGGGAGTTTTCAAAAATGGTGCTGCTGCCGAAGAAGGCGAGGTTCGCTCCCCCGGCGATCTGCAGGTTGATGGAGTAGAGGCCGGTCATGACGATGATACCGGAGAGCAGATCCACCACCTTCAGCTTGACGTGGATCAGTCCCGTGGTGATGCCGGCCAGGACGCCGCTGCAGAAGGAGAGCAGCAGGGCGGCGGGGGCGGGAACCCCGGCCACCAGCAAAGCCGCCGTGACAGCCGCCCCCAGGGGGAAGGTGCTGTCCACGGACAGATCGGGAAAATCCAGGATGGAGTAGGTGATGTACACTCCCAGAGCCAGGATGGCGTAAATGAGACCTTCTTCTAAAATACCCAGTATGATGGACATGTGACTGACCTCCGTAAATCTAGTGAGTAAAATTTATGAACCAAATCTTATGTTATGAGTTGGAATCCTCGATGGAGTCGAACATTTCGGCCGCAGAGCCGGTCAGCTCCTCGGGAAGGGTGATTCCCAGCTCCTCCGCCACGGCGCTGTTGCCGTAGAAGGATGCCTCCTCGATGATCTCATAGGGCAGCTCGGACGCCTGGGCTTCCCCGGTCAGCACCTGAGCGGCCATCCGCCCGGTCTGCTTGCCCAGCTCAATGTAGTCCAGACCCATGGCCGCCAGGCAGCCGATGCGCACCTGCTCGATCTCGCTGCCGAACACGGGGATGCCCTTGTCGTTGGCCTTGTCAAGGATCATGGGCAGGGAGCTGACCACGGTGTTGTCGGTGAGGTTATTTAAGCAGTCCACCTGGGTCAGGAGATTGTCCGTGGCCAGGGGAATGTCCGCCGCGCCGGACACGCCGCTCTCGATGATCTCAAAGCCGTACTCCGGAGCTGCCTCCTTGTACTCCTCCAGGGTGGACTGGGAGTTTACCTCGCTGGTGCTGTAGAGGATGCCGATGGTCTTGGCGTCGGGGAGAATCTGGCGGATCATCTGCAGCTGCTCCTCCACCGGCAGCTTGTCGCTGGTGCCGGTAATGTTGCCGGCCGGCATCTTGTCCTCCCCGGCCAGCTGGGCGATCACCGGATCCGTGACGGCGGTGTAGATGACGGGGACGTCCGTCCGCTTGGTGGCGCCGTATGCGGTCTGGGCCATGGGGGTGGCGATGGCACAGATCAGGTCCGCATCCTGGGAGAGGAAATTGCTGACGATCTGCGTGCTCATGCCGCCGTCGCCGTTGGCGTTCTCATAGAGGACGGTCAGGTTCTTTCCCTCCTCGATGCCGGCCTCCGCGAGTCCCAGGAGAAATCCCTCCCGGCAGTTGTCCAGGGAACCGTGGACGGCGTACTGGCCGATGCCGATGGTGTAGCTCTCCCCGTCTGCTGCGGCCTCCCCGCCTTCCGTTTTCTCATCCTGACTGTCAGACGCCTCGTCCTGGGCGGCTGTCTCCTCCGCCTCCTGGCTGTCTGTGGTCTCGCCGGCGCCTGCGGCGGAAGTCTCGGAAGTCTCGCCGGCGGTGCCGGAGCTCTGGCCGCCGCATCCAGCGGCAGCGGCGGTCATGGCGGTGATCATAAGGGCTGCGATGAGTTTTTTCTTCATAATACATTCCTCCGTTTTAAATGATATAGGTGTAATATCCGCCCCCCTGAGCGTGCGGGGCACGCCCGGGGGCGGCTGCTTCCCGGGGCTGTGAGCGAAAAGGTTTTATTGTATAGCAGCCAGCTCTGCGCCGCGGCGCATCGCTGTCAGAGCGTCCATTCGCAATCCGGCCTGCGGCCTCCTTGCTCATGTCCGCTTGCCCGGGAAATATCCGCCCCCCTGTGCGTGTAGAGCACGCCCGGGGGCGGCTGCTTCCCGGGACTATACAACAAAAAGTCCCAGGCATAATTGCTTATGCCTGAGACGAATCAACAAATCCGCGGTACCACTCAAACTTGACTGTAAAGTCCACTTCATTCATATACTAACATATATGCCGCTCTGGTAACGGTCGCGGTCTCCGTCGGTTCCTACTGTCAGTTCAGAACCGCCCTCGAAAGTCCATTCAGCAAATCACGCCATACCGTGCTCCCACCTCTGCACAGCTCTCTGGGATCTTGTGAAGATGCTTACTCCTCTTTCTCATCGGTTTCGCTTTATGTTTTTATTATCCTAATACGAAAAAGCGCATTTGTCAACGAATTTCTGATTTTTGCCGTGTTTTCGC
>DXEU01000109.1 GCA_019114845.1 Candidatus Lachnoclostridium stercoripullorum | reverse complement strand
GACAGAACTATTGCGCCGGCGGCTGGCGGACGTCCCCGCCGGTTCAGTAAAGACGGAGGCCGGAGAGCTGACTGCCGCAACCTCAGGCAAGGGCCTCATGGAGATCCGGGAGCTCTTCCCGGGCATCCGCCTCTCCTTCAACGATTTTCTTGCGGGTGAGATCGCCTTTCGCCACCCCGCCTCCCACTCCGTTTTGGAAATTCACTACTGTCACCGGGGGCGCGTCGGCTGGGACATGAAAAACGGCACCTCCGTCTACCTGGGGGCCGGGGACCTGGCCGTCCACAGCCGGGACTGCTGCGCCGACTCGGTGATGCAGTTTCCCACCGGATTCTGCTGCGGCATCTCCCTCTCCGTGGATCTCAAGCAGCTGGAGGGGAATATGCCTCCCTTTCTGGCGGAGTCCGGCCTCTCCCTCTGCTCCCTGCGGGAGAAGTACTGCGGACTTCACCGCTCCACCGCCATCTCCGCCTGCGGGGACACGGAGGCCATCTTCGCCCCCCTGTACCGCGCGGCGGATCCCTGGCGCCTCCCCTGGATGAAGTTAAAAGCCCTGGAGCTCCTGCTCTTCCTCAGCCAGTACACCCCGGACAGCCGCCTCATGACTCCCAGCAGCTCCCGCCAGGCGGATCTGATCCGCCAGATCCACAGCCTGCTGACGGAAGATCTGTCCCGGCGCTGCACCATCGAGGAGCTGTCCCGGCGCTATCTCATCAACCCCTCCTCCTTAAAGGAAGCCTTCCGGGCCGTCTACGGCCTTCCCATCGCCGCCTACATGAAGAATTACCGCATCCGCCGGGCCATGGAGATTCTGCGGGATACGGACGAGACCGTGGGGGCAGTGGCGGCGAAAATGGGGTATGAGTCCCAGGGAAAATTTGCCCGGGCTTTTAAGGATATCGCCGGGATGACGCCCACGGAATACCGGAGAAGCGTTCAGAGGAACTAAAAAAACAGCCGCAGCACGGAATTCTCTTCCGCCTGCGGCTGCCAGCAGCGTTTTAGTTAATGGCCGTCACTTCGTAGCCGGCGTCCACCACGGCCGCCTTCAGCATCTCGTCCGTCACGGACTCGGGCACGCACACGGTGGCCTTCTTCTCCTCCAGGCTCACCTCCACATCGGAAGCGCCCTCGATGCCCTCCAGGGCCTTTCTCACATGCTTCACGCAGTTCTGGCACATCATGCCTTCCACAGTCAGTTCTCTCTTCATCACAATACCTCCATTTTGTTTGGTTTCGGCCGCCTGTCTCTCCGCCCGCTCTGCGGGGGAGACGGCCGCCGTTTTATGAACCACCGGTTCCGTGACCGCTGCCGCCTGGGCGGTGACAGCCGCGGAGCCGTGTTTCGGCTTAAAGAAGCGCAGGCGCAGGGCGTTGCTGACCACAAACACGGAGCTGAAGCTCATGGCCAGGGCAGCCACCATGGGATTCATCTTCAGGCCGAAGGCCACATAGTAGCAGCCGGCGGCCACGGGGATCCCGATGACGTTGTAGAAGAACGCCCAGAACAGGTTCTCCTTGATGTTGCGGATGGTGGCCTTGGAAAGCTCGATGGCCCCCGCCACGTCCAGCAGGTCATTTTTCATCAGCACGATGTCCGCGGATTCCATGGCCACGTCCGTGCCGGCGCCGATGGCGATGCCCACGTCCGCTCGGGCCAGGGCCGGGGCGTCGTTGATGCCGTCTCCCACCATGGCCACCTTTCTGCCGCTCTCCTGGATCCGGCGGATCTCCCGCTCCTTATCCTGGGGCAGCACCTCGGCGATGACGCGGTCCACTCCCACCTGTCTGCGGATGGCCTCCGCCGTCTTTCTGTGGTCTCCCGTGAGCATCACCACCTCGATGCCCATGTGCTTTAACTCCTGGATGGCCTCCTTGCTGGTGGGCTTCACCACGTCGGCCACGGCGATCATGCCCAGGAGCAGGCCGTCCTTCACAAAGAACAGGGGCGTCTTTCCGTCGGATGCCATCTGGTCCTGAAGTTCCTCCATGCTCTCCCCATGGATGGAGAAGGCATTCATCATCTTCTGGTTGCCCGCCAGGCACTCCGCCCCATCGATCTCCCCCCGGATCCCCTGTCCTGGAATCTGCTCAAAATTCTTCACCGGGAGATAGGAGACTCCCTTTCTCTCCGCCTCCGCCACGATGGCCCTGGCCAGGGGGTGCTCAGAGAGCTTCTCCAGGGAAGCGGCGATCTGCAGCAGCTCGCCGCAGTCCACATTTTCCGGGCAGGCGATGTCCGTCACCATGGGCTGTCCCTGGGTGATGGTGCCTGTCTTGTCCATCACCACCGTCTGCACGGAGTGGGCCGTCTCCAGGGCCTCCGCCGACTTGATGAGGACGCCGTTGGTGGCGCCCCGGCCCGTCCCCACCATGATGGCCGTGGGCGTCGCCAGGCCCAGGGCGCAGGGGCAGGAGACCACCAGCACGGACACGGCGATGGTCAGGGCAAACTCGAAGGTGGCTCCGCAGATCAGCCACACGATGGCGGAGACCACGGCGATGGCGATCACCACCGGCACAAACACCCCCGCCACCCGGTCCGCCAGCTTGGCGATGGGCGCTTTGGAGCTGGTGGCCTCGTCCACCAGGCGGATGATCTGGGCCAGAGCCGTGTCCTCCCCCACCTTGGTGGCCCGCATGCGGAAATACCCGCTGCGGTTGACGGTGGCTCCGATCACCTTATCCCCCGTCTCCTTGTCCACGGGAATGCTCTCCCCGGTGATGGCGGACTCATCCACGGAGGCTGTCCCCTCCAGGACCACGCCGTCCACCGGGATGGATTCTCCCGCCTTCACAATCAGCACATCTCCCGTCTCCAGCTCCTCCACCGGCACCACGGACTCCACGCCGTCCCGCACCACCGTGGCCGTCTTGGGGGCCAGGTTTAAGAGCTTGTTGATGGCGTCGGAGGTCTTTCCCTTGGCCCTGGCCTCGAAAAATTTGCCCAGGGTGATCAGGGTCAGGATGGTGCCCGCCCCCTCAAAATATAAGTCATGGGTAAACTGGGTCACCATGGCCAGATCCCCGTGGCCGAAGCCGTAGGCGATCTTGTAGAGGGCGTAGACGCCGTAGACCATGGATGCCCCGGACCCCAGGGCGATCAGGGAATCCATGTTGGGGGACCCGTGAAACAGGGTCTTAAAACCGTTGCGGTAATATTTTGAGTTGATGATGGCCACCGGCAGGGCCAGCAAAAACAGGGTCATGGCGTAGATCATGGAGTTCTCCGTGCCCAGGAAGAATCCCGGCAGCGGCCACCCCATCATGTGCCCCATGGAAATGTAAAACAGGGGAACGGTGAACACAAAGGACCAGATCACCCGCCTTCTCATGGACTCGTACTCCTGTCTGGCGGTATCCACCGGCGATGCCTTCGCCCCGGCCGCCGTCTTTTGTCCCCCTTTTGTCTCCAGGACTGCCCCGTAGCCGGCCTTCTCCACCGCCTCCACGATCTGACTGCTGGTCAGTGTATGATCATCATAGTTTACCACCATGCTGTTCTTCAGGAGGTTGACAGAGCACTGCTCCATGCCCGGGAGAGAGGATACAGCCTTCTCCACTCTGGTGGAGCAGGCGGCGCAGCTCATTCCCGTAATATCGTATTTTTCCTGCATACTGCTTCTCCTTCCTCACCCATGCCTATACCCCGTATGGGTGTTTATGGGTATATTATAGCCGGGAATGGCAGGTTTGTACAGCCCCTTTTCAAAAAAAGAGAGAACTGCCTGATTTTCCGGCATTTCCCTCCTGATTTTCCGCTCATCTGCGGTTCAATATGTAATTCAGTCCCTCCAAGCTGGCATTCAGCACCAACTCCTCCGGGTAATTCGCCTCTTTTATCATCTTCTCCGCCATGGAGACATCCCCCACGTCATAGTAGATGTGGGCATCGCTGCCGAGGATGATGGGCAGGCGATGTGCGCGGGCGATCTCCAGCCAGCGGGCCACATTTTTGGCGGCGTTCTGGCGGCCGGAGCGGGGGTTGAAGGAGGAATTGTTCACCTCCAATGCCACTCCATGCTCCAGGGCTGCGGGGATCAGCCGCTCATACTCCAGGGGGTATCGGTCGTCGTCCGGGTGGCCAATGATCTTCACATAGGGATTTTTCATGGCGCCGATCAGGGCGTCCGTGTTCTCCCTCGCCGTCCCGGGCGTGATGCAGGGGACGTGAAGGCTGGCGATTACGTAGTCCATTTTCCTGAGAACCGTCTCCTCCAGATCCAGATTTCCCTCAAAATCCAGGATATTGGCCTCCACCCCCATGAAGAGCTTCACCCCCATGAGTTCCTGGCGAATACACTTGAAATTGCCAAAATAGATGGGGTGAGCCGTGCCCGGCATGGCGGGCGCGTGGTCGGAGATTCCCAGAGCCAAAAGGCCCTTGAAAGCCGCCTCCTCCACATTTTCCTTGAAGGTGCTGAAGGCGTGGCCGCTGGCCACCGTATGGGTGTGCATGTCAAAACAGATCTTCATGGATATCCTCCTAAGCCGTCAGGGTCAGGGACACGTGATCCCCCGGATTATACTCGGCGGCGCAGCCCGCGTACACCGTAAACAGCTCGTCCCCGTACTGCACGGAATAGTGGATTTCTCTTCCGTTGTACTGCTTGTTGGCGATAATGCCCGGGATTCCCTCCCCGGCCCTGCGGATCACCAGCTGCTCCGGGCGCACCGGGTAAAGTCCCCGGGAGCGGAATTCCGGCGGGATCATGGGATTGCGAAGCTGCAGCGGCTCCCCCGCCATCTGGAAGGCGTCCCCGTGCCACTGCCCCTTCAGCAGGTTGCAGCGGCTCACAAAGGTGGCGGCAAACACCGTCTGGGGATCCATGTAGATCTCCCTGGGAGTTCCCACCTGCTCGATGGCTCCGTCCTTCATGATGATGATCCGGTCTGCCATGGCCAGGGCCTCGCTCTGGTCGTGAGTCACGTAGAGGATCGTGGCCCCCGTGAGCTTGTGGATGTTCTGGATCTCCCGGCGCATCTCGATTTTCAGCTCCGCGTCCAGAGCGCTCAGCGGCTCGTCCATGAGAAGAATGGACGGTTTGCCCACGATGGCTCTGGCCAGGGCTACCCTCTGGCGCTGGCCGCCGGACAGCTCGCCGGGAAGCCTGTTCTCGTAGGGTTCTAGGCCGGTACAGCTGATGGCCTTGTCCACCGCCTCCTTTTTCTCCGCCGGACTCATCGCCCTGTGCCGCGGACTTTTCAAGGGAAACTCCACATGCTGGCGCACCGTCATGTGAGGCCAGAGGGCAAAGGACTGGAACACCATTCCCAGATCCCTCTGCTCCACCGGCACCATATGGCCTTCGCCGGAATAGATCTGATTTCCCAGGCGCACAATGCCGCCGGTGGGCTCGATAAATCCTCCCACGATCCGCAGAAGGGTGGTTTTTCCGCACCCGGACGGCCCCAAAATGGCGATAAACTCGGAATCCTGGATGTCCAGGTTAATTTCCTTGAGTGCCTGAGTTTGGTTGAAGCTCTTTGTGACTTTTTGTATATGCAGGCTCATAGTCCTTCTCCTCCTTTTTGCTCGATGCAGATGAAAGCTTATGGCGGTTGATCAGGCAGTAGCCCACCACCACCAGCACAGTCACCACCACAGACATGGCCGCCGCCAGGTTGTAGTCCCCGCCCTGCTGATAGTTAAAAATGGTCAGTCCGATGGTCTTGGTCCCTGCGGAGGCCAGCATGGATGACAGCGTCAGCTCCGTCAGCGCCGGCACGAAGATCATGAAGGCGCCGGAGAGAATGGGACCCGCCAGCAGTGGGATCAGAATTTTAAACCATCTGGCAAAGAATCCGCGCCCGGATGCGGACGCCGCCTCCTCCATAGCCGGATCCACCGTCAAAAGCGCCGTGGTGCTCCCCTTGATCTGCAGCACCAGATACCTGGTGATGTAGGCGATCACCAGAATATAGATCGTGCCGTACACTCCGGGGTGAAATCCAGGGACAGGCTCCACCCAGTGGAAAATCATGGCCAAAGCCAGCACGATGCCGGGAATGGCGTAGGTGAGGGAGGCGCATTTTTCCAGGATCACCGCCGCCCGGCTCTTCTTTCTCAGCTTCACATAGGCGATGGCCGTGCCCGCCACAATACAGACCAGACAGGTGACCGCCGCCAGGAGAAGGCTGTTCTTCACTGCGGCCACCACACCTCTGCTGCGGACCAGGAAGGCAAAGTTATCCAACGTCAGGTTCTCCAGGCGGAACTTCAGGCCGTAGGCCTTCAAGAAGGAGCTGCTGACCATGGATGCCATGGGGATGATATTTAACGCCAGGAAAATTCCCAGAATTCCCCACTCCAGGCCTCTGCGCAGTCCAGGCTTAAAATACACCCTCACAGAGTAATCCTCCTTGATACTGTCCATGGACGCGCTTCTGCGGACAAAAAATCCTTCCAGAAGAGTTCCCGCCACGGCGATGAGGGACAGGATGAGGGACAGGGCCGCCGCCAGGGGGAAGGCGTTGGGGCCAAAGCCGATGGCTTTTTCGTAGATATAAGTGCTCAGCACCGGAATTCCAGAGGAAATTCCCAGGAACGCCGGGACGGAGAAATTGTCGATGGCGGACAAGAACGCCAGCACGCTCCCCGCTGCGATGGCGGGGATGGCGGAGATCAGGTTGATCTTCAGCATCGCCTGGCGCTGGCTGTAGCCGCAGGCCCTGGCCGCCCACTCCATATCCCGGGGGATTTTCCGCAGCATATGGACCACGTTGATGTACACGATGGGGATGTTGCAGATTCCCAGCACCAGGATAATTCCCCCGATGGTGTAGATATCCACTGCCGGCAGACCCAGGGAGGTGAGCAGGGTGTTGAATGCACCTCTGCTGCTCAGGAAACCGCTCCAGGACAGGGTTATGATGTAGGAAGGCACGATAAACGGGAGAAGAATCAAAAATTCCAGCAGTCCCTTCCGCCTGATGTTGCAGTAAGCCACCAGAAAAGCCAGCCCGCTCCCCGCCACTGCGGCAAACAGCGTGGAGGAGACGGCGATGATCACCGTGTTCACAATCGCCTCACGGGTCCTCTCCTCCGCCAGAAGCTCTGCGAAATTGTCCAGACCGCAACCGTCCTCCTGGGTGACCGCCATCAGGAGCAGACGGATCAGGGGAATCAAAAACACCAGGGCGGCCAGCAGATAGACTGCTGTCTGGGCGATGGCCGCCCCTGCTTTGCGTCGGATTTCCATGTGAACCTCCCGTCACTTACTGAAAGAGCTGGGTGAACTGATCCTTATCTGCGTCGCGGTTCTGGTAGAGTTCCTCCGTATCCCAAGTCATCAGCTCGATCTCATCGATGCCCTTCAGTCCCTCCGGCACGGCCACGCCGCTCTTCACCGGGGTGTATCCGATCTCAGAGGTCAGAGTCTGGCCCTCCTCGGAGAGGACAAAGTCCACAAATGCCTCCGCCAGCTCGGGGGTGTCCGTGGTGTTCACAATGCCGATGGGCTCGGTGACAGCGGGAGATCCCTCCGCCGGGTACACGAACTCCACGGGAGCCCCGTCGTTCTTGGAGCGGATGGCCATATAGTCTGCCAGCAGGCCGCAGCCCTTATCTCCGGCAACGATGGCATTCTGCACCGCGCCGTTGCCCTTGTCCACGGTGATGCCGTTGGCCTTTAACGCCTCATAGTACTCCCATCCCATGCCCTCGGTCCTGGTGATAACGCCCAGATTGTAGGCGGCTGCGCCGGAGTACAGGGGGCTGGGCATAATCAGGTTGTCCTTGTAGGCCTCCGTGGTCAGATCGGCGAAGCTGGCGGGGGCCGTCTTCACAATCTCCGTGTTGTAGGCGATGCCGGTGGTGATCACCTTGGTTCCGGTGTACATGTGATCCTTGTCGATGTAGGCCTCCGGGATTCCTTCCAGCTCCGGGGACTCATAGGCCATCAGCATATCCTGCTCCTTTAAAGTCTCAAAGGTGACGTTGTCGGCCACCAGCAGCACATCCGCCAGCACAGAACCGGCCTGTTTCTCCGCCAGCACCTTGCTGATAACCTCCTCCGTTCCGGAGCGGAACACATCCACCTGCACATCCGGCCACTTCTCGTTGAAGCCGTCGATCAGGGTCTGCACGTCCTCCTCCGGCTGGGAGGTGTACAGGGTGATGGAACCGGAGAGTTCCTTGGCCTCTGCCTCCGTCTCGCCGGCAGCTTTCCCGCTCTCCTCCGCCTGAGTCCCTGCCTGGCTCTCCGCTGCCGCCGTCTGGGTGGTCTCTGCGGTTGTCTGCCCCTGGCATCCTGCCAGAGCCGCCGCCACTACTCCTGCCGTAATCATTCCTGCAAATCTCTTTTTCATGTCTCTTTCCTCCATTTTTCAGATGATTGTCTTCAGATAGGCAACATTTTCTTTTGCCGCAGAAAAATCTTCTCCCGGATCCAGTCCTTCGATCACCAGCGGCATTCCATACTCCGCCAGCTTCGGGATCAATCTTCCCATATCATAATCACCCTGATTTAAGGGCGTATGATACATGTTTCCCCTGCGGTTGCTGATATGGATCTTGGAGATCCTGCTTCCATGTTCCCGCAGAGTATCAAGCGCTTCGCCCTCGCTGTCGCAGTGGGCGACATCCAGGGTGAAACAGAACCGGGGAAACATCTCCCCGCACACCTGCTCCATAGTCTCCATGGTCGTGACAAATTCCCTGGGAATCTTCTCCATAATCTCCAGGGAGACATCCACCTGGCGCCGTTCGCCGTGCTCAAGAATGTCCCTCAGAGATTTTCTCAGAAGACCTGCGTAGTCTGCCAGGTCTGCGCCGATGGTTTTCCGCCCCGGATGGACCGTCACTTCGCGGATTCCCAGATCCGCAGCCAGATCAATGGAGCGTTTTACCTCCTTCACAGACTGCTCCCGGATCCCTTCATTGAGGGAGGCCAGATTCAGATCCCAGCTTGCGCTGTGCAGACAGCTTCTCAGGGGATATAGCGCTGACAGCTTGCAAAATTCCTCCCGGCTGTAGTTCCGGCAGAAAAAATGCTGTGCCCAGAGTTCTATTCCATCCAGGCCTGATTTGTAAGTCCAGTCGAATATCTCCTCCAGAGAGCGGCTCCACATCAGGGTAGAGCTGATATATACCGTTGTCATCATTCATCACTTCCTGTTTCCTGCTTGATGAGCCGATTATAGCAGAAGGAATGTAAAGGCACCTATCATGAAACGGTAAAGAATGGGTAAAATATTTGCATTATTTTGTAAATGAAATTTATATTGCATTTTTGATGAGATCTATCTATACTGAAACCAGGAGGAAAATGATATGTTATCTGAAATCTATGAAATGTATAAAGAAACGCTTTCCAAATCCGAACACCGTATTTTCAGTTACCTGCTGGAGCACGAGCAGGAACTTCCGGTCATCTCCAGCGACGACATCGCCAGACAGCTGGGCGTCAGCACCTCCACCATCTCCCGCTTCTGGACAAAAATCGGCTTCAAAAACCTGAAGGATCTGAAGCGGGCCGTCTACGAAAACCAGTCGGCTACCCCCTTCAGCCGTCTGAGCGGAGCCCTATCCCAGTGGGGAGAGGAGGGAGTCACCCTGGACTTTCTCATGGACAGAATGTCCCGTTATATGGAAAAAACCTTCCGGGTGGTGACTCCCCAGATGCTGGATCAGGCGGTGCAGATGATTCTGGAGGCAGGGCAGATTTATATGTTCGCCCCGGACGCCTCCAGGGGAATCGGGGCTCTTCTGCAATACCGGCTGCGCCGTCTGGGCATCCGCATAGAAGTCCTGCCCTCCGGCTCCCAGATCTACGATTTTATGGTCAATCTGAAGGAAGGGGATCTGCTGATCCTCTACGGCTACTCCCGGATTCTCACGGAGGCGCGCATTCTCCTGGAATACGGGGCCCGCACCGGCTGCCGCTCCATCCTTTTCACCGACATCCTGGCTGGAGATCTTCTCTCCCAAGCGAACCTAGTGCTGTACAGCTTCCGCGGTGAACCCAACGACTACCACTTCATGGGCGTGCCGGTGATTCTCACTGACCTTCTGGTGACCAAGACCATCCAGGCCCTGGGGGGAGGACTGGAAAAGGCCAGAAAACTGGAAGACATACGCAGCCAGTTTTCCGGCCTCCTGAAGCGGTAGCCCGCCGCGGGCGCGGCTGCCGCCGATCTCGGAAGGATCGTTTTTTGGATGGATCGATTTATCTGTTGTCCGCTGGGTTCAGGATAAACTTCTCGATGACCTCTCCCACGCCGCCCTCGTCGTTGTTGGCCTCCGTGATGTAGTCGCAGTACTGCCGCATCCCCTGGATGGTGTTCTGCACGCCCACCCCCAGGCCGGCCTCCTGGATCATGGAGAGATCGTTGAAATTGTCCCCGATGGCGATGGTCTCCTCCCGCTTGATGCCCAGCATCTCGGCCACAAAGCGGAGTCCTGCGCCCTTGGTGACGCCTTTGGAGTTGAACTCGATATAGCGGTTGGAGGAGAAGCTGACGTCCATATTTCCCGTGATGTCCTTCAATTCCTCCTCGATCTTCTTCAGATAGTCGAAATCCCGATTCTCGTACAATACCTTGGCGATGTCCTGCCCGGCCAAGAACTGGAGATCCCGGTCAAACACCTCCGTCACCTGCATCCGCTTGGACAGGCGCGCGATCTCCTCCTGGGTGATGTTGTAGGCGTAAACCATCTCCCTGGTGTAGACGTGGATGCAGACGTCGTAGTTCAGGCCGCGGCGGTAGAGTTCTTCCGCCTCCTCAAAGGGCAGCCCCTGGAAATGCAGCAGGCGGTTTCCCTTATTCTCCGTGATGGCTCCCCCGTTGTAGGAGATCACGTACTCTCCCTCCTTGTCCAGCAGCCCCAGATCCACCAGGGTCTCCCGCACCGAGTTGTACCCCCGCCCCGTGGCCGGGATAAACTTCACCCCCAGCTCCGACGCCCGTTTGATTGCCTCCACGTTCCGGGCCGGGATGGTGCGGTCGTTGCCGTACAGCGTCTCGTCCAGATCACACGCGATCAGTTTGTACATTCTCTCTTACCTCCTTAATCCCCACTGATTATCAGCTTTAAGCGCTCTTATTATACCCCAGCGGGGCGGAGGTTGTCCATTTGCTTTCAGTTAAATCTTTGGAAAAAATTCTCCGGGACTCACTCCCCCACCACGCTGATTCTCTCGCGGATATGGCCGCCCTTCACCGCCTCGTCGATCATGGCGACGGCGTAGTCGGCATAGCTGATCACGCTCTCTCCCCTGGCGTTTACGGTCAGCTCCTCGCCTCCCAGGATGTACTTTCCAGTCCTGGCTCCATCCGCCTGGAAGTCCGCTGCCGGGCTCACGTAGGTCCATCTCACGTCCTCTCTCCCCCGCAGTTCGTTCAGGGCCTTGGCCATGGCGGAGGCCAGGGGCTTAAAGGCATCCGGGAAATCCGGTCCGTCCGCCACCTGGACCGTGTGCTCCGGGTTCACGTAGAGGCTTCCCGCGCCTCCCACCACCAGCAGGCGGGTATCCGTGCCGGAGAGAATGTCGCACAGATGCTTTAAGGACGTGCTGTGCTGGGGCAGAGTCTCCTCCGTCCAAGCGCCGAAGGCGTCGATCACCACGTCAAAGCCCTTCAGATCCTCCGCTGTCAGCTGGAACAGATCCTTCGCGATCACCTGCTCAGCCGCGCTCCGATTCTCCCCGCGCACCACAGCCGTCACGTCCAGACCACGGTCCAGAGCCTCCTTCACCAGCAGCTTTCCTTCTTTTCCATTTGCACATACAACCGCAATCTTCATCTCAGATACCTCCGTTTTCTTTTTTTATTGTAATCGTCTTTATTACAACTATGTTTTAGCATATCTCCGTTGTAATGTCAATAGTTACATCTAAAAATAGTTATATCGAACATAATTTGCCGGGCTTGCCGCGCAAAAAGCGCCTGCCGCAAAATACTCTGTATTCTGCGGCAAGCGCCGTTCCTATTCTGCTGCTATTCGTTTTTTCCCGTATGTCCGTCCTCTCTCACGCAGCGGTCCGCATCCCTCATCACATCCGCCAGGGTGATTCCCGCCAGCTCCCGCTCCATAGCCGCCTGCACCTGCTCCAGCCGGCCGTCCAGAATGCGGTGGATGTTCCTCCCCGCCGGACAGCTGGGATTGGGATTCTCGTGGAAATGAAAGAGAGTTCCCTCCTCCACGCACTCCACCGCCCGGTAAATGTCCAGGAAGGTGATCTCCTCCGGCGGCTTGGCCATGGACGCCCCGCCGCTGCCCCGCTGTACATTCACCAGCCCGGCATTTCTCAGCTGGGAGAGAATGCGGCGGATCACCACCGGATTCACATTCACGCTGTCCGCCAGAAACTCGCTGGTGATCTTGCTCTCTCCTCCGAACACATGGATGCACACAAATATATGCACTGCTATGGTAAATCTGCTGGAAATCTGCATTCTGCCTCTCCCCCCCCTTATCAGATGAATTATATCAGCCCGCGGATGTAATGTCAATAATTACATCATCTCACAGATGCCCGGTCCGCAATTGCATCACAGGTGTCCGGTCCCGTTGCAGGCGGTGCAGGTCACCTCGCCTCTGCCGTCACAGTTTTCACACACCTCGCCCAGGGGATCCCATCCGCTTCCCTGGCAGACGAAGCAGTGGTTCTCGCCTCTGCCGGCGCAGCTGCCGCAGGTCAGGGTGCCGGTGATTCCGCCGCCGCCGTTCTCCGCGGTGGTCTGGCTGCCGCCAAGGCCCGTGAAGGAGTAAGAAAGCCCCTCATAGTCGATGGCAAACTCAGAGAGCTGCATCACAAACGAGTTCTTCTCGCTGACC
Organism: Candidatus Lachnoclostridium stercoripullorum; assembly: GCA_019114845.1. Lineage (GTDB taxonomy): Bacteria > Bacillota > Clostridia > Lachnospirales > Lachnospiraceae > Lachnoclostridium_A > Lachnoclostridium_A stercoripullorum. Next base: position 30,161 of record DXEU01000109.1, on the reverse strand, counting down.
TTGAGCATGTAGTATTCGTATGCCGGGCTGGCCTGATCCAGGGCAAAGTAGTAGGCGGTTCCGTTCCTGTCCTCCATGGTCGCATCATCCGTCACCTGGTGCACCACCTCCCAGCCGCCGTAGTCCTCATCGGGGGCTGTGTCGGCGTTGCAGCCGTAGAGGGTCCAGGACTTGGGATTTCTCCCCGGGTACTGACTGTTGTCGTTGCCCGTCACCATGTAATAGCCCTTGGCCGACGTGGGCTGGGTCATGCGGAAAATGATCCACGGCTCTGTGTCAGCGGTGCACCACTTGGTATCCGCCCTTCCGTCTAAGAGCTTCTCCGCTCCCTCGGTGAGATTGTTGGTGCCGTACGATCCTCCTACCAGCTGCTGCACCGTCTGGCTGCTGCCGGGGTAGTTTAAGATCAGCTCCGAGAGCTGCATGGTCTGCCCCTTCTTGTCCACCTGGAACTTATAGTACTGGTAAGCGGGGGCCGCCTGATCCAAGTTAAAAGTGTAGGCGGCGCTGCTGGCATTCTTCATGGTGTCGTCGTCCGTCACCGTGTCGATCACCGTCCAGCCGCTGTCGTCCACCCCCGGAGCTGTGGCCGAGTTGCAGCCGTAGAGTGTCCAGGATTTGGGATTTCTCCCCAGCCATCGGTTGCTGTCGCTGCCCGTCACCAGGGTGTAGCCGGTGATGGACTGGGCGGAGGGAAGGCTGAAGATCACATAGGGATCCGGCATCAGCGTGCACCATTTCGTCCCCACGCTGCCGTCAAAGAGCAGGTCAAAATCTTCCGACTTCTTCGTGCCCTTCGTCCCGCTTATGGCTGTGGCTGAATTCCCAGCCCCGAAAGCCGTCGCCGCCATACAGAGAGCCGCCGCTGCCGCCAGCAGCATAACCGACACTTTTTTCTTCATTTTCATATACATCCTCCTTTTCTTCGCTTCCTCAGCGTTTTTTGCTACAGCCTCAGTGTAGCACAGGGATTTCTCCCTCCCTGAAACTTTTTTCCTCGCCCTTCTGTTCCCCCATTATATCGTCTTTCCGTCAGTGTGTCACTGCTTTTTCTGCCGTTGTCCGGCCTGTCCCCGCCGCTCTAGTCTGTTTTTCCGTTATCCATATTTTGCCTATTTATATCTATGCGTTTGGGCCATATTCAGCTATTATAAGAGAATACAGAATGAATGAACAGCGAGGTCAGGCATGAACGATATCAATCCACTGGAGCGCATCCGCGGACTCTGCGCCGAGCGGAACTGGACCTACTACCAGCTCTCCAAAGCCTCCGGGATCCCGTACTCCACATTAAACACCATGTTACATAAGGACAATATGCCGTCCCTTCCCACCCTGCACAAGCTGTGCCGGGGATTTGGTATCTCCATCGCAGAATTTTTCGAGCCGGGCAGGAATCTTCAGGGGCTGACCGACGAGCAGAGCCAATGTCTCTCCCTCTTTACCTCCCTGTCCCCCAGCGATCAGCAGCTGGCTCTGGCTTTCATGAAGGGACTGGCAAAAAAACTCAATTGATCCTTCTTATCCCGGCCATGCCGGGCATAATACTCTTCCTATTATTCTTTAAAAGCTCCGGGCTGCGGGTTTCATCCGCAGCCCGGAGCTTTTCACTGCAGCCGGCAAGCCGCTCTCTTTTCCATCTATGGCTGCTCCGCCTCCATCTCGTAGAGTTCTCTCTGGATCTCCCCCAGGTACTCCTCAAAGCCCCGCTGGCACTCCTCCATCTGTCCCAGGCAGAGGTTCAGCTTTCGCTCCGCGCCCTCCCGGCTGTCCTCCCAGACTGCCCCGTCTGTGCCGAAGGACTCCAGGTGGTCCAGCACCTGCTCCTGCACGTAGGCCAGCTCCTCCCCCTCCCAGTCCGCAAACCAGTAGTTGATGCCATAGTAGCAGAAATCCCTGGTATAGCTCTGGTACTCACTCCGAAATCCGTAGAGGAACTCCAGGGTGGGGCTGGGATTCTCCGGCCCCATAATCTCCGCCAGTTCCAGATAAAACTCCAGATTTTTCAGGCTCTCCACATAGCCGGAAAGGTAGCTGGCCCGCATATCGGCGTTGATCACATACTCCTCCCGGTCCAGGCCATAGCTCTCCAGAACGGGAACCAGCTCCTCCCTCAGCTCATAGGGCTTCAGATTCGCCCCGTCCGCCTCCATCTTCTCCCGCACCTCCGTCACCTCCGAGAGGGCGTATTGCAGCGTCTCCTCCCCCGGGTTCTCCAGGTAGGCCCCCACCGCCCCCAGGGCGCGGTCGTAGGCCGCGCTGTCGCCATCCTGGGCCAGGGTGATCTCCGCGAAGTCGTCCACCAGAATCCGGTATCCGCCGTCCTTCCCGCCGCAGCCTGCCAGGCACGCCAGCATCAAACCCACAGCCAGCGCCGCCAGGAGCGCCCATATTCCCGTTTTTCCTCTCTTTTTCTCTCTCACTCCCAGCCTCCTCCCACATTTCTATGCCCTGCACTACCATCCACCGGCCTCCATGGGGAAGTTCTGCTGCCGCAGCTCCCCTCTGGCGGCCTCCAGGCGATTCTCGGCGGCCTCCAGCAGCCGCTCCCCCTCCTCCCTCTCCGGGTTTATGGGGTAGTCCAGCATGGCGTCCTTGAACACCTCCATCTGCGCCGCCCCGTCCAGCACCAGGCTGCGGCTCTCCTCATCCATCTCCGACACCACCAGGTTCATTTTCAGGTAGCACACGTCCCCCACAGCCTCCAGATAAGCCCCGTAGGCGTCCACCAGCGGTTTTCTCTGATCCCTGGTCCTGTATGGACTTGACGGGTCGCAGAGAGATGTCTCCAGATGGCCCATGGCCTCATCCGTCACGCCCTCCAGCTCCGCCGGCATCACGTACAGCTCCCCCAAAAGATCCAGGGGGATATCCGTGTCCAGCTGTTCCAGCTCCTCCAGCCAACTCTCCCCGTCCCCCGTCATCACCTGATAGTGGGCCTGTTCCTCCCGCTTTCGCCCGATGGCGGTCTCCAGCCACCGCCGGCCAGAGGCTTCCCCTGCCAGGACCTCCTCGGAGGAAGCCTCCTCCAGAATCTGCCCCTGTCCGGCCAGCTGCAAATCCACCAGCTGGAGATTGATCAGCAGCCTCTGGGCCGCATTCCCCATCACCTGCTTCTCCTTCTCCGAGAATCCCCGCCCCGCCGTCAGCCGGAAAACAGTGATTCCCGCTCCCGCCAGCACGCAGGCGGCCAGGAGACCGACCCCCAGCCTTCTTCTCAGGCGAGCGGCCTGGATTCCCGCCAGGCGCTGCCGGTTCTCCTCCCCTTTGGCTGCCAGGCAGTCCAGGAAATTGTCGTGGATCAGGCGGTAGTTGCCGCCCTCACTCTTGGTCAGCAGACCCATCTGCTCCACCAGCTGCTCCTCCACCGCGTAGTCGAACCACTCTCCCTCGCCTCCCACGCCCTCCAGCATCAGGCGGGATTTCCCCGCATACTCCGGAAATGCCAGGGCAAACTCCCGGGAGCGCAGCCGGCGGCAGCTCTGCCCCGCCAAGTCAAACATTTCCCGGAACGTGAGAAGGTTTCTCCCCCGCCGCTTCATCTCCCCGGCGGCGGCCGGGAGCAGATGGCGGAGCACATACCCGTGAACCAGCTGCAGCCGGCGGTTCCCCGAGTCCGCCCTCATCTGCCGCGTGAAGAAGGTCTCCAGATAGCTCCCGGTCATCCCATCCATGGTCCTCGGCAGCTCCCTCCATCCGTCCTCCTCCCCGTCTGTCTCCCCGTTCTCCCTCCGAAACTCCGCTGTCCGGCAGTAGAGGGAGAGCATCATGGGGTTGGACAGCAGGCGCAGCATCCCGTCCCTCTCCGAGGCGGCTGCCTCCCGGGGGATTTCCAGCCCGCACTCCCTCAGCTTGTCCAGAACCTGCTCCCTTCCCAGTGGGCAGAGCTCCCAGGAGGAGAAATCCCGCAGGCCGTACTCCTTCACGGCATCTGTCCGGTCCGTCACCAGGATCCCCACCCCCGGCTTTCTCCCCAGCTCCTCCATCTCCCGGATGAGGCCCTGATTCCTCTCCCCCGATTCATTTAACCCGTCCAGGAGCAGAATGCAGCCCCCTCCTCTTCCCAGGGGCAGGTCAAAAATCTCCTCCAGCCTGGCCAGGGCAGTGTCCTCCCCGTCCGCCCCCTCCTCCGGCTGCAGGCTCCGAAGCAGGCTCTTCCGGATATAATTTCCAGACTCCCCCGCCTCCTGGTAATCCGCCAGCGGGATGAGGACCACCGCCGGCTCCTTGGGGCTGTAGCGCCTTGTCCCCCGCCGCAAAAGTTCCTGGAGAAACCGGCTCTTTCCCATTCCTCCCGGGCCAGAGAGCAGAAGATTCTCCCCCGCCTTCAGCCGGAGAAAGCACTCTTCCGCCCCGGAGATCTCTTCCCCTCCCCCGGGCATGGTTTCCCGCTCCCCGCCCCGCCTCGCCAGGCGGCGCTCCAGAAAGCCCTCCTCTTTCAGCTGGCCTCGTCTTCTGCGGCCGCTCTCCCAGAGTGCGCTGTGGGAGACACCTCTGCCCTCCAGGCGGAGGATCAGCTCCTCCAGATCTCTTCTCATCTCCTCCGCCGACGGGTACCGCCTCCGGGCCAGCACATGCAGCCCGCGGGCGGCGATCTTTGCCGCCTGCCAGACGGCGGATTCCGGCTCCCCCGCCAGGGCTCCCTCCTCCTTCAGCCTGCGCCCAGGACCCTGTCCGGTGAGATCCTCCACCGTCAGCCTTCTCCCCGCCACCATGCGGAAAAAGACGGCGCAGACTCCGAACAAGTCGGAGGCCGGTCCGATCTGGCTCACCGATCCCAGCCGAACCTCAGGGGCCGTGTACCCCTCCTTCACGCTGAGGATCAGTCCCTTCTCCCATCCCTTTCCCTGGCGCAGGACGCTGTTGTAGTCGATGAGGAGCACCCGCCCCTTCAAAACCAGGATATTGTCCGGGCTCACGTCCAGGTGGAGCAGGCCCCTCCGGTGAAATCCCTCCAGAGCCTCCAGCACCTGCAGGCAGATGCCGGCCGCCCATTTGAGATCCGGCCGCCCATCCCTCTTCTCCAGAATCTGTTCCAGGGTTTCTCCCCCGTGGACCGCCAGCACCGAGTACAGGGTGCCGTAGGCCTCGTAGGAGTTGATATTTCCGGAAATCTGCTCCGGAAGCTGGGCCAAAAGCTCCAGATTCGCCTGGTTCCCCTGGATAAAACCCCTGCGGCAGGTCTCAAACAGCTCCCGCCCGTCCGGGCGGCAGCAGACCCAGCCCTCCTCGTCCCGGTAAACGGCTCCGCTCTCCTCATAGGGAAACAGCTCCTTCACCAGCACTCGGTGATAGTAGCCCCGGTTTAGCCCATCCTCATAGGACGCCCGATAGACGATGGAGCTGCCGCCCTGACCCTCCACCGCTTCCAGCCGGTAATCCACGCCTCCCAGCCTCAGGATTTCCCCCTCTCTCCTGCATTCTCTCGCGCTCATGGCCTCACCTCCTCACCCTTTCTCAGTCATTATATCGGACGGACCAGGCGGATTCTTAATCTTTTTTCCGCCTGCCCTGGCCGGTGTACAGTTCGTCCATCACCATCTCCATCTGCTCCCCCATCTCCTCCGCCCGCATGGCGTAGAGCACCAGCAGGTCAAAGGCATTTCCCGGGTCCAGCAGGTTCATCCCGTATGCGTCCAGGAACAGGTTCAGCTTCTCCAGGCGGATCTCCAGGCGGGTGTCGCCGTCCTCGTCCTCCTCCCAGTCGTCCCAGCCATCCTCATCCCAGCCGTCCTCGTCCCAGTCCTCCTCGTTGTAGCTCTCGATGATCAGGTAGAGCAGAATCATCACCTTCCGGCTCACATCCTCCTTCCGGTTTCGCATATTCACCAGGCTGCTCTCGTTGGGCCAGTACTTCTTCACCAGCTTCTGAAGGGGGGTCATATTCCCCAGCCTGCGCCCCTCCGGCACGTTCATCCCCAGGTAGTTGGAAATGATCTCCTCCATGGTGTAGGCCTTCTCCTCCTCCCCCGCCGGGCCGGCGATATCCCTCTCGCTCTCCGGCTTTCTCAGAATCTCCAAGAGCTCCACAAACTTCCGGTAGGCCGTCTCGTGGAGTCTTCCCAGCCGCCGCCCGTTCTGACGGAAGAAATTCATCAGATCCTCCTCCGTCTTCACCGACAGGAAGGCCTCCCGCAGCTGCCGGGTGTAGACCGTCTCCTCCCCGTCCGCCCCGCTCCTGCGCTCCTCCATGATCTCTAACGCCTTCGCCTTCAGCCTGATGGCCTCCTTCCAGCTAAGCCCCGCCCGCAGGGCATAGGCGTACACCAGCTCGTCCGGGTTCCGGTAGTGGATCCCCATGCCGTCCACCATTCCCAGAAGCCTGGACGCCTGCTCCTCCCCAAGCCCCAGGACGAAGCTGATCTGAAACAATGTCTCCCGGCTCTGGGGGGCATTGCGGCCGTTCAGCCAGTTTCTCACCTTTCTGGCCACGCTGTCATGGTTCTCCCCCGTCAGCGCCTCCATCCCTTTTGTGAGGCGCGCGCCCAGGTCCTCCCCCGGATACATGCTCTTGATCACATCGTCAAATCCCCGGAACATGGCCCCGGAGTTCAAAAATTCCACCATCTGCCTCGGGGAGTGCTCCTCCCCCATGAGAAATCCCATGTTGTTCCCGGATATCCTCGTCCGAAACTGCTCCATCCCCGACGCCGGGGACTTTCCTCCCCTGTCCTCTCTGAAATCATCCATGCCGTCCGCCTCCTCCGCTTCTCTGTGCCGTCTTTCCGTCAGTCAGTTATTATGATTTTATCACAGGAAACGTAAAACTGGTATATGGAAATTCGCTGGACTTTCCCGCCCGGCTGCGCTATGATAGGTAGAAAGTTAAGCACATTAAGGAAGGAGACAAATACATGTACAGCTTTACCAACGACTACAGCGAGGGGGCCCATCCCCGGATCCTCGAGGCCCTGATGGAGACCAACCTCACCCAGCACACCGGCTACGGCATGGACGAGGAGCACTGCGGACACGCCAGAGAGCTGATCCGCCGGGAGATCGGCCGCCCCGACGCCTCCGTCCACTTTCTCGTGGGCGGCACCCAGGCCAACCTGACGGTGATCGCCGCCGCCTTAAAGCCCTGGGAGGCGGTGATCTGCGCCTCCACCGGCCACATCAACGTCCATGAGACCGGAGCCGTGGAGGCCACCGGCCACAAGGTTCTCACCCTCCCGGACCCGGACGGCAAGGTGACCCCCGCCATGGTCCTGGAGATTCTGGACTCCCACCCGGATGAGCACATGGTGAAACCGAAGATGGTCTACATCTCCAACACCACGGAGATCGGTACTCAGTACACCAAGGCGGAGCTGGAAGCCCTGTCCCATCTCTGCCGCCAGAGGGGGCTCTACCTCTTCCTGGACGGAGCCCGTCTGGGAGCTGCCCTCGCCAGCTCCGCAAACGATCTCACCCTGGCGGACATCGCCGCCCTCACGGACGTATTTTACATCGGCGGCACCAAGAACGGAGCCCTCTTCGGCGAGGCTGTGGTGATCTTAAACCCCCAGATCGACCAGGATTTCCGCTACATGATCAAACAGCGGGGCGGCATGCTGGCCAAGGGCTGGCTCCTGGGCATCCAGTTTGAGACCCTGTTCACCGACGGGCTCTTCTACGAGATGGCCGGACACTCCTCCCGCCTGGCGGACCGCCTGAGAGCCGGGCTGGAGGAGAGAGGCTTCTCCTTCTACTCCCGCTCCGTCAGCAACCAGCTCTTCCCCATCTTCTCCGACGAGCTGATCGAGAAGCTGTCCGCCGACTTCTCCTTCAACATCCAGGCCAGGATCGACGACAGCCATCAGGCCATCCGCCTGGTGACCTCCTGGGCCACCAGGGAGGAGGCGGTGGACGCCCTGCTGAAGGCGCTGGATTAAAGCCTGGCTCCAAAAAACAGAGGCCGGGGCGGCTCCCATGAGTCGCCCCGGCCTCTGTTTTTCATTATCCTCTGTCCTATGGCTTTCCAGCCAGACGTCCGTCAATCATAGTAGGACGGCTCCACCGGATCCTCGAAGTGTCCGTCCCCAGCCGGCTCCCCGTCGATCTCCGCGATCATGCCGCTGCTGTTGGTCTTGTACTTCACTCCGTCGGCGTTCTTCACGGTGGTGGAACGCATCACCTTTCCGCTGCTGGACACCACATAGTTGTTCCACCCGTCGCCGTCCGGGATGGACACGATGTCGTACTTCATGCCGCTGTCCAGCTTCTGCAGCTTGCCCAGATAGTAGAGATATCCGTTTCTCACGCCGGTGAATCCCTGGCCACTGTTGGAGAAGTAGAATTCGGAGATGGTGCCGTCCGCCTCCTCCAGCTTCACCCGCTCGCCCTTGGTCATCACGCAGTTGCCCCGGTTGGTGCCGAAGGCGTAGGTGGTGTACTCCCCGGAGTCGCCGTAATTAATCTTCTGGATGCCGTACACCGGGTTGCCCTTCTCATTGAAGAGGTAGGTCTCCCCGTTGATCTTCACGAAATCGGACGCGGTGGCATCCCCCTCCGCAGGGCCCACCTCCGGCTCGCCCTTGCTGGAGAAGTAGAACCACTCCACCACCCCGTCGTACCCGGACAGCTCATCCGGCGGATAGAGGGCCAGCCAGCCCTTTCTCGCCCGTCCGTCCGGCCCGAAGTAGGAGTAATCCGCGATGCTCTCCCCCGCGTTTCCGGCATTCTTCATGTTGACCCAGCCGGTCTGCATCTCGCCGTCCGCGTTGAAGCAGTAGTAATCATCCCCGATCTTGTGGATGTCGCACTCGTCCCCTGAGACGTCCGGCGTGTACTTCTTCCCGTTGGCGGAGAAATAGAACCACACCTTGCCGTCGTCGTCCATGTCCCCGGGGCTGACCTTGCCGTCGTCGTACTCCTCATCGTCCGAGGGCATGAGAAGCTGCCATCCGGTGAGCATCCGCCCGCTGCCGTCGCAGTAATAGACATCGTCGTCCACCCAGCCGGTCTGCATCACCCCGTCGTCGTCAAAATAGTACCAGTAGCCGTCGATCTTCTTCCAGTCGTCCGTCTCCACCTTGCCGGAACTGTCAAAATAGTACCAGAAGTAGCCGTTCACAGCCCCCTCCTCGTCGCTGGCGATCCGCAGCCACTTGTTGGCGATCATCAGGCCATTCTCGTCCACGTAGTAGGTGTCGTCCACCCACTCGTTCACCGCCATGACCCCGTCTCCGTTCAGGTAGCGCCACTGATTGTCCGCTCCCTTCTTCCACTCATCCCTGATCAAATACCCCTGGGAATCGTAGTAAACCCAGGTATTATTCTGCTTGCTCCAGCCTTCCGCCGCCCAGGAAGTGACCGCCGTCATCCCAGCCGTCATCACGGCGGCGGCCGCGAGCACCGCCAGCTTCATCTTGTTCATACTGCATTTCCTCCATGTATGGAATGGGGCAAATTCCCCTTCTGTCTGATTCATTTTTGACCCTTGTGTCCATTCTAACAATTAATGGGAAAATATTCAACTGGAAAGGGAGGTAAATATCTTTCGATTTCTTTACAATTTCACCTTTTTTCGCTATACTGGACTCACTATATTGCACATCAATGGGACCGGAATCTCTCCGGTCTCTGTTTTGAGAGAAAGAGGATTGTTATGTGGATTGCTGACGGCTGGAAAGATTACGAAGTGATTGATTGTTCCAAGGGGGAAAAGCTGGAGAGATGGGGCCGCTACCTGCTGGTGCGCCCGGACCCCCAGGTGATCTGGGACACCCCCAGGAGACATAAGGGGTGGAAACACATGAACGGCCACTATCACCGCAGCTCCCGGGGCGGCGGCGAGTGGGAATTTTTTGACCTGCCGGAGCAGTGGACCATCGGCTACAGGGGGCTGACCTTCAACTTAAAGCCCTTCAGCTTCAAGCACACCGGCCTGTTCCCGGAGCAGGCGGCCAACTGGGATTGGTTCGGCGAGAAGATCCGGACCGCCGGGCGGCCGGTGAAGGTCTTAAACCTGTTCGCCTACACCGGCGGAGCCACCTTGGCGGCGGCCCAGGCGGGGGCCTCCGTCACCCACGTGGACGCCTCCAAGGGCATGGTCACCTGGGCGAAGGAGAACGCCCGCTCCTCTGGGCTGGAGTCCGCCCCCATCCGCTGGATTGTGGACGACTGCGTGAAATTCGTGGAGCGGGAGATCCGCCGGGGCAACCATTACGACGCCGTCATCATGGATCCCCCCTCCTACGGGAGAGGCCCCAAGGGGGAGATCTGGAAGATTGAGGATGCCATCCATCCCCTGGTGAAGCTCTGCGCCAGCCTCCTCTCCCAGGAGCCCCTCTTCTTCCTCATCAACTCCTACACCACCGGCCTGGCGCCGGCGGTGCTGTCCTACCTCATCGGGACGGAGATCGTCCCCTCCCACGGGGGCACCGTCCGCTCTGAGGAGATCGGGCTTCCGGTGACGGAGAGCGGCCTCATTCTCCCCTGCGGGGCGTCTGGCCGCTGGGAGGCGTAAGGAACTCCTCCAGCTCTCTTCTCAGGGTGGAGGCGTCCTCCGCCTTCTCATGGCAGCAGCCCTGCATTCCGCAGGCTGCCGCCCCCTCGATGTTCACCGGCTGATCGTCCACGAAGAAGCACTCCTCCGCCCTCAGCCCAAACCGCTCGAAGAATCTCTGGTAGAGCTCCCTCTGGGGCTTTATCAGTTTCTCCTCCGCGGAGAACAGGATGCCGTCAAAGCAGTCCACCGCCGGAATCACCTGGGGATAGCAGGTCAGAAGGCGCACGGAGGCGTTGGAGCACAGGTAAATGCCGTACCCCCTCCCCTTCAATTCCCGGATGACCTCCGCCGCTCCCGGGATGGTCCACATGCAGAATTCATGCCAGTGGCGGAAGCATTTCTCCGCCAGCTCCCTCTCCCGGTCCGTCTTCAGGCGGTTCTTCATCCGGCGCAGGCCCTCCTCCTCGGAGATCACCCCCATGTCCAAGAGCACCCACTCCTGGGAGCCGAACACGGCGGCCTTCACCCGGCCATACTCCTCCGTCCCCTCCTCCATGAACTGACGGCAGGTCAGGTCCTCGTCGTAGGCCACCAGCACGTTCCCCATGTCAAACACTATATTCTTGATCATTGTCATCCTCCATGTGTCTTCACTCTGTTTTTCCGCTGAAATCCACCGCGAATCCGTGGTCCAATGGGCCGGATCCCTTTCCCAGATCCAGTCCCGCCGCCAAAGCCCCGGAAATATACTCCTTCGCCACAGCCACCGCCTCCCTGAGCTCCATGCCCTTGGCCAAGTTGGCGGCGATGGCGCTGGACAGGGTGCAGCCGGTTCCGTGGGTGTTGGGGTTGTCGATCTTCCTCCCCGCAAACCAGGTGCAGCCCTCCCCGTCGCAGAGCAGGTCGTTGGCGTCGTTTAAGCTGTGTCCCCCCTTGCAGAGGACGGCGCAGCCGTAGGCGCGGAAAATCTTCTCCGCCGCCGTCTCCATATCTGCCGCCGAGGCGATCTCCATCCCCGAGAGGACCTCCGCCTCCGGGATGTTGGGGGTGATTACCTCCGCCACGGGCAGAAGCACAGAGGTCAGCGCCTCCATCGCCTCCTCCTGAAGGAGTTTGGACCCGCTGGTGGACACCATCACCGGGTCCACCACGATGTGCTCCGCCCCGTACTCCTTCAATTTCTCACCGATCACCCGGATCAGACCCGCGCTGCTGACCATCCCCGTCTTCACCGCGTCCGGGCGGATGTCTCCGAAAATGCAGTCCAGCTGGGAGGCGAGAAATTCCGGCGTGGACTCCAGGATCCCGTAGACGCCGGTGGTGTTCTGGGCGGTGAGGGCCGTGATGGCGCTCATGCCGTAGACCCCGTTGGCCAGCATGGTCTTCAAATCCGCCTGAATCCCCGCGCCGCCGCTGCAGTCGCTGCCCGCGATGGTGAGCACCGCCCGCCTCTTCCCGGCAATCCGCTCCGCCAGAAGCCGCAGCCTGCGGGCCGCCGCCCTCTTGTCCTCCGCGGCGAAGATGGCGCTGACCACGGCGATTCCCGCGATTCCCGACGCCGCCAGCTCCATGCAGTTGGCCTCCGTGATGCCGCCGATGGCCACCGCCGGCACCTCCACGCAGCGGCAGATCCTCCTGAGCTCCTCCCTGGACAGGGGGGTGGTGTCGTTCTTGGTGGCCGTGGCGAACACCGCGCCGCACCCCAGATAATCCGCCCCCTGGCGGACGGCCTCCCTGGCCTCCGCCTCGCTGTGGGCGCTGGCCCCGATGATCTTGTCCGGCCCCAAAATGCGCCTGGCCTCCGCCACAGCCATGTCCTCCTGGCCCACATGGACGCCGTCCGCACCGGATTCCAGAACCGCCTCCACGTTGTCGTCGATGATCAGGGGCACCCCGTATGCTTCACAGACCGGCTTCAGCCTCCTGGCCGCCGCCACCAGCTCCCCGTGGGATGCGTGCTTCTCCCGCAGCTGCAGGATGGTGACTCCCCCCGCCAGGGCGGCCTGCACCGCCTCCTCCAGGGTCTCCCCGCCCTTCAGCCAGGACCGGTCCGTCACCGCGTAAAGCCTCATTCTATCTGCCGATATCTTCAATGTCTTCCCTCCATTCTCTCATCTGGCTGGCCGCGTCGAACAATTTCACGTGAAAGGTTCCCGCGCCGCCGCCGGCCTCCTCTGTCTGCCTCCACGCCGCCTCCCCGCAGGCCTTCCAGAAGGAGGAAGCCGCCGTCGCACCGGCGAGCAGATCCCGGCTCTCCCTCCCCTGGGCGCCGCAGAAGGCGCCGATCAGGGCCGAGAGCATGCAGCCGGTGCCGGTGATCAGCCCCATGGCCTGGCTGCCGCCGCGGATCACCCGGGTCATGCCCTCCCCCGCGGCCACGTCCTCCCGACCGCTTAGGAGCACCGCGCAGCCGTACTTCTCCGCCGTGCCGGCGGCGGCTGCCAACCGCTCCTCCAGGCCGGCCTGGGCGCTGTCCACCCCGTGAAATTCCCGGGGATTGCCCAGGAGCACCAGGGCCTCGGAGAAATTGCAGTGGATCACATCCGGCCGGATCTCGCCCAGGATCTCCAGGATCCGCTCCCTTCTCCAGGGGCTGGCCCCCGCTCCCACAGGATCCGCGATCACCGGCACTCCCGCCTCCTTCGCACGCCTGCCGGCGGCCCGGATCGCCTCCAGCTTCTCCCGGTCAGGGGTTCCGAAGTTTAACACCGCGGCGCTGCAGGCCGCGGCGATCTCCCCCGCCTCCTCCTTTGCCTGGGCCAGGATGGGGGCGGCGCCAGCCGCCAGCAGAATGTTGGCCACGTCCGGCCCCGCCGCCAGGTTGGTGATGCAGTGCACCCTGGGACGCCGATCCCTCACCTGGGCCAGGAGCCGCCGCCCAAGGTCCTCGTCCCTCCATGCCCGGATCCCGGACTGCTCCCGGCTCATCGCCTCACCGCCTCTTTCATGAAGGCGAAGCCCCCGTTTCTGCGGAGCACGGCGATCACCGCTGCGGCGATGGCTGTGCCGCCCACAGTGGACACCAGAAACGGCAGCACGTAGGCAAACAGAGCCGCCTCCTTGCCCATCACCAGGACCGCCACCGGCCAGGCCGCCAGGCCGCCCAGGACTCCCGTGCCGAGGACCTCCGCCGCGTAGGTCAGCCACAGCCGCTTGGTCCCCGCGAAGGCCAGGCCGCAGAGCAGGGCGCCGCACATGCTCCCCGGGAAGGCCAGCAGGCTCCCCGTCCCCAGCATATTCCGGATCAGGCTGGTGACAAAGGCCATGGCCACCCCGTACCAGGGCCCCAGGAACACCGCCGCCAGCACATTCACCATGTGCTGCACCGGAAAGCACTGGGAAGCCCCCACCGGAATGCTGAAGGGCGAGCACGCCACCGCCACCGCGGTGAGCAGCCCTGCCGCCGCCAGCTTTTTCACATTGAACGATTTTCTGCCTCTTCTTATCATCTGTATCCTCCTTCCCGGGGGAAAACTATACTGCAAAGAGGACATGCAACGCATGCCCTCTCTCCACATCGCCTCAGGTCCCTACGTTGGCATTACCCACATCAGGTCATCGGGTCGAAACAGTCCAGTTTCCTCTCAGCCTGCTCCCGGCAAGCTCCCCGTTCTCATTTTCTTAGATTATAGCACCGAAGAAAATGGGAGGCAAGGTATTATTTTTGTGAATGAACCGTCTGGGCGCCGCTCAGTTCTGCGCCGCGTCCTCCGCCGGCTTGTAGTCCAGGGTGATGGAGATCTCGTGCTCCACGTACTGGCCGTTCTCCAGCCTCTGAACCGTCAGGGTCACCGTGTCCCCGCCCTCGTAGTAGGTGAGCATCTGCTGGAGATCCTCCATGGTGCGGACGGAGGAGCCGTCAAACTTGGTGATGATGTCCTTGGCCTGCAGATCCGTCTTGGAGGCCGCCCCGCCCTCGATGATCTCGTACACGTAGACGCCCTGGGGCATTCCGAAGGTGGAGGAATAGGTCTCATCGATGGTCAGGCCCTGGATGCCCAGATAGCCCTGCTTGCTCTGGTCCACCTCCGTGCGGGTCTTGGTGTTCATCAGGTCGTTGATGATGTCCTGCACCGCCGTGATGGGGATGGCGTACCCCATGCCCTCCACGTCCGTGTCGGAATACTTGGCGGAGTTGATGCCGATGACCTCCCCCTTCATGTTCAGCAGCGCGCCGCCGCTGTTGCCGGGGTTGATGGCCGCATCCGTCTGGAGCAGGTTCCTGGTGATATTGTCGTCGCTGGTGCGCACCTCCCGGTCCAGGGCGCTGATGTAGCCCACCGTCACGGACTGTCCGTAGCCCAGGGCGTTGCCGATGGCGATGACTCCCTGGCCCACCTTCAGGCTGTCGGAGTCCCCCATGGTGGCGATGGAAATCTGGCTCATGGTGTCCGCCGGAATGTTCTCCAGGGGAACCGCCACCACCGCCAGGTCATTCTCCACGTCCGTGCCCTTGATCTTGGCCTCCACCGCCTGGTTGTCGATGAACACCACCTGAAGGTCCTCGGAGTTCTCCACCACGTGGTTGTTGGTGACGATCAGAAGCTCCGTGTCGTTCTGCCCGATGATGATGCCGGAGCCGGCTCCCGTGGCCTCATACTGCTGGGGGCCGAAGAACCAGTTGTTGCTCTGGAGCAGCATCTTGTTGTTGATGGCCACCACCGACGGCATGGCCTTCTCCACGATGTCGGAGACATCCAGCACGGCGCTCACCCGGGTGCTGCTCACCGTCTGGCTGCCGCCGTCTGAGCCGTCCGCCGCTGCCTCCGTCTCCGCCGGGGCCGTGGTCAGCTCCGTCCTGGCGGGGTTCTGCTGCCGGTTGTAGTAGTCCGCCACCATATTGATGCCCACCATGGTGCCGCCGGACACCGTTCCAAAGAGGAGGGCTGCGGCCGTGATCAGGGCCGCCTTCTTGGCCATGCCGCCCCTTTTCTTCTTGGGTTTCTGGGGACCCTCCGGGATAAACACGCTGTTGCCGGAATCCTCGTTATTATTATAAATGTCAGAATTGTTGAAATCCTCGTACATACGGAAGTCTCCTTTCATCCTTTTCTCTTTTTCATTTCATGGCCATAGTGTACCAATGAAATGTGTCTGAATTGTGATGAAAGGGTCACAAAAATGTGAATCTGCGAAGTATTTCTCCTACAGAGCCTTTAAAATGGCGTCCCCCATCTCCGAGCAGCTCACCAGGGTGCAGCCCTCGGCCATCATATCGCCGGTGCGCAGCCCCTGATCCAGGACGCGGCTCACCGCCGCCTCGACGGCCTCCGCCTCCTCGTCCATGTCAAAGCTGTATTTGAGCATCATGGCGGCGGCCAGGATGGTGCCGATGGGGTTGGCCTTGTTCTGCCCCGCGATGTCCGGGGCGGAGCCGTGGATGGGCTCGTAGAGTCCCCGGCTCCCCTCCCCCAGGCTGGAGGACGGGATCATGCCGATGGAGCCGGTGATCATGCTGGCCTCGTCGGAGAGAATGTCGCCGAACATGTTCTCCGTCACCACCACGTCAAACTGGCTGGGATCCTTGGCGATCTGCATGGCGGCGTTGTCCACCAGCATATCGGAGTACTGGATCTCCGGGTACTCCTGGGCCAGGCGGTGCATCACCTTTCTCCACAGGCGGCTGGTGTCCAGCACGTTGGCCTTGTCGATGCTGGTCACCTTCTTTCTCCGCTTCCCGGCGGTCTCAAAGGCGATTCTGCCGATGCGCTCGATCTCGTGCTCCGCGTAGCTCATCACGTCCGTGGCCTTCAGCTCCCCGTCCGCCTCCTCCGTGCGGTGCTCCCCGAAGTACACGCCGCCGATCAGCTCCCTGACCACGATAAAATCGATCCCTTTTGCCACGATCTCCGGCTTTAAGGGGCTGGCAGCCGCCAGCTGGGGCCAGAGTCTGGCCGGACGGTTGTTGGAGTAGAGGCCCATGGCGGAGCGAAGGGCCAAAAGCCCCTTCTCCGGACGTTTGTCCCCGGGCATCCCGTCCCACTTGGGTCCGCCCACCGCTCCCAGCAGCACGCTGTCTGAGGTCATGCATTTCTCCAGCTCCGCCGCCGGCAGGGCCTCCCCCCACCGGTCGATGGCCACGCCGCCCATGTCCGCCTCCACATAGCTGAAGGTGTGGCCGTATTTTTCCGCCACGGCGTCCATCACCCGCAGGGCCTGTTCCACAATCTCCGGGCCGATTCCGTCTCCCCGGATCACTGCAATCTGTTTTTCCATGACTGTCCCCTCCTACTCCGCGATGCTGTTCATCAGGCCGCCGGCCTGGATAATGTTCTGAATAAAGGGCGGGAAGGGCTGAGCCTGAAAAGTCTCCCCCGTGGTCTCGTCGGTGATCACCCCGGTGTCAAAATCCACCTTCACCTTGTCCCCGTTCTGGATGGCGGCGCTGGCCGCCGGGCACTCCAGGATGGGCAGGCCGATGTTGATGGAGTTGCGGTAGAAGATCCTGGCGAAGGTGGCGGCGATGACGCAGGAGACGCCCGCCGTCTTGATGGCCAGGGGCGCGTGCTCCCTGCTGGAGCCGCAGCCGAAGTTGGCGCCGCCCACGATGATGTCCCCCTTCTGCACCTTGTGGATGAACTCCGGGTCGATGTCCTCCATGCAGTGGGCCGCCAGCTCCTTGGCGTCGGGGGTGTTTAAGTAGCGGGCGGGGATGATCACATCCGTGTCCACATTGTCCGGGTATTTATGTACAAATCCTGTTGCTTCCATAGATTTTTCCTGCCTTTCTCTCTGCAAAATGATGGGGTGGGGAAATTTATCCTTCCCCTGTCTGCCGTGACGCTGCGGTCAGATGGTCCGCGGGTCGGTGATGTATCCGGTGAGGGCGCTGGCCGCCGCCGTGGCCGGGCTGGCCAGGTACACCTCGCTCTTCACGTGGCCCATGCGGCCCACAAAGTTGCGGTTGGTGGTGGAGACGCACCGCTCCCCCTCCGCCAGAATTCCCATGTAGCCGCCCAGGCAGGGGCCGCAGGTGGGGGTGGAGACCACGCAGCCGGCGTCCACGAAATCCGTGGTCCAGCCCCTCACCAAACACTCCCGATAGATGGCCATGGTGGCGGGGATGATGATGGCGCGCACGCCCTTGGCCACGTGTTTTCCCTTCAGAATCTTCCAGGCCGCCTCCATGTCCTCCAGGCGGCCGTTGGTGCAGCTTCCGATCACCACCTGGTCGATCTTGATCTCTTTGCCCTGGGAGGCCGGCTTCGTGTTCTCCGGCAGATGAGGCCAGGAGACGGTGGGCTCCAGCTCATCCAGGCAGATCTCGATGGTCTCGTCGTAGACCGCATCCTCGTCCGCCTCGTAGACAGTCCAAGGTCTCTGGCTGCGCCCGGTGAGATAGGCCACAGTGACCTCGTCCACCGGGAAAATGCCGTTCTTCGCCCCGGCCTCCACCGCCATGTTGCAGACGCTCAGGCGGTCGTCCATGGAGAGGGATGCCACTCCCGGGCCGGTGAACTCCATGCTCTTGTAGAGCGCCCCGTCCACCCCGATCTTTCCGATGATGTGGAGGATCAGATCTTTGCCGCTGACCGCCGGGTGAAGGGCTCCCGTGAGCACGATGCGGATGGCCGCCGGCACCTTGAACCAGCACTTTCCGGTGGCCATGCCCGCCGCCATGTCCGTGCTGCCCACCCCTGTGGAGAAGGCCCCCAGGGCCCCGTAGGTGCAGGTGTGGCTGTCCGCCCCGATGATGCAGTCCCCGGCGGTGACGATGCCCTTCTCCGGGAGGAGGGCGTGCTCGATGCCCATCTCCCCCACATCAAAGAAATTGACGATCCCGTGCGCGTTGGCGAAATCCCGGCACTGCTTGGACTGCTCCGCCGCCTTGATGTCCTTGTTGGGCACAAAATGGTCCAGCACGATGTTGATGCGGGTGTTGTCAAACACCTTGTCGAAGCCGGCCTTCTTGAACTCGTTGATGGCCACCGGGGTGGTGATGTCGTTTCCCAGCACCTCGTCCAAGCTGGCGTTGATCAGCTGCCCCGCCTCCACCGTCTCAAGCCCTGCATGGGCGGCCAAAATTTTCTGCGTCATTGTCATTCCCATAGTTCTCTCCATCCCTCTCTGTGATTATTTATTGTTGACCGCGCTGATCATCGCCTTGATACCAGCACGGATAATGTCGGTGTCCGTCCCTGCGCCCCAGGTCACAGCTCCGTCACCCCACTGCAGGCCCACGTAGGAGGCCGCCTCACTGGTGGAGCCGTGCTCCAAGCTGTGCTCGGAGTAGGTCATGATGGTGAAATCCCATCCGGTGGCGATCTTCACCGCGTTGCAGACAGCGTCCAGACGTCCATTTCCCCTTGCGGATACCTCGATCTGGGAGCCGTCCGCCGTCTGGATGGTCACCGTCACCGCGATGCCGTCGGTCTGGATAAAGTGCATGTTCTTCACTTCCACCGGCGTTCTCTTGTTCAGATAGGTGGTGCGGAACACATCCAGCACCTCCTCCGGCTGCAGCTCCTTGTGGCCATGGTCGGAGACCGATTTGACCGCGTACCCGAAATGCTCCCGCATCTTGGGCGGAAGCACAAATCCATACTTCTGCTCCAGGAGGAAGCCGATGCCGCCCTTGCCGCTCTGGCTGTTGATGCGGATCACGTCGGCGTCGTAGGTGCGTCCGATGTCCGTGGGATCGATGGGGATGTAGGGCACATCCCAGCGGTGGAGGCCATGCTCCTTTCTCCAGATCATGCCCTTGGCGATGGCGTCCTGATGGCTGCCGCTGAAAGCCGCGTACACCAGCGCTCCCGCGTAGGGGGTTCTCTCATACACGTGCATCCTGGTGACTCTCTCATACACCTCCACGATGGACGGCATGTCGCTGAAATCCAGGCGGGGATCCACGCCGTGGGTGTAGAGGTTTAAGGCCAGGGTGATGAGATCCACGTTTCCGGTGCGCTCACCGTTTCCAAAGAGGGTCCCCTCCACCCGGTCCGCCCCCGCCAGGAGCGCCAGCTCCGTGTCCGCCACGCCGCAGCCCCGGTCGTTGTGGGGATGGACGCTCAGGATCACGCTGTCCCGGTTCTTCAGGTTGTCGCTCATGTACTCGATCTGGTTGGCGTAAATATGGCTCATGCTCATGGAAACCGTCACCGGCAGGTTGATGATCATGGGCTTCTCCGGCGTGGGTTCCATGATGTCGATCACCTCGTTGCACACCTCCAGGGCGTATTCCGGCTCCGTGCCGGTGAAGCTCTCGGGGCTGTACTCAAAGCGGAAGTTTCCGGGGTACTCGGCGGCCAGCTGCTTTACCAGGCGGGCGCCGTCGGTGGCGATCTTCTTGATCTCGTCCTTGCTCTTTTTAAACACCTGCTCCCTCTGGGCCACACTGGTGGAATTGTAGAAATGGATCACCGCGCTGGGGGCGCCCTCCACCGCCTCGAAGGTTCTGCGGATGATGTGGTCCCGGCACTGAGTCAGCACCTGCACCGTCACATCCTCCGGGATCATATCCTTCTCGATCAGGGTGCGGAGGAACTCGTACTCCGTCTCGCTGGCGGCGGGGAAGCCCACCTCGATCTCCTTAAATCCGATCTTCACCAGCATCTTGAAAAATTCCAGCTTCTCCTCCAGGCTCATGGGAACCACCAGGCTCTGGTTTCCGTCCCGCAGATCCACGCTGCACCAGGCGGGAGCCTTCTCGATGTGGTCCTTCTTCACCCACCGGTATTCGTTCTTCGGGGGATTGTAGTAGCCGATCTGATACTTGGTTACATCCATCATGTCTTTTTCCTCCTTGCAGATATCCTATGGTCAGGCCGAGGCCGTGTGTGAAAGTCGGGGTATCCTGGAAACCTGTCGCTTCGCAAATCTTTCGCTTCGCAAATACAAAAAGGCCCTCGTCCCTCAAGGGAACACCCCTTGAGAGACGAGAGCCGTCAGATCTTTTTCCTGTGCTCCCGCGGTACCACTCTCATTGCTGTGTGACAGCCGCTCTGTACGGTCAGTGCAATACGAACCGCTTCCCGGATAACGGTGGGATTCCGCTCCAGCCTACTTGGCACGCCCCCGAGACTTCGGAGCCGGCGGTTCAGCCGAGTGCTCAGGGGCCAGTATACTCCTCCGGCGCCGCTGCCTCACACCAACCGGCAGCTCTCTGAACACGCCCTGGAAAAGCTTTTTCCCCGTCATCGCGCATAATGAATTTTTCAAAATTCTAACCTAAATCCGTCAGATTGTCAAGTTTTTTCCTCCGGGAATTTTTCGCCTGCCCCATTTTGCCCAAAAGCTTCCGTCAAGACAGGGGGGCGATGGGCGCCTGCGGCGAAGTCTCCGGGGCCGCCGCCGTGGTGGACGGAGGCAGGATCACCCCGTCCCCCGTGGAGCCCGGAGCGGAGATGCTCTCCCTGAGGTCTCCCCCCGGGCCGCTCCAGTTCACCGTGGTCTCCTCCGGCCTGGTGGGAGAGTTGACGATGGGCGCTCTGGAGGTTTCCTCCGAGGAGGCCGTGGGCCGGCTGCTGCCGGAGGTCTCCGTCCCTCCCGGGCGGCTCTGGCTGCCGCTGGTATGCCCTGGGCGGCTCTGGCTCTCACTCTCCGACGTGTGGCCCGGGCGAGTCTGGCTGCCGCTCTCCGACGTGTGGCCCGGGCGGCTCTGACTCTCGCTCTCCGACGTGTGGCCTGGGCGGGTGGGCACGATCATGCCGAACTCATCCGTCTCGTACTCCTCGGTCTCGATGGGATTTCCGTCCTCATCCGTCTCCGGCTCCTCCGTCTCGATGGGATTTCCATCCTCATCCGTCTCCGGCTCCTTCGTCTCGATGATGTTTCCATCCTCGTCCGTCTCCGGCTCCTCCGTCTCGATGGGATTTCCGTCCTCATCCGTCTCCAGCACCTCGCTGGTCTCCTCCTCCGCAGCCGCCGTGGTGGGCCGGTAGACCGATCCGCCGCTGGTGTCCGCGTGGTAGACGAACTCTCCCTCCTTGGACAGGCCCGTGTCGGAGATGATCTTGGCGCTGATCTGCTTCACCTGGTCCGTGGTGGTGTAGTCCTCGTCGTCAAAGAGGAACTTGTGCAGCTCCACCACGTTGCTCTCCAGGGTGGTGGGAATCACGCAGGCTCCCTTCTTGCCCATGTTGGCGTCGCCTCTGGCGAAGGGGAAGCCGCCGGTCTCACCGATGTGGTACTTGCTGATGTCCTGGGCCATGCGCACCAGGTCCATGGTGTCGATGTTGGTGGACACCTGGGGCGCCACCGTCACGATGATGTTGTTGAGGACGGAGAAATCCGCCTTCTTGGCCTTCTCAAAGGCCGCCTGGATCACCTTTCTCTGGCGCTCCGTCCGGGCGAAGTCTGTGTCCATCAGGCGCAGACGGCCATAGGCCACGGCCTGCACCCCGTCCAGATGGTTCATGCCCGCGCTCTTTAACTGGGTGGTGGGAATTCCCGTCGCCTTCTGGGTCTCGGTGATGAAGGAGTTGATGTAGGAGAACTCCGCCTTGCTGATCTCCATGTCGATTCCCCCCAGGATATTGATGGCGTCCGCCACCGCCTTCCAGTTGAAGGTCACATAATCCTGGATGTCCAGATCCAGGTTTTTATTGAGGGCCTTCACCGCCTGGCTGGCCCCGCCCACAAAATAAGCCTGGTTCAGCTTATTGTAGCTTCCCTTGTCGTCGATGTTCAGATAGGAGTCCCGGAACACGGACACGATCCGGATCTCCCCGGTTTCGCGGTTGATGTTGAACACCATGTTGACATCCGCGTTGGCTCCCTTGCCCGTGTTGCTTCCCCGGCTGTCCACGCCGAAGACGGCCACCGTCCAGTAGCCCTCCATCTTCTCCAAGGTCTCGTCCGCCAGCTCCTCGTTCTTCACGCTCTGGACGCTGAAGGTCTCATCCCGCTGGAGCAGGGACCACCGGCGGGCCACAAAGGCGTAGGCGAAAATAAACACCAGGGCAAAGCACTCGGCTATGATGAACTTGATGATCCTCCTGCGGCGCTTGGCCTCCGGGCTGTCCTGCCGGTTGGTGGCGGTGGGGCGCCTTCTCCCCGGCTCGCGGCCCTGGCCCGAGCCGCCGCCTGTGCCGCCGGATCCGCCTCTTCCGCCGGACCCGCCGCTGCGGCCGGTATCCGCCTCCAGCCAGTCGTTCTCCGCCATGGCGGCCGCCGTCTCCCGCCGGCTGCGGCTCTCCGCCACGCGGCTTCCCGCCGCGCGGGCCGCCGTCCCGCGGTTCTCTGCCATGCGGGCTGCTGTCGCGCGGTTCTCTGCCGTGTGGGCTGCCGCCCCGCGGCCTCTCTCCCCCTCTGCGCGGCTGGCAAGCTCATTCCAGAGACGGATGCCCTCCTCGTCCCGGCTCTGTCCGATGCCGGATCTCCGGCGCCCTGCGTCCGGAGGGGTCGCACGCACCGTCCGGCGCTCCGCATCCGGGGAGGATGCCCGCACCGTCCGGCGCTCCGCATCCGGGGAGGTCGCTCGCACCGTCCGGCGCTCCGTGTCCTGGGAGGATGTCCGCACCGTCCGGCGCTCCGCGTCCGGGGAGGATGTCCGCACCGTCCGGCGCTCCGCGCCGCCCACGGCCCCCTCCCCCGAGGGCCGTCTCCTGCTCTGCCTGGCTCTGGACCGCCCGGCCTCGTTCTCGTATTCTTGGCTCATGTTCTACCTCTTCCTGCTCGTCTGTGCCTAATAAGCGTTCTTATTGATAAATCCCTTGAACACGGTGAGAAACAGAATTTTAAAATCCAGTCCAAGGGTCCAGTTTTCGATGTAATACAGATCGTATTCGATCCGCTTGGTGATGGAGGTGTCCCCCCGGTAGCCGTTGACCTGGGCCCAGCCCGTCAGTCCCGGCCGCACCTGGTGCTTCACCATGTAGCGGGGAATCTCCTCCTTGAATTTTTCCACAAAAAACGGCCGCTCCGGCCTGGGTCCCACCAGACTCATGTCCCCCTTCAGGATATTGAAAAACTGGGGCATCTCGTCGATGCTGGTCTTGCGGATAAAACGCCCCACCGGCGTCACCCGGGGGTCATGGCGGGTCGTCCACTTGCTCTTCTCCTCGGAGGGCGCCTGCACCTCCATGGAGCGGAACTTGTACATTTTAAAAGGACGGTTGTGCAGTCCCACCCGCTCCTGGCAGAAGATCACCGGCCCCGGCGAAGTCAGCTTGATGAGCAGGGCCGTTAGGAGCATCACCGGTGAAAACAGAATGATGGCCACAATCGCCCCGAAGATATCCACCGCCCGCTTCACGAACTTGTTCAGCCCGTTGGTCAGGGGCACATGGCGGATGTGGATCACCGGGAGTCCCTGGAGATCCTCCATGTAGGGCCTTGTGGGAATGATATTATTATAGTCGGGAATAAACTTCGTATGCACGCCGGATTTCTCGCAGACCGCCACAATCCCCTTCAGATTGGCAAACTCGTTGATGCTCAGGGTGATGGCGATCTCGTCCAGCACGTTCATGTCCAGGATGGACGGGAGATCCCCGATGCTCCCCAGCACCCGAATCCCCTTGTACTCCTCCCCCAGGGCCTTGTGGTCGTCCAGGATGCCGGCGATGTGGTAGCCCCACTCCGGGTTCTGCTTCACCCGGTCGATGTAGCCCTCCGCCGCGCGGCTGTATCCCACCAGAAGGACGTGCTTCAGATTGTAGCCCTTCGCCCGCATGGAGCGGAGGACGTAGCGGATCACATTTCTCTCCGCCGTCTCCAGCACGATGTTGATCACAAAGAAATACAGGATCATGGGTCTGGAGAAATTGTACCAAAACGGGTTTTTGCTGATGAGATAGAGCACCAGAGTGAACATCAAAAGGCCGATGGAATTGGCCTTGCAGATGTTGGCGAACTCCAGCCGCCGTCCCTGCACCCGCTTGGGGGTGTACAGCTGAAACACTGCGTATAAAAGCAGATAGACAGGAATGACAATCAGCAGGGCCATCAGGTAAAATTCGGACCGCAGCGGGTCACCCCTGGTGGGCACAAAGCCGTTGATCATCAGAAGCCAGGCCAGGCCGTAGGACACCACTATCACAAGGCCGTCCAGAACAACCTGCAGCCGGTTAAATTCCTGCTGATGGTCTTTTATCATGATCAATCACCTCAATATCCTACATATTATACATGATGCCCTGCTGCATGTCATTAACAAATTCTTACAATAAAACTGTTTTTCTGTTACAGGTTCATGAATTTTTTTCGGAGGAGGCCGCCTTTCTCAGGCGGCGCTTTCCAAACTCCCAGACATAGAGGAGAGTGCCCCAGATCAGCTCCCCCTCGATCTGCAGATAATTTTTCAGGTGTTCTCTCCGGTACGGCACCCGCCGGCAGTTCTTCAGGGTGGCCAGGCCCTCCTTCACCCCGTCCAGGTAGTCCGCCCCGAAGCCCAGCTTCTTGAAAAAGCCGTACTTCACCGCCATTCCCAGGGCGATGGGCAGGCTGTTGACCGCCAGCTGGGGCAGGGGCATATTCTTGTAATTCAGGTAGAGATTGTTGCGGGCCGCCAGCCGGACCTTGAAGGAATTGTACTTGGATCCGCTGGTCCCGCTGCCCACATGGTAGACCTTGGCCGTGGGGCAGTAGATGTTCCGGTAGCCGTAGATCTTGGCCCGGTAGCCCACGTCGATGTCCTCCAGGTAGGCAAAATGGCTCTCGTCGAAATACCCGATCTCCTCAAAGACCTCTCTCCGGTAGATGGCGGCTCCGGCGCAGGCGGCAAAGACCTGCCTCGCCTTCCGGTAGCCGGCGGCGGGCTGCCCCACCCCCCGCTGGTAGGCCCAGCCCAGGATGCTGTACATGTCCCCCGCGTCGTCCATCAGGTCCTTGCGGTACAGCTGGATCATCTTGCTGCTGGCGGAAAACACATCCGGGAACCGGTCCATACACCGCACCAGCTCCCCCACATAGTCGGGGAAGGGCTCCGTGTCGTTGTTCAGCAGAATCACGTAGGGGGTGGAGACCGCCCGGATGCCGGCGTTCACCGCCCCGGAAAATCCCGTGTTCTCCCCCATAAACAGGGTGGGGATCTCCCTCTCCCTCAGCCACTGGGCGCTCCCGTCCTCCGAGCCGTTGTCCACCACCAGGATGTCGAAATCCCTGTAATTCTGTCTCTCCAGGGCGGCAAAACAGGGCTCCATAAACTTTAAGCCGTTGTAATTGGGTATGATAACCGTCACTTTCTTCATATCAGATCTCCAGGGGATAGGGCTCCCCGATTTTCTCTTTCTTCAGATCCCTGAGGGCGAAATTGGACTTGCGCAGGGTCAGGTTGGGATTGTAGTAGGGATCCCCGTTCTTCAGGATGTCCGGCCACTTTTCGGAAAAGATCTTGATCTCCCGGTTGAAGCGGGCCACCTTCTCCGGCGTGTCCTCCAGCCCCCTGGACTTGGACTCATAGTGGTACAGCAGGGCGTAGGGGTTGTACACCACCAGCTTGTCCTGGGCCCGCACCTTCATGCAGTAGTCGATGTCGTTGAAGGCCACCGCCAGCTCCTCGGAGAAGCCTCCAGCCCGCTCAAACACCTGCCGCTTGGTCATCATGCAGGCGGCGGTGACGGCGCTGTAGTCCTGGGCGCACATGGCCCGGTGGAAATAGCTGTTCTCCGACTTGTGCAGGCCGATGAAGGTGTGCCCGGCGATGCCACCGAAGCCCACCACCACCCCGGCGTGCTGGATGGTGTCATCCTGGTAGAGGAGCCTGGCCCCAACAGCCCCCACATCCTCCCGCTGGCAGTAGCCCAGCATCTCCTGGATGGTGTCCGGCTCGATGATCTCCGTGTCGTTGTTGAGGAAGAGGAAATACTCCCCGTCGGCGTATTTCACCCCGAAGTTGTTGATGGCGGAGTAGTTGAACTCCCGCTCCCAAGTGACCACCTTCACGTTGGGGTGCTCTTTTTTCAGCTTCTCGTAGTAGTCGAAGGTCTCCGGATCCGTGCTGTTGTTCTCGATGATCACGTACTCCAGGTTCCGGTAGGTGGCCTTCTCCATCAGGGATTTCAGGCAGATGTCCAGATCCCCGGCGTGGTCCTTGTTGGGGATGATCACCGACACCAGGGGTTCCCCCTCGATCCGGAAGCGCACGTGGTATTTTCCGTAGTCCACCCCTTTTTCGATGGACTCCGTCCCGATCCCCAACCGGTCAAAATGGGCCTGGATGGCCCTGGCCCCCGCCTCAAAGGCGTAGAGCTTGCTCTCCGGGTTACTGGCCGTGGAGCCCTGATGGCAGCGCCAGTGGTACAGGACCTTGGGAATGTGATGGATTTTCCTGGCCTTCTCCGTGCAGCGGAAAATGAAGTCGTAGTCCTGAGCCCCGTCAAACTCCTGGTTGAACTGGCCCACCTCCTCCACCAGGTCCCGGTTTACCGCGAACAGGTGGCAGATGTAGTTGGTGCTGGTGAGCAGGTCCGGGTCAAAGTCCGGCTTGAAATGGGGCTCAAACAGGGCGCCCCCGTCCATGTCCAGCTTGTCCTCGTCGGAATAGATCACGTCGTTCAAGGGGTCCGCATTGATGGCCTTCGCCACCTCGTAGAGGGCGTTGGGGGTCAGGGTGTCGTCGTGGTCCGCCAGAATGATGAAGTCACCGGAGGCCATGTCCATGGCCGCGTTGGTGTTGCCGGAGATGCCCTTGTTCTCCCCCAGGATCAGGTACTTCACCCGGTCGTCCCGGTTGGCATAGCGCCTGAGCACCCGCTCGCAGCTCTTCCCCGCCGGGCTGCCGTCCGCCACGCAGATCTCCCAGTTCTCGTAGGTCTGGGCAAAGATGGAGTCCAGAAGCTCCTTCAGGTACCGCTCCGGCGTCTGGTAGGCGGGGATGACGATGGAGAGCTTGGGCCTGAAATCCATCCACTCCTCCCGCTGCCTGGCCAGCTCCTCCTCCGTGGGCTTGGTCAGCTCGTACCACTCCCCGTAGTCGTAATCGCTGTCGATCCCCTGGAGCTTGTGCCTGGACTTGACCACCAGAGCCCGCAGGCCGTTCTCCTTCCAGAAGTCGTAGGCCACCTTCACCGTCTCCATGTTCATCAGGTCCATGATCTTCTCCCGGCGGCGGTGGGCGGCGCTGGACCGCTTGGCGATGAGCTCCTCGTTGTATTTGATGCGCACCCGGCGCCCCTCGCACTTCATCAGCAGGTAGTAATCCTCCCCCCGCTCGTAGGCAAACCGGATGTCAAAGCCGAAATCCTTGTCCCAGGTCTTCCCGAAATAGATCTGGCTGACGTCGTCCCGCCGGGTGGAGACGTACTGAAACTCCACCGGGCGGTGATTTTTGTCCTCCACCGCAAATTCCACGGGAGATTCCGGCCTCTTCCCAATGGCCCAGCCATTGAGCTGTATGGTGTTTTCCCGGATTCTCACCACATCCACTTTATATTTCATCCTTCACTCCCGCTTTCTTCCTCTGTGTCAAAATTGATCCGCTCCTCCTCCACCACCAGGGGTCTGTGCATCACCCTGGAGTTGATGGTCAGCACGTACTCCCCCACCAGGCCGATGAAAAAGATCTGCACCGACCCCAGGAAGCACATGCCGATGAGCAGCGGCGCCATGCCGGCGGCGAAGCGATCCCAGTACAGCAGCTTCAAGATCAGGTAGATCAGCGCCACCACCATGCTGATGGCGGAGCAGACGCTGCCGAATATGGTGGCCAGGCGCAGCCCCACCTTGGTGTAGGAGGTGAAGCTCAGCATGGCGGCGTCGTAGAGCCTGTAGAAATTGTTGCTGGTCTTGCCGGCCTTCCTCCTGGGCTGCTCATAGGGGATCTCCTTTCTCCGGAACCCCAGCTCCGCCACGATGCCCCGCAGAAACGGGGTGGGGTCGTCCAGATCCCTCAGCACCTTTATGAAGGCCCGGTCGTAGAGGCCGAAGCCTGTAAACTGCTCGATCTGCTCCACGTCGGAGAGCTTTCGGATCAGCTTGTAATAGCAGCCCCGCAGCCAGTACATCACCGGATTTTCCTGGCTGGATTTCTTGATGCCGATGACGATCTTGTAGCCGTTCTCCCACTCCTCCACATACTTGGGGATCATCTCCACCGGATCCTGGAAATCTGCGGCCATCAAAATGGTGCAGTCCCCGTCCGTCTGCAGCATCCCGTAGTAGGGGGAGTTGAACTGGCCAAAGTTCTTGGCGTTGAAAATGGCCTTGACCCGCCTGTCCTCCCCGCACATTCTCCTCAGAATCTCCCGGGTATGATCCTGGGAATCGTTGTCGATAAACAGGATCTCATACCTGTATCCGGGCAGATCCCGGCGAAACATTTCCACCAGGGCGTCCCGCAGGGGCTCCACGTTGGCCTCCTCGTTGTAGCAGGGCACCACAATGCTGATCTTCTTCATCTGTTAGTCCTTCCAATCTATTTTTACCATGACCTTGATCAGGTCATCCGCTTTCTCTCTCATCATGTACAGGGCCGTCTCCACCTCGTCCAGACCGTACAGGCGGTGGGTCACCAGCTTTCCCGGATCGATCCTCCCGTACTGCACCATGGCCAGAAGCCGCTCGATCCGGGCTCTGCCTCCCCTGGCCAGCTCCGTGTGGATGGTCTTTCCCGCCATCCCCCGCCCGCCGGAGAACTTGGGGAAGCCCAGATTGCCGGTGCCCCCGTAGTAGTTGACGTTGGAGATGGTCCCCGTGCCGTACCGCACCATGTCCACCGCCTGGGTGAACACCTCGTCGCCCCCGCCGCACAGGATTACCGAGTCGGCTCCCACGCCGCCGGTCCGCGCAAGGACCTGCTGCACCACATCCCCGTCCCGGTAGCTGATGACCTCCGTGGCCCCGAACTCCCGGGCCAGCTTCACGCACACCGGGCGGCTCCCCACGGCGATGATCCGAGCGGCTCCCAGGTGCCTGGCTCCCTCCACGGCCATGAGGCCGATGGGCCCGATGCCCATGACCACCACCGTGTCGCCGATCCTTATGTCGGCGTACTCAGCCCCTGTAAATCCCGTGGTGACCACGTCCACGCACATCAGCGCCTGCTCCAGGGTCACCCCCTCGGGGATCTTCGCCAGGGTGGTGTCCGCGTCGGGGATGAGAAATTTCTCCGCAAAGACTCCCGGCTGGCTCCGCCCCAGCTGGTGGCCGGAGAAGGGGGCCGAGGCGTGGCGGTCGTTGCCCTCCTGAATAGCCTTGGCCCTCCAGTCCGGGGTGATGGCAGGAACCGCCACAATCTCCCCGGGCTTAAAATCGCGGACCTCCTCCCCCACCTCCAGGACCTGGGCCACACACTCATGGCCCAAAATCAGATTGGGGGCCTTCCTGGAGCCTCCGCCGAACACCGTATGCACATCGGAGGAGCAGGGAGTCACCGCCACCGGCCGCAGAATCGCCCCGTAGGGCTGCTTCAGCTCCGGCTCCGGGGCGTCATGCCACCCCACCACTCCCGGTTCCCTCAACACAAATGCTTTCATCCGTCTGTCTCCTCTCCGGCCTGTCCGGCCGTCTTCTATCTAAGTGTCTCCATATGATTGGACTTCAATGCCAGAATCTCCACCTCTTTTCCAAACCGCTCCCGGATGATGGAGGCGATCTCCTCCGTGTAGCCGGGGGCCACGATGAGGATGGCGTCCGCCGGCTCCTGGAAGAAATGCTCCGGGGCCACGATGGGCAGGTGGGAGGCCGGGGCGAACCGCCCCTGCTTGAAGGGGGCGGAGTCGATGATGTAGCTCACCTTCCCCCCCAGCCGGGTGGTGGCCGCCAGGGTGAATCCCTGATGGCTGGCCCCCCAGATGGCCAGAGTCTTCCCCTGGCTGTGGAGCCGGTCCACCAGGCCGTTCACCTCCTC
>DXEU01000012.1 GCA_019114845.1 Candidatus Lachnoclostridium stercoripullorum | reverse complement strand
GAGGAGCACGAGTGGGCCAGGCGGGCCAGAGCGGGGGAGCGGGAGTACCAGGACCGGTACTTCTTCTTCGACAACTTCGACATCCCGGCTCAGTACGAGAGAACCTGCCCACAGGTGTTTCCCACCACGGCCCCCGGCAACTTCACCTGGCTGGAGGACGCGAAAAAGTATGTGATGACCACGTTCTACCCCTACCAGTGGGATTTGAATTACCGGAATCCGGTGGTCTTCAACACCATGGTGGACTACCTGCTGAATCTGGCCAACCACGGCGTCGATGTGATCCGGGTGGATGCGGTTCCCTACATCTGGAAGGAACTGGGGACCAGCTGCAGAAACCTGCCCCAGGTGCACACGCTGGTGCGGATGATGCGGATGATCTGCGAGGTGGTCTGCCCGGCGGTGCTGCTTTTGGGTGAGGTGGTGATGGAGCCGGCCAAGGTGGTTCCCTACTTCGGGACCGTGGAGAAGCCGGAGTGCCACATGCTCTACAATGTGACCACCATGGCGTCCATCTGGCACACGGTGGCCACGGAAAAGGTGTCTCTCCTAAAGCACCAGCTGGATGTGATCAGCGGTCTGCCCAGGGAGTACGTATTTTTAAATTATCTGCGGTGTCACGACGACATCGGCTGGGGGCTTGAGTACGCCTGCCTTCGGAGCGAGGGGATGGAGGAAGTGCCCCACAAAAAATTCCTGAGTGATTATTTTACAGGAAAATGGCCGGGATCCATGGCCAGAGGCGAGCTCTACAACGACGACCCATCGTCCGGGGACGCCAGGCTGTGCGGGACCACCGCCTCCCTCTGCGGGCTGGAGGGGGCCATGGAGACGGGAAATGGGGAGGCGAAGGAGGCGGCCCTGGCGAGGGACCTGATGCTTCACGCCTTCATGATGACCCTGTCCGGCATTCCCATGCTCTACAGCGGGGATGAGATCGGCCAGTTAAATGACTACAGCTACCGCGAGGATCCCGCCAAGGCGGCGGACTCCCGGTATGTGCACCGGGGAAAATTCCACTGGGAGGCGGCTGCCCAGAGAGACCGGGAGGGGACGGTGCAGCAGCGCATTTTCCACGGGATTGCCCGCCTGGAAGAAATCCGGCGCAGCAGAAACGTATTTTTAAATACCGCCGCGGTGAGAACGGCGGAGACCTATGACCCGGCGGTCCTCTGTCTGGTGAGGGAGCTGGGGGATGAGAAGCTGGTGGCAGTCTTCAATTTCTCCGGACAGAGCCGGACAGCCTGGATCGATGAGCCGGGAAACTACGAGGACCTGCTCTCCGGAGAGCAGCTTGAGGGAAAACATGTGCCCATGGATCCCTGCGGGGCCCGGTGGATGATCTGCAGCAGATAGAGCATCGGGAATGGAAGAAATGATATTTATCTTAGGAGGAAATTATGGCGAGTGTTCAGCTGAAAAATGTATGTAAAAAGTATCCCAACGGATATGAGGCGGTGAAGGATTTTAACCTGGATATCAAAGACAAGGAATTTATTATTTTCGTAGGTCCCTCTGGATGCGGAAAGTCCACCACCCTGCGCATGGTGGCGGGCCTGGAGGACATCAGCTCCGGAGAGCTGA
This sequence comes from Candidatus Lachnoclostridium stercoripullorum, assembly GCA_019114845.1. Taxonomy (GTDB): domain Bacteria; phylum Bacillota; class Clostridia; order Lachnospirales; family Lachnospiraceae; genus Lachnoclostridium_A; species Lachnoclostridium_A stercoripullorum. The sequence goes on along the minus strand of DXEU01000012.1, from coordinate 2,628 downwards.
TCATCGACGGCAAGCTGATGAACGACGTGGAGCCCAAGGACAGGGATATCGCCATGGTATTCCAGAGCTACGCCCTGTACCCCCATATGTCCGTGTACGACAATATGGCCTTCTCCTTAAAGCTCAAGAAGACCCCCAAGGACCAGATCGACAAGGCGGTGCGCGAGGCGGCCCGCATCCTGGATCTGGAGAAGCTCCTGGACCGGAAGCCCAGAGCCCTGTCCGGCGGACAGAGACAGAGGGTGGCCATGGGAAGAGCCATCGTGCGCAATCCCAAGGTGTTCCTCATGGATGAGCCCCTGTCCAACCTGGACGCGAAGCTGAGAGGCCAGATGCGCGTGGAGATCTCCAAGCTCCATCAGCGCCTGGGGGCCACCATCATCTACGTGACCCACGACCAGACGGAGGCCATGACGCTGGGAACCAGAATCGTGGTGATGAAGGACGGCGTGGTGCAGCAGATCGACACTCCTCAGAACCTGTACGACCACCCCTGCAACAAGTTTGTGGCCGGGTTCATCGGCTCTCCTCAGATGAACATGATCACCGCCGACGCGGTGGAGGAGAACGGTGAGGTAGCCCTGCGCTTTGCCGGCCACAGGATCGTCCTCAACGAGGACCGGGCGGCGGCGCTGAAGAAGGGCGGCTATGTGGGCGGAAAGGTGACTTTGGGCATCCGTCCCTCCGACATCCACGGCGACGCGGACAGCCTGCAGAAGTTCAGCAAGTCCTGCTTTGACGCGGAGGTACGCGTATACGAGATGCTGGGCGCCGAGTCCCTGGTGTACTTTGACATCGAGGAGGCCGGCTGGGTGGCATCCTTAAATGCCTCCACGAAGGTGGCGGTGGGAGACACCATCCGCCTGGCCATGGACACCAGCAAGATCCACATCTTCGACAATGTGACAGAGAAGACCATTATCGATTGACAAAGACTTCATAACTCCTCTTTGAAGGGCGCGGGCTGCCTGGGGCGGCACGCGCCCGCATTTTTCCCCGCGGGATCGCCATGGGCGATACATAAAAAAGAAAAAATTGTCCAGCCTATCTCTCAGAATAAGAGAGATGAGGAGGCATGTTTGATGGACTGCGGGTTTGATATTGCGTCGGTAAAGGGCAGGGAGATTCTGGATTCCCGGGGAAATCCCACGGTGGAGGCGGAGGTGATCCTGGAAAATGGGGCGGTGGGCCGCGCCTGCGTCCCTTCCGGGGCGTCCACAGGAAAATTTGAGGCTGCGGAGCTGCGTGATCAGGAGGAGAGATACGGGGGAAAAGGGGTCCGGAAGGCGGCGGAGCACGTGGGAACGATCCTGGCGGAGGCGGTGCTGTTTGAGGACGCCAGAGATCAGAGACAGATTGACCGCCTGCTGAGGGAGGCGGACGGGACGGACAACAAGAGCCGCCTGGGTGCCAACGCCATTCTGGGGGTGTCCCTGGCGGCCGCCAGGGCGGCGGCCGCCGGCCTGCACATTCCCCTGTACCGCTATTTGGGGGGCGTCCAGGCCAGTCTTCTGCCCACGCCCATGATGAACATCCTAAACGGCGGCGTCCACGCGGAGAACACGGTGGATTTCCAGGAATTTATGATCATGCCCACGGGGGCGGAGACATTCTCCCAGGGACTGCAGATGTGCGCGGAGGTGTACCACACCCTGAAAAAACTCCTCAGCCGCGGCGGATACTCCACGGCGGTGGGGGATGAGGGGGGATTTGCCCCCAACCTGAAAAATACCGGGGAGGTGCTCACGTACCTGACGGAGGCGGTGAAGGCGGCGGGCTACCAGCCGGGGCGGGATATCTCCATCGCCATGGACGCGGCGGCCAGCGAGCTCTACGACGCCTCCACCGGCACCTACTATTTTCCCGGGGAGAGCCGGATGGCCGGGCGCGAAGTGCACCGCACCTCCAGGGAGCTGATGGATTACTACCGCTCCCTTCTGGACTCCTTCCCCATCTGCTCCATCGAGGACGGGCTGGACGAGGAGGACTGGGACGGCTGGGCGGCCCTGACGGCGGAGCTGGGAAAGCGGGTGCAGCTGGTGGGGGATGACCTGTTTGTCACCAACACGGGGCGCCTCTCCCGGGGGATCAGAGAGCATGCGGCCAACGCCATCCTCATAAAGGTCAACCAGATCGGAACCCTGACGGAGAGCCTGGAGGCCATCGCCACGGCAAAGCGGGCGGGATACGCCACCGTGATCTCCCACCGGTCTGGGGAGACGGAGGACGCCTTCATCGCGGACCTGGCTGTGGCGGTGAACGCCGGCCAGATCAAGACCGGAGCGCCCTGCCGGTCTGAGCGGACCTCCAAGTACAACCAGCTTCTGCGCATCGAAGAAAATTTATTTTAAACTTGTATTTGCCTGGGAACTATGGTATGATTACTGGTGTTTAACTATAGGAGGTGCGGATTTTGAAGATCGCGTTGTCTGTGATATTTGTGCTTGTGGCAATTATATTGACGGTAATCGTACTGCTTCAGGAGGGCAAATCCCAGGGGCTTGGCTCCATCGCCGGCATGGCCGACACCTACTGGGGAAGGAATAAGGGCCGTTCCATGGAGGGCAACCTGGAGAAATTCACCAAGTTTGCCGCTTTGATCTTCGTGGTACTGGCAGTCGTTTTAAA
>DXEU01000108.1 GCA_019114845.1 Candidatus Lachnoclostridium stercoripullorum | reverse complement strand
CGTCCCGCCTCTTCGCTCCGCCTCCTGTCCCCCGTACCGCTCAATGTAAGCGCCGCACTGGGGATCCAGCCCCATCAGGGCCCGGTAGCTGCAGTAGGCGTTCATCATCCCCTCCGCTCCGGGGTTGATGATGGCGGCGGAGAGGCCGCTCTGAAGCGCCATGGCGAAGAAGACGGAGTTGATCACCCCGCGCTTTGGCAGGCCGAAGGAGATGTTGGACACCCCCAGGGTCGTCCTGCACTCCAGCTCCTGCCGCACCCGGCGCAGGGTCTCCAGGGCCACCGCTGCCCCCCGGCTGTCGGAGCTGACCGTCAGGCAGAGGGCGTCGATGAGAATGTTTTTCCGGGCAATCCCGTAGGACGCCGCCGTGTCGCAGATTTTTCTCGCCACCTCCAGGCGGCCCTCCGCCGTCTCCGGGATCCCGCTCTCATCAAGGGCCAGGGCCACCACCACTCCCCCGTACTTTTTCACCAGGGGAAATACCGCCTCCATGGATTCCCGTTTCCCGTTGACGGAGTTGATCAGGGGCTTTCCGTTGTAGATCCGCAGGGCGCGCTCCATGGCCTCCATATCGGACGTGTCGATCTGCAGGGGCAGATCCAGGACGCTCTGCAGCTCTCGCACCGCCCGCTCCATTATCGCCGGCTCATCGATCTCCGGCAGGCCCACATTCACATCCAGCACGTGGGCCCCCTTCTCCTGCTGGGACACTCCCTCCTCCAGGATGTAGGTCAGGTCGTTCTCCCTGAGCGCCTGCTTCATCCTGGATTTCCCGGTGGGGTTGATCCGCTCCCCCACGATGATGGGGTCATCCCCGATCTCCACCGCGTGGGACCAGGAGGAGATCACCGTCCTCTGCTTCTCCTCAATGGGCTTCGGCACAATGGCACGGCAGCGCTCCACCGTCTTCCGGATGTGCTCCGGGGTGGTGCCGCAGCAGCCGCCCATCATCCACACGCCCATGGAGGCCATCTCCTCCATCTCCCGGGCGAAGGCGTCCGCATCGATGTCGTAGACCGTCCGCCCGTTCTCGCTCCTGGGAAGGCCGGCATTGGGCTTCACCAGGACGGGGATGGAGGCCTCCGCCAGAATCTGTCCCACAATCTCCTTCATCTGCACAGGCCCCAGCCCGCAGTTGATCCCCAGGGCATCCACCCCCAGGCCCTCCAGCAGGGTCACCGCCGAGGCGGCGTTGCCGCCGGTGAGGAGTTTTCCCTTCTCGTCGAAGGTCATGGTGACAAACACCGGCAGATGGGAGTGCTCCTTGGCCCCCAGCACCGCCGCCTTCACCTCGTAGCCGTCACTCATGGTCTCGATGAGAATGCAGTCCGCCCCAGCTCTGGTCCCCGTCTCCGCCACCTCCCCGAACAGGGCGCAGGCGTCCTCAAAGTCCAGATCCCCCATGGGCTTCAGCAGCTTTCCCGTGGGGCCCATGTCCAGAGCCACATATCCCCTGCGGCCCGTATCTCTCTCATAACTGTCCACAGCCGCCCTGGCGTTTTTCACCGCGGCCTCCACCACCCGGCGCACATCCGGGTTCTTCTCCCCGTCGTACTTCAGGCGGTTGGCCCCGAAGGTGTTGGTGAGCACCACGTCGCTCCCCGCCTCCAGATAGTTCCGGTGCAGCTCCGTCACCACCTCCGGCTTCAGCAGGTTCCACGTCTCCGGCAGCTCCCCCGGCTTCAGCCCCCTCTCCTGGAGCAGGCTGCCGGTGCCGCCGTCAAAAAACAGAATTCTCTTTCCCAGTTCCTCTAAAATTCCCATCTCAATTTCTCCGATATTCACAGTCTGTCCTGCCGCAGGCCTCGCAGCCCTCCACCGCGCAGCCGGCGGGGATCCGGCTGACGCCGATCACCGCCGTCACCGACTTGGACGGCATCATGATCAGGCTGTCCGTGAGCGTCAGCCCGATCCTCTTCCCCGCCTCCAGCCTCTCCAGGATCTCCCTCTGGCACTCCAGGGGAAAATCCCCGTATCCCGGGCTGAACCGGGGGCGCAGGTATAGGCCCCTGGCCTCATACTCTTCCCGCCACCTCCGGTTCAGGCTGTCGCAGTACTCCTCGATCATGGCCGCCGCCATGGCCTGGAACACCACCGCCCGGCTCACCCGGAAGCGCTCATACCTCTGAATCAGCTGGTCCGCCCCGATTCCCACCGTGGCGGCGAACACCAGCACCTGCCCGCAGTCCTTCAGGTTCTTCTTTAGATTCCGGCTCTCCGCGGAAAACAGCTCCGTGCGGATTCCATTCTCCCCGAAAAACTCCAGGGGGGACTCCCGCTTCACATGGCGGCAGGAGACAGCCCCCTTTAACTCCTCCATGCAGTCCGTCAGGAGGGCCGCCACCTGGGCGTCCGGCTGCTTTCTCCCGTACCCCAAGTACCGGAGCGTCTCCTGCATCACCCGATTCTCGTCCAGCTCCATTCTTCCTCTCCTCCGCCCTCTAGCGGACGATCTCTGACAGGTCCGCCCGGATCTTCGCCGCCACCTCCGGCTTGTTCATGGTGTACACGTGGATGGCGTTGACGCCGTTGGCGATCAGGTCGATGATCTGCTCCGTGGCGTAGACGATGCCCGCCTGCTTCATGGCCGCCGGATCATCCCCGAAGCGGTCCACCAGGGCCTTGAAGCGGACCGGCAGCTCCGTCCCGGACATGAGGCCGATGCGCCGGGTCTGGCTCTTGCTGGTCACCGGCATGATCCCCGCCACCACCGGCACCCGGATTCCCTCCTCCCGCACCCGGTAGAGGAAATTGTATAAAATGTTGTTGTCGAAAAACATCTGGGTGGTCACGAAATCGCAGCCGGCCTCCACCTTCTCCTTCAGGTGCTTGATGTCGTCCGCCTTGTTGACCGACTCCACATGGCCCTCCGGGTAGCAGGCGGCTCCCACGCAGAAGTCCCCCGCCTCCTTGATCTCCCGGATCAGCTCCGACGCATAGCGGTAATCGTGCTCCACCCGGCCGTCCGCCGGGATGTCCCCCCGCAGAGCCAGGACATTCTCGATCCCTCTCTCCTTCAGCTCCCCCAGCACCTGGTGCACCTTCTCCCTGGTGGAGGACACGCAGGTCAGATGGGCCAGGGGAGTCACCTTCCCCTGCTCCTGGAGCGCCGACGCGATATCCACCGTGTAGCGGCTGGTCCCCCCGCCGGCCCCGTATGTAACACTCATGAATGCAGGCTTCAGGGCCGCGATCTCCAGCGCCGCCTCCTTCACCGCCTCATAATTCTCCGCCGTCTTGGGCGGAAACACTTCAAATGAAATGGTCGGTCTTCCCTGACCAAGGATGTCTCTGATCTTCATATTCTGTCTCTTCCTGTCCGTCTGAACGTTTCCTTTCCTATATTATGGGTACGTGTTACAGTATTCTATCACACTTTTCCGGGAAACGCCACAAAAATTCCTCCCGGCGCACGGCGCCGGCCGGACATCCGGGCGGGCCTGCCCGGCGGATTCAGGGTTGACGGTGGGCACGGCAAAACTTATAATAGCTGATAGCCTTGGAAGGATGATTGTTTGGAAGGAGTCAAATGATATGGATATTCTGATCGTGATGTTTGCGGGAGTGCTCCTGGGAAACCGGTTTTTCCCGCCGAAATATAAAGAGCTGAACGAAAAGCTGCAGGTGGTCTGCACCGCCCTGCTGATCTTCACCACGGGGGTCTCCATGGGCCAGCGGGAGAATTTTCTCGGGGATCTGGCCTCCATGGGCTGGGTCAGCTTTCTCTTCTTCCTGATCCCCGCCGCCATGTCCACGGTTTTCGTGTTCTTTCTGGCAAAATGGTTCCTGAACCGGAAAGGCAAGGTGAAATAGCATGGTAATCATCGCCGTAACCGCCCTGGTGCTGGGCGTATTCACAGGCACATTCTGGCAGAATGGCTTCACCGCCCTCCTCACCGCCAGCTCCGACTACATCCTCTACCTGCTCATGTTCCTGGTGGGCATCAGCATCGGCCTCCACCGGGGCGTCCTAAAAAGCCTGCGGCAGTACCACGTCCGCATCCTGGTGATCCCCGCCGGCATCATCGCCGGCTCCCTCTTAGGCGGCGCCCTCACCGGCCTTCTCACCGGCACGCCCCTCCGCCAGAGCACGGCCATCGCCAGCGGCCTGGGGTGGTACAGCCTCACAGGCATCACCATCACCAACCTCATGGGCGCCCACCTGGGGAGCATCGCCTTTTTAAGCAACCTGATGCGGGAGATCTTCTCCTTCTTCAGCATCCCCTGGATCTCCAGGCATCTGGGCTACTTCAGCTGCATCGCCCCCGCCGGGGCCACCAGCGAGGACACCACCCTGCCCATGATGATCCGCTACACCGACGAGGAGACGGTGGTGATCTCCGTGTTGAACGGGGTGATCTGCTCTGCAGCCGTCCCCGTGCTCATCGCCCTCTGCAGCCACATTTCCCTGTAGCTTTCCAGTCGAAATTCCCAATCAAAAATTACCAACAAAAAAGGGATGGATTAGCTCCATCCCAAAAATCCTTTTCCTATAATCTCACTGGAGTTGGTGATCTGAATGAAGGCTGAGGGCTCCACCTGGCGGATATAATTTCTCAGCTTCACCGCCTGGGCGGACTTCATGGTGGTCATGATCACCTGCTTCTCGTGGTGGCTGAAGGCCCCCTTGGCCTCGTACACCGTGGCGCTGCGGTCCAGGTCGTTGATGATAAAGTCGCAGATGGGGTCCGCGTCGTCGCACACGATGGTGAAGCACTTGCACTGGTTCATATTCTCGATCACCTGGTCGATGACCAGGGATTTTGCCAGAAGTCCCAGGCTGGAGAACATCCCCGTGGCCGGCCCGAACACGAAGAAGGACATCACCACAGCCGCCATATCCACCAGCAGAAGCATGGTGCCGATGTGAAGGCTGGTGTGCTTCTTGAAGATCATGGCGATGATGTCCGTGCCGCCGCTGGACGCACCGATGTTGAACAGCACCGCCGATCCCACCGCCGGCAGGAAGATGGCGAACATCAGCTCCAAAAGGGGCTCCGAGGTCAGGGGAGCCGAGAGGGGAAACAGCTTCTCCATCAGCTCCAGGCCGCCGCTCATCACCAGGGTGGCGTACACCGTCTTAAATCCAAAATCACGCCCCAAAAACAGAAATCCCAGGATCAGCAGCCCCAGGTTGACCGCGTTGGTGAAACCGGTGGCCGACCAGTGGGTCAGGGCGCTCACCACCGACGCGAAGCCGGTGACTCCGCCGAAGGAGAAATTGTTGGGGAACTTGAAGAAATGAATTCCTACTACCATAATCATGATGCTGGCGGTGATGATCAAATATTCCTTTGACGTCGTCAGCACCGTCTTTTTGGGAGCCTGCACTTCCATACTCTCTTTTTCATCCTCACGTTTTCTATATAATATGATGGGCGGCCGCTCTTCCCCCCGGAAGAGATCCCGGCCGGGCCAGCCCCGCACACCGGTCCTGGCCAACCATCAACCATCAATATACAGCCTCATGGCAACAATTTCAATCACCATTCTTTCTGGATTTTCCACAGCCTTTATATTGTGAAAGCGGGAGTCGGAAAAGCGCTTCCGCTCTCCCGGCTCCCGCCAAAATCAAGCTGTATTCAAGGCCTCATCCGGCCTCCTGATTATATCACAAATGTTATGCCACGCTGTCGATGAATCTCATAAATGCCATTCTTCCCTCTTCCGTGCACTTGTAGACGCCGGCATCCTCCAAAACTTTGCCGAACACCACGCCCACCTCACGCTTTAATATATCAAGAACATTATCCTTGTTGATATCATCATACCGTTTTGTGAATTCATCCACCCAGTCGGCGTGCTTCTCCAGCATCTCATTTCCGCGGATGTCCTTGCCCTCCACGATGTACTCCGCCAGGAGATTCAGCTCCTCCTTCAGGCGGGACGGAAGCACAGCCAGGCCCATCACCTCGATCAGGCCGATGTTCTCCTTCTTGATGTGGTGCAGCTCCTGGTGGGGATGGTACACGCCCAGGGGGAACTCCTCCGTGGTGATGTTGTTTCTCAGCACCAGATCCAGCTCATACATATCCCCGTTCTTCCTGGCGATGGGCGTGATGGTGTTGTGGGGCTCTCCGTCCGTCTCCGCGAAGATGAAGGCCGCCTCATCTGTGTAGCCTCTCCAGGCCTTGAGGATCTTGTCCGCCAGGTCGATCAGCGGCTCCGTGTCCCGGCATCTGGTGCGGATCACGGACATGGGCCATTTCACAATGCCGGCCTCCACCTGGGGATATCCGGCGAACTCCACCTTCCGCTCTATGGGCGCCTTGGCCATGGCGAAGGTGTAGTTTCCTCCCTGGAAATGGTCATGGCTCAGAATGGAGCCGCCCACGATGGGCAGATCCGCGTTGGACCCCAGGAAGTAGTGGGGAAACTGCTTTACAAAGTCGAACAGCTTCACAAAGGTGGCGCGCTCGATCTTCATGGGCACGTGCTGGCCGTTGAAGACGATGCAGTGCTCATTGTAGTACACGTAGGGGGAATACTGAAACCCCCACTGGTTGTTGTCGATGGTGATGGGGATGATCCTGTGATTATTTCTCGCCGGATGGTTTGCCCTCCCCGCGTAGCCCTCATTCTCCATGCAGAGCTGACACTTGGGGTATCCGCTCTGCTTCATCAGCTTGGCCGCCGCGATGGCCTTGGGATCCTTCTCCGGCTTGGACAGGTTCACCGTGATGTCCAGATCCCCGTACTCTGTGCTGGTCACCCATTTTAAATCCTTCTTGATCCGGTAGCGGCGGATATAGTCGGAGTCCTGGCTCAGCTTGTAGTAGTAATCTGTGGCCGCCTCCGGGGACTCCTCGTGATAGATCTTCCAGAACTTGTCCGCCACCTCGCTGGGCCTGGGCATCAGGCAGTTCATCAGCTTCGTGTCAAACAGATCCCTGAACACCACGCTGTTCTCCTTCAAGGCCCCTGTGGTCTCGTAGGCGTAGTCCAGAAGCTCCTTTAAGACCTCCTCCAGGCAGATCTCACCGGAGATCTCCCCCGGCTCCTCGTACTCGTCCATCCCCATGACCTCCAGGATCTGATTCCTGGCGTAAACCGCATCCCTCTCGCGGATCAGGCCCGTGTCCAGGCCGTACTGCACCAGTTTTTTGATCGCTTCACACACCATATTCCTGTACCTCCCACTTTTCTTATTACTTCCTACATTATATCAAGGAATTCCGCCCAAAGACAATACAATATCCTTGGATTCAGCGCAGATTTCCTTTTCTTCCCCTCCGATTTCCCAGGGCAGACCAGGTCTGCTTCCAGGTTCCCGGCGACAGCAGCACCAGCAGGGGGAACAGCTCCAGCCTGCCCGCCAGCATGTCAAAGATCAGAACCGTCTTGGACAGGTCCGACAGCCCCCCGAAGTTGGACATGGGGCCCACCCCGGAGATGCCGGGGCCGATGTTGTTCAAGTTCGCCGCCACCGCGGAGAAGGAGGTGGCGAAATCAAAGCCGTCCAGGCTCACCACCAGCACCGACAGGAAGAAGATGAAGAAATACAGGATGATAAACGCGTTCAGGGAGCGCAGCATATCGTGGCTCAAGGGCTTCCCCTCGTATTTGATCACCTTCACGCTCCTGGGGTGCACCACGGAGGAGATCTCCTTCTTCGCCTCCTTGAAGGCCATCATCACCCGGGACACCTTCATCCCGCCCCCCGTGCTGCCGGCACAGGAGCCCACAAACATCAGAAGAATCAGGATGCACTTGGAAAATTCCGGCCACTTGTCAAAGTCGGCGGATGCGTAACCGGTGGTGGTGATGATGGAGGAGACCTGGAAGAAGGCCTCGTGGAAGGACAGTCCCCAGCTGGCAAACAGGGAGTGGACGTTGATGGCGATGAGCACCACCGCCGCCGCCACGATGGCCAGGTAGCCCCGCAGCTCCTCGCAGTGGAAGGCCTCCTTGAACTTCTTCCCCACAATCAGATAGTAGACGTTGAAATTGACGCCGAACATCAGCATGAACACGGCGATCACCATCTGCTGATAGCTGGTATAATCCGCCTGACCCGAGTTGCGGCAGGAGAATCCTCCTGTCCCCGCCGCCCCGAAGCTCATGCACAGGCTGTCAAACAGGGGCATGCGCCCCAGCAGCAGCAGTCCGATCATGACCAAAGTCATGACAAAATAGATGGTGTACAGCAGCTTGGCTGTCACCCGGATCTTCGGCACCAGCTTGCCCACAGAGGGGCCCGGGCTCTCCGCCCGCATAATGTGCATATTGTAATCTCCCGCCATGGGCAGCACTGCCAGGATAAACACCAGGATTCCCATGCCGCCGATCCAGTGGCTGAAACTGCGCCACATGAGGGTGGCTTTGGACAGATCCTCCACCTGGGAGACGACGCTGGACCCCGTGGTGGTAAATCCAGACACGATCTCGTACATAGCGTCCACAAAGCGGGGGATCTCCCCGCTGAGCATAAAGGGCAGGCAGCCGAACACACTGAGGAGCACCCAGCCCAGGGAGACCGTCACAAATCCCTCCCTGGCGAAAAATACGGATGTATCCGGCTTTTTTCTGGAGAAAAACAGCCCCAGCAGGACGCACAGCGCTGCCACCGCCAGATAGCAGAATCCCTCCTTCTCCCGGTACACCGCCGCCGTCAGCACTGGCACCAGCATCAGCAGGCCTTCCACCTTCATGATCCAGCCCAGCATATAGACAATCACTCCAAGATTCATAACCCCATCCCCATCCTATCGTAAAATATCCTTCAGATCATTCAATCCCGTATGGGTGGTCACCACAATCACCGTGTCCCCCGCCTCCAGAGTATCCTGGCCTCTGGGGGTGATGATGGTGCCATTCCGGTTGATGCAGGCCACCAGCAGATTGTCCTTCAGGTTCAGCTTTTCCAGGGGGATCCCCAGCATGGGGGCATCCTTCTTCACCCGGAACTCCAGGGCTTCCACCTTGTCCGCCACAATCTTGTAGAGAGTCTCCACGTTGCTGCCCATGGAATTCTGCATGGCCCTGACATACTGGAGGATGATATCCGCCGTCAGCAGCTTGGGATAGATCACGCTCCCCAGATTCAGGGAGTTGATCACGTTCTCAAAGGCGATCCGGCCCACCTTGGTGATGATCTTGGCGTCGGACTCGCTGGCGGCGTAGAGGGACATCATGATGTTCTCCTCGTCCACCCCCGTGAGGGAGGCGAACGCCCCCGCCGATCCGATTCCCTCCTCCAGAAGGAGTCTCTGGTCCGTACCGTCCCCGTGGATGATCATGGCCCCCGGCAGCAGCTCGCTCAGCTCCCTGCAGCGCCTCTCATCCCGGTCTATGATCTTGATCTTCATCCGGGTATCCGACAAAGTCTTGGCCAGGTAGTAGGCCAGACGGCCTCCGCCCACGATCATCACCGACTTGATGGTGCTGGTCCCGATCCCCGCCTTCTTAAAGAAATCCGCCGAGTCCTTGTGGGGAGCGATGAAGGAGATCTTGTCCCCCGACTGCATTCGGAAGTTTCCGTCGGGGATCACCACCATGTCCCCCCGCTCCACGGCGCAGATGAGCACGTTGCTCCTCAGCTTCTCCACCACCTCCGACACCCGCATCTGGTCCAGGGCGGATTCCCTGGGGATCACAAATTTTAAGAGCTCCACCCGCCCCTTGGCGAAGGGCTCAATCTTGATGGCCGACGGGAATCTCAAAAGCCTGGCGATCTCCATCGCCGCCGCCCTCTCCGGGTTAATTGCCATGGAGAGGTTCAGCTCTCCCCTTATGTAGCGGATCTCCTGATAGTACTCCGGGTTGCGGATTCTGGCCACCGTGTGGCAGTTTCCCGCCTTCTTGGCGATAAGGCAGCAGAGCATGTTCAGCTCGTCGGAGCTGGTGGTGGCGATCATCAGGTCCGCCTCCTCCACCCCCGCCTCAATCTGCGTCCGAAAGACCGCCCCGTTGCCCACTACGCACATGGCGTCCAGGTTGTCCGCCACATACTGCAGAGCCTCCGGATTCTGGTCAATGACCGTCACGTCGTGGTTCTCCCTGCTGAGCTGTTCCGCCAGCGTCCTCCCCACTTTTCCGCATCCTGTGATAATGATCTTCATAGTATATCTATCCCCTTACCAATTAATTTTCTCTCCTGTACACATTTCCCAGCCGCTCCACGATCAGGCCGCCCAGCAGGCCGATGAGAGCCCCAGCGGCCGTCCCCGCAGCCATCAGGACTGGGAAATAGACGAACACCGCCCCATTTTCCACCAGAAATGCCGCCATGCAGAGCTGGCCCAGATTGTGGGCCACCCCGCCGGCCGCGCTGACGCCCAGGATTCCCAGGCGCCCCCACCTTCTGAGGAGGGACATACATATCAAACTCAATATGCATCCAGACAATCCATACCACATACTGAATAGATTTCCAAAGGTGAACCCCACCAGCACCACCCGCACCACGGCGATAGCCGCCGTTCCGGGGATTCCCACCGTGTAAAGCCCCACGATGGTCACCAGGTTGGCAAGTCCCAGCTTGATTCCCGGCACCGGAAAGGGAATGGGGATCATGGCCTCTATATAACTGAACAGGAAGGCCAGGGCGATCAGCATTCCATATTTTGCCGTGCGCGCAGCGCTTTTTCCTTCTCTGGTACTCATTTCTATTCCTTTCCCGCCCGTCCGGCTTGTCCTCCATCCAGGCCTGTGCTATACTTATAAAATCGATTTTCTATCAGGAGGACACCCATGAATCAGCAGGACAGCAGAAACCACAGAGCCCCCGCAAAGTCTCTGTGGAACAAAAAGGATCTTCTGTTTATCGCCGCCATACTGTTGGCCGCAGGCCTCGCCTTCCTCTTCTTCCGCCCCCAGCCATCAGAGTCCCTGTCCCGGGCGGAAATTTCCGTGGACGGTGAGACCGTTATGGAGCTGGATCTCTCCGAGGATCAGGTCCTCACCGTGGACGGGGCCGGCGGCGGCTACAACCGGATTCAGGTCCGGGACGGTGCCGTATCCGTCCTGGAAGCCTCCTGCCCGGACAAGGTGTGCGTCCACACCGGAACTGTGCGGTATCCGGGGGAGACCATCGTCTGCCTCCCCAACCGCATGATCGTCACCGTCATCCAAGGCGGCAACTGAGATCCCGCCCGGGGAAGATGGGATCCTCCCCCAGGAAAGCGTATCCGCCCTTTCCCCGGTGCTTCACATGGTACAGAGCTTCATCCGCCCCCTTATACAACTCCTCAAACGTCTCATCCTTCAGCCTCTGGGCGATCCCCGTGCTCACCGTCATGTGGGCCAGGGGATATTCCGCCGCCATGGCGGCAAACTGCTCCACAATCTGTTCCACGCGCCGGACAATGATCTCCCGAATGGTGCATCCATTTACATAGACCAGGAATTCGTCTCCCCCCATTCTGGCCACCACGTCCGCCTTTCTCATATTCCGTTTCAGGATCGCCGCCAGCTCGATCAGTACCTGATCTCCGGCCAGATGGCCGTAATTGTCGTTGACCAGCTTAAAATTGTCGATGTCCATGAGCAGCACAGTGCCCGTCTTTTTCTCGGAAAATGCCTCCCGTATGAGCCGGACCGCACCCTTGCGGTTGAAGATCCTGGTCAGCTCATCCTCCATGGCCTCCCGCTTTAATTTCTCCTGAAGCAGCATGTTCTTGGAGTTGTCCAGCATCACGCTGATGATGGCTCTGCGCCCGCCCTCCGTGCGCACCACATTTCCCTTGTCAAATATCCACAGGTAGGAGCCGTCCTTGCGCACTGCCCGGTACTGCACCTCGTACTCCCCGCTCTCCTCCACGCTCTGCAGGATCTCCCTCATCACCCGCTCCCGGTCCTCCGGGGCGATGATGCGGATCATCTCCTCATCCGTGTCCCGCACCAACTCCTCGTAGGTGTAGCCCAGGTAGCGGAGCATGGTGTCATTGACCACATACAGGGGCAGTCCCTCCTCCAGATAGGCGCCCATGATCCCGCCCGGCATCATGGAGGACATCATCTGGATCAGCTTGCGCTCCGCCTGGCCTCCGATGGGTCTCCCCTCGGAGCGGCGGCCATACTTCAGCGGGAAAAATTCTCCGTTTTCCTGCTCTCTCACCGGCGCGGACATGTGGAGCTGAAGGAATCTCCACTCCCCGGCCTCCTCCCTGGCCATGGCGGTCAGGCGGGTCTCCATCTCCGTATCCGCCCGGCTCTCCTCCGACAGCACGGTCCTCACACGGCAGACAGCCCCCTTTAACCCCGAGCCGTAGTCCGTCTCCCTGTAATCCTCTATCTCATAAGAAAAGCTGCCCTTGAGCGCCTCAAACTCCTGAGTCATCAGCACACGCAGCTCCTCCCTGTCTCCCGCCACTTCCTGGCCGCCGGTTCCCACGCTGATCACCTGATCCGATACCATGGAAAGCACCAGGTCTAAATCTCGTTTTAAAAGGTAGGCGTCAAAAAATCTCTCCAGCAGCTGTCTCATCTCTTACCTCTCTCTTCGCTCCATCTCGCTCACGGGCTTCCCACCGCTCGCATCCGCCGTGGCGCTCGATTCCGCTTCGCTTCATCTCGCTCACGGGCTTCGCCCTATGTGCGTACCGGGCCTCTGTCTGCCCTGCGTGCGAGCACGCGCCAGCCAGAGGCCCAGTACGCACGCACGGCTCATTGCCTACGTGGATTATACCACAGTTTTGGGGGAATTGGGAACCCGAAACCTCTAATTCTGCCGATATATCCTCTCCGCAGCCACTTTATGCCCCACATACTGCCTCCCAGGCACGCCCCCATGGGCATGCCTGTCTGTTCGCCGCGCCCACACACAAATTAGGGGCGGTATTCCCAGGAATACCGCCCCCGAATCTTGGTCGCATCGTTCTGTTTCTATCTTTCTGTCTATATCTTTTTATTTCCCGAAAAATCCGCCTTTCTTGCGGTGCTTCTCGCCCCCGGAGGACGTGCTGGTCATGGCCTCGTCGAAGCGGCGCAGGGCCTCCTTCTGCTCCTCGGTCATCCGCTCCGGCACCTGAACCACCAGAGTCACATAGTGGTCGCCGCGGATGGACTTGTTGCGGATGGAGGGCACTCCCTTGCCCCTCAGGCGAACCTTGGTGTCCGTCTGGGTGCCCGGGCGCACCTCGTATTCCACCTCCCCGTCCACGGTGCGGATGCGGATGGGACCTCCCAGGGCCGCCCTCGCAAAGGAGATGGGCACGGTGGAGAATATATTCATATCCTGGCGCTTGAAAATCGGATGGGCGGACACCACAACCTCCACCAGCAGGTCGCCCCGCTCTCCTCCGCCAGTTCCAGGCTCTCCCTTGCCGGCCAGGCGGATGCTCTGTCCGTTGTCGATGCCGGCGGGTATGGTCACCTTGAATTTCTTCCTGGTGGAGATATATCCGGTTCCATAGCACTTGGAACATTTCTCCTTGATCACCTTTCCGGTGCCGCCGCAGTCCGGACAGGTCTGCACATTCTGCATGGAGCCCAGGAACCAATCCTGGGTGTACACGATCTTGCCCTTGCCGTTGCACTTGGGGCAGGTCTGGGGCGACGTGCCGGGCTTTGCGCCCGTTCCGTGACAGTTGTCGCACTCTTCCTTGTAGTTGATCTCTATCTCCTTCTCACAGCCAAATACGGCCTCCTCAAAGGTAATCCTCACCGAAGTCCTGACGCTGGCGCCCCGCATGGGACCGCTGCGGCCGCTGCCGCGGGTGCTCCTTCCGCCGCCGAAGAAATCTCCGAAAATATCTCCGAAAATATCCCCCATGTCGCTGAAGTTGCCGTATCCGCTGAATCCGCCCGCTCCGCCGGCGCCGCCGTCAAAGGCCGCGTGGCCGAACTGGTCATACTGTTTTCTCTTCTCCGGATCGCTGAGCACACTGTACGCCTCAGAGGCCTCCTTGAATTTCTTCTCCGCCTCTTTATCGCCGGGATTCGCATCGGGATGATACTTCTTGGCCAGGGTGCGGTAGGCCTTCTTGATGGCCGCCTCGTCCGCATCCCTGGATACCCCAAGGACCTCATAATAATCTCTCTTACTCTCTGCCATATCAGTTTCCCTTTCGCTTTTCCTCTGCATCCGTATTCAGGGGATCCCCGCCTATGGACGCTTTATACGCAGGAAAACCACTCTGCCGGCAGCGTGACCGCTGCCGACAGGATGGTCCCGGTTGTCAGTACTTCTTTATACTTCCTTGTAGTCTCCGTCCACTACGTCGTCGCCGTAGTTTCCGCCGCCCTGCTGGCCGCCTGCGCCGGCTCCCATGTCGGGGCCTGCACCCTGAGCTCCAGCAGTGCTCTGAGCCTGCTCGTAAACCTTTGCAAACAGAGCCTGGGCGCTGTTCATCAGCTTCTCCTTGCCGGACTTGATGTCCTCAATCTGGGCATCCGTCATCTGGTCGATGGGAGCGCGGTTGATAGCCTCCTTCAGGGCCTCCAGATCTGCTTTCACAGCTGCCTTGTCGCTCTCGGAGATCTTGTCGCCCACCTCGTCCAGGGCCTTCTCCGTCTGGAATACCATGGAGTCCGCATCGTTTCTGGCGTCGATTCCCTCTTTTCTCTTCTTGTCCTGGGCCTCGTACTCAGCTGCTTCCTTCACAGCCTTGTCGATGTCGGCCTCAGACATGTTGGAGCCGGAGGTGATGGTGATGTGCTGCTCCTTGCCTGTTCCCAGATCCTTGGCGCTCACGTTCACAATGCCGTTAGCATCGATATCGAAGGTAACCTCAATCTGCGGAACGCCTCTTCTTGCCGGCGGAATTCCGTCCAGACGGAACTGGCCCAGCGTCTTGTTGTCTCTAGCAAACTGTCTCTCACCCTGCACCACATGGATGTCCACAGCCGTCTGGTTGTCAGCTGCCGTGGAGAAGATCTGGCTCTTCTTGGTGGGGATGGTGGTATTTCTCTCAATCAGTCTTGTGGCTACGCCGCCCATGGTCTCGATGGACAGGGACAGAGGAGTCACATCCAGCAGCAGGATGTCGCCTGCGCCGGCGTCGCCCGCCAGCTTGCCGCCCTGGATGGCTGCGCCGATGGCCACACACTCATCGGGGTTCAAGGACTTGCTGGGCTCCTTGCCGGTGAGCTGTTTTACCTTCTCCTGTGCGGAGAGCATACGGGTGGATCCGCCTACCAGCAGAACCTTACCCAGCTCGGAAGCGGTGATGCCCGCGTCTCTCAGGGCGTTCTGTACCGGAATGGCCGTTCTCTCGATGAGATCGCTGGTCAGCTCGTCAAATTTTGCCCTGGTGAGGGTCATATCCAGATGCTTCGGTCCCTCAGCCGTAGCTGTGATGAACGGAAGGTTGATGGTGGTGGTGGTGGCGGTGGACAGCTCCTTCTTGGCCTTCTCAGCCGCCTCTTTCAGTCTCTGCATGGCCATCTTGTCGCCGGAGAGATCCACGCCCTCCGCCTTCTTGAACTCGGCCACCATCCACTGGATCACCGCGTTGTCGAAGTCGTCACCGCCCAGATGGGTGTCGCCGTTGGTGGAGAGCACCTCGATGACTCCGTCGCCGATCTCGATGATGGACACATCGAAGGTACCGCCGCCCAAGTCGTACACCATGATCTTCTGCTCTTTCTCATTGTCCAGACCGTACGCCAGAGCTGCCGCCGTCGGCTCGTTGATGATACGCTTTACCTCCAGGCCAGCGATCTTGCCCGCGTCCTTGGTGGCCTGACGCTGGGCGTCGTTGAAGTATGCGGGAACGGTGATCACCGCCTCCGTCACCTTCTCGCCCAGATAGCTCTCGGCGTCCGCCTTCAGCTTCTGCAGGATCATAGCGGAAATCTCCTGGGGAGTGTACTTCTTTCCGTCAATTTCCACCTTGTAGTCCGTGCCCATGTGTCTCTTGATGGAAGCGATGGTGCGGTCTGCGTTGGTGACGGCCTGGCGCTTTGCCGGCTCGCCCACCAGTCTCTCGCCGTTCTTCGTGAACGCCACCACAGACGGGGTCGTTCTCACGCCCTCCGTGTTGGCAATTACCACCGGTTTGCCGCCTTCCATCACGGCAACACAGCTATTCGTAGTACCTAAGTCAATACCAATAATCTTGCCCATAGTGTTTTCCTCCTGAATGATTTTATATCAAACTCAATAATTAAGTAACTTTCCTCTTAGCAGGATGGCTAGTTGGCCACCTGTACCATGCTGTGGCGAAGTACGGAATTGCGGTACATGTACCCCTTCTGGAGCTCCGATGCCACCACATTCTCCCCCAGATTCTCATCGTCCACATGCATCACCGCGTTGTGGAAATTGGGATCGAATTCCTTGCCCACAGCCTCGATGGGGGTCACCCCCACATCCTCAAGCATCTTGATCAGCTGCTTGTAAATCATCTCCATCCCCTTGGCAAAAGATCCGTCCTTCGCCTCCTCGGGGATCGCCGCCAGGCCTCTCTCGAAGTTGTCCACCACCGGAAGAATCTTCTCCAGGATGTCCTTCGCTCCCATCTCAAACATGGCCGATTTCTCTTTCTCCGTCCTCTTGCGGAAATTGTCGAACTCCGCCATGGTGCGCTTCAGCTGATCCGTGAGATCCTCGATCTTCTGGTCTCTGGGATCTTTCTCCTTCTTCTTGAAAAATCCCTTCTTCTCCGACTTCTGGTCGGCAGCCTCCTCCGCGCTCTCAGGCTCCGCCTGATCTGCGCTCTCCTGGCTGTCCTCCCCGCAGGTCTCCGCCTGTCTGTCAGCTGTCTGCTCTTCTCTGGTCTCCTCCGCCTGGGAGACTTTCTCCTGCTCTTCCTGTCTTACCTGCTCTTCTCTATCCACTTGCTAATCACCCTTTTCCTTCTTATATGTCATATCCAGCTGGGTCATCAGATTCTTCAAAATCCCCAGGACCTTCTCGTAATCCATCCGCTTGGGACCGATGATCCCGATGGTGCCCCGCAGGCCCTCGCCCAGCTCATAGTTGGCTGTCACCACGCTGCAGTCCTTCATGCTCTGCACCGGCATCTCATCCCCGATGTAGACCTGAATTCCCGTCTCTGAGCTGTTCTCATTCTGGTTGATATCGTCAATCAGGTTCTGCAGCTCCTCCTTCTGTTCAAAGGCGCTCAAAAGCCTGCTGGCCTTCTCCCCGTCGGAGAGCTCCGGATATTTGAAAATGTTCGTGGCCCCGCTGGTGTAGATCTGAAGATCCTCCTCGTCCGCCCGGATCGCCTCCGCCACCTCGTTCAAAACCAGATCCACCACCTGGCTGTGATGTCCCGCCTGTTCCTTCAGGCGGCTGATCACTCCCAGATTGATCTCCTCGATGGTCAGGCCATTCAGGCTGGTGTTCAGCATGATGTTCAGATTCAGCAGTTCCTCCTCGCTCACCGGCTCGCGGACATCGATGATGCTGTTCTTGATGATATTGCCCTCCACCACAGTCACCACCAGGAGCTTGGTCTCATCCACTCGGGAGAGCTGGATGAATTTCAGCTTGTTCTGATGATACTGGGGACCGCTGATCATCGCCGCATAGTTGGTGTTCGCCGCCAGCATCTGCGCCAGCCTCTTGAGCAGAAGCTCCACCCGGTCCACCCGCTGGATCATCAGCTCCTTCATCTCTGCGACCTCCTGGTCCTTCTCGCTGAGGATCTCATCCACATAGAACCGGTAGCCCTTGTCTGACGGGATTCTTCCCGCCGATGTGTGAGGCTGAATGATGTAGCCCATCTCCTCCAGATCCGACATCTCGTTGCGGATGGTGGCGGAGCTGAGCTTCAGGTCTGAGAACTTGGAAATCGTCCTGGACCCCACCGGCTCGCCGGTTTCCAGATAGGTCTTTATGATCGCTTTTAAAATCGTAACTTTTCTGGCGTCCAGTTCCACGGTTCTCATCCTTTCCTTTTGTATTATTAGCACTCAACATTTAAGAGTGCTAACATTTACAATACATAATATATTCCTTTTGATTCCATTTGTCAAGAGATTTGTCAATTAATTTTTCAAGTGTTCTCGGGGCTGTATTTCCCCTCATTTTTCTCCTCCAGCACCCGAATTCCGTGGTAGAACAGCTCGTTGACCGGGGTCTCCACCCCCAGTTTTCTCCCCAAGCGCACCACCGTGCCGGCGAACATGTCGATCTCCGTCCTCTTCTTCGCGTCCAGATCCTGCAGGGTGGACGGCCGGTTGTAGGGGGCGGTGATGGGGCGGTTCATGGCCGCCTCCGCCATCTCGTCGGTGAGGCGGATTCCCAGCTTTCCAGCCACCTCCTGCACCTCCCGCATTCCCATTCTCTTGATGGCTCTGGCGTGCTCGCTCTCCGCCAGGGCTTTGAAGGGCACACCCAGCAGGGCGCAGGTCATGTTCTCCCCGATGTTGCTCATAAACTTCTGCCAGAGGCCCAGCTCCATATCCCGGTCGATGCGGTAGGGGATATGGCAGCGGTCAAATACTGCCCTCACCGCCTGCACCCGCTCCGAGAGAACCTCATTTTTCTTCTCCCCGAAGGCCACAAATCCCCCGTCCGGGTCGAAATCGTAGGCCCCGTTTTTCAGCTCCACGGGAATCTTCATATAAGAGTAGAGCATGTGCTCCCACCCGTAGGCGGCGGCCACCTTCTCCTCGCTCTCCACCCCGTTCATCACGCACAGGATCACCGTATTCTCCCCCACAAACTGCCGGATATCCCGGATGGCCTGGGCAAGCCCCGTATCCTTCACCGCGATGATCAGGAGGTCCGCCGGCGTCCCCTCCTCGGGGGACGCCACCCGGAAGCGGTAATTGGTCCCGTTGACCGTCACTCCCCGGTTCTCCAGCCGTTCCCTTCTCTCTCCCTCCGCGATCACGCAGAAATGTTCTCTCCCCAGGCCCGCCTCCAGCCGGGGGGCAAAAAACACGCCCATGGCGCCCAGGCCGATGAGGGCCGCATTCTCAATCTTCATCTCTCATATCTCCTTTTCAAATACCAGGTCCATTTCTTCCACATGTCCAGTTCCCCGCTGCACTGCGGGGATAAATCCCACGTACCTCCAGCCATCCCTGCCCCTGGCGGCGATCAGCTCCCGGTAGTCCTCCTCCGTCCCGTACCGATTGCCGGATATCAGCCCCCAGCCGGAGACCCCGCTGGTAATTCTCTCAAATTCGTATCTGTACATACTTTTCCTCCTTTATTATAACCGTTTCCTCATGCAGATCACATCCGCCATGGGATTGTTGTCTCCTCCCCGCCGGACGAGCCGGCTCTGCTCCGGGCCTCCGCATGGCTCCCGCCGAAAATTCAGAGCGGCCTCCGCAGATACACCATATCCGCCAGCAAAACCCCGCCCTCGTATATGGGATGGTCGTAATGATCCGTGAAAAAATTGGGCACCGTGTGGGAGCGGATGAAGCCGCATTTCTCGTAAAAGGGGATGGTCAGCGGGCTGTCCCCCGTCCCCACCTGCAAAATCCCGTACTGCCCCCTGTACCTCTCCGCGATAAAATCGATCATGGCCTTCCCGTAACCATTTCCCTGACACTCCGGCACGGTCGCGATGTTCTTGATTTCCAGCACGCCGCCCCCCTCATCGGTCACGACACACTCGCACTTCACGCCGCCATCGTCCAGCACGTACATCCTGCCCCTGTCCAGATAGCGGTCCACCATGTCTTCCTGCTCGTCCGCCAACAGCAGCAGCGGCAGATATTCTTTTTTGTTCTCTTTCACCTCGACAAATTTCATCTCTTTAAATGCTTTCTGCTATGTAAGCCAAACGGGAAAAATCAACGAAATCCACCTTCGAGTTAAAGGTCTCCAGCATCGCCCTGACCTCGGCGGTCTTCTGATCTTCCGGCAATTTTTCTGCCT
>DXEU01000107.1 GCA_019114845.1 Candidatus Lachnoclostridium stercoripullorum | reverse complement strand
GCTGGGGAGGGAGACCGTTTATATGGATCTGGCCTCCTGGATTCTGCGGCACAGCAGCAGATAAAGCAATCGATTTCTATCAGTTTTTAATTTCTATTTGTTTTCAATTCTTTGACCGGCCGTTCGGCCGTCAGATATCCAAACAATATAAGATTGTGGAATTGGGGGACGGCCGGGCAACCGGCCTTGCCGTCCTGCACCCAAATTCCGGAAAGGAGCGCATATGTTTTGCAGAGTGAACAGTATCGGTATATCTGGGATGGAAGGGTATCAGGTGAGAGTGGAGGTGGACGTGAGCAACGGACTGCCCGGATTTTCCATGGTGGGCTACCTGGGCAGCGAGGTGAGGGAGGCGAGAGATCGGGTGCTGACAGCCATCAAAAACTCGGGCTTCCAGTGCCCGCCCCGCAAAATTACGGTGAATTTGTCGCCGGCGAATATCAAGAAGGAGGGAACTGCGTTCGATCTCCCCATCGCAGTGGGGGTCCTGGGAGCCTATGGATGGATCTCCACAGACGAGCTGAGGCAGGTGGTGATCGCCGGGGAACTGGGATTAAACGGCGAGGTGAAGGGAATTCGGGGGGCACTCACCATGGCGGGGGCCGCAGGAGAGATGGGAATGACCCACTTCTTTCTCCCTGAGATCAACCGCAGGGAGGGACAGGCGGCGGGGGGAATCCCTGTCACAGGGGTGAGCTGTCTGCGGGAGCTGACCGATCTTTTGAACAGGGGGGAAAAGGACTGGAATCGCCTGAAGCAGGAGGAGGAAGAGAGCTGGCGGGAGGAGAAGCCGGAGGTGGACTATCAGGATATCGTGGGACAGCCCCTGTTAAAGCGAGCTGCGGAGATCGCGGCGGCAGGCATGCACAACCTGCTTCTGATGGGGCCGGCCGGGACGGGAAAAAGTATGACAGCCAGGAGGATTCCCACCATCATGCCGCCCATGACGATGGACGAGCGGAGGGAGATTTCCAAGATATACAGCATTTGCGGGCTGCTTCCGGATGGGCAGCCGCTGATCGGGGCGAGACCCTTTCGAAGCCCCCACCATTCTGCCACTGTGCAGGCCATCGCCGGAGGGGGGAGAGGCCCCAGACCGGGGGAAGTCTCCCTGGCTACGGGAGGCGTGCTGTTTCTCGATGAACTGCCGGAGTTTCCGAGAAGCGTCATAGAGCTGCTGCGCCAGCCGCTGGAGGACCGCAGCATTGTCGTCGCCAGGGTGAGCGGGGCGTACCGTTTTCCCGCGGACTTTATGCTGGTGGCTGCCAGCAATCCATGTCCCTGCGGCTTTTATCCGGACAGGAGCCGCTGCCACTGCTCAGAAAATCAGGTGAGACGATATCTGAACCGGATTTCCCGGCCCATTTTGGACCGCATGGATCTGATCGCGGAGGCCGGTTTGATTCCCTATGAGGAGATCGCTGCCAGAGGGGAGAAGAAGGAGGAGAGCTCAGCGGTGATCCGGCAGAGGGTGGAGGCTGCGTGGCAGATTCAAAAGGAGAGATTTTGCGGTACAGAGATTCGATTCAACAGCCGTATGGGCCACAGGGAGTTGGAGGAGTTCTGCGCCCTCGGATCAAGGGAGGAGAGACTGATGCGCAGGATCTATGAGAGCGAGGAGATGAGCGGAAGAGGCAGAGATCGCCTTTTAAAAGTGGCCAGGACCATTGCGGATCTGGAAGGGGGAGGCCCTATACAGGAGAGTCACCTGATGGAGGCGGCGGGATATCGGAGCGGGGTTCGCAGATACTGGGGAGGTGGGTATGGTGACTGAGAGAGAAAGGGAGTACCTGTATCTGCTCTGCAGAATAAAGGGATTGGGGGCGGTGACCATTCGGCGCCTCCGGGAGATTTATGACAGCTTTGAGTCCATATATTATATAGAAGAAACGGGAAGAGAAGAAGATTTTCCCGCGCTGCACCGGGTGTATGCCAGAATCAGGGAGGGCAGGGAAAGCAGGGAGAAGATTCTGGAAGAATATCATAGAATGGCCGACAGGGGAATACAGTTTATCACATCGGAAGATGAAGAATATCCGGTCAGGCTGAAGGAAATCTATGATTATCCCATGGGTCTGTGTGTGAAGGGAAGGCTGCCGGCAAAGGACAGCCCGGCCGCTGCGATTGTGGGGGCGAGGGAGAACACCGAATATGGCAGAGCCATGGCGGAGTGGTATGGACGAGAACTCTCAGCTGCGGGAGTCTGGGTGGTGAGCGGCTTAGCCAGGGGGACGGACAGCGCCGCCCACCGGGGAGCGCTCCAGGCGGGCGGGCGCACGGCGGCGGTGCTGGGCAGCGGCGTGGAAGTCTGCTATCCCAGGGAGAACCAGGCGCTCTACCGGGAGATCGGGGAGAAAGGCTGCCTGATCTCTGAATTTGGGCCGTGGGACAGCCCCCTGGCGGGCAATTTTCCCATGCGCAATCGGATCATCAGCGGGATGTCCGATGCAGTTGTGGTCGTGGAGGCCAGGGAGAAGAGCGGCTCCCTGATCACGGCAGCCCTGGCCTTGGATCAGGGGAGGGAGGTGCTGGCAGTTCCGGGGAGGAGGACGGATCCGCTGAGCGCCGGGTGCAACCGCCTGATTAAAAGCGGCGCTCAGCTGACGGACACGCCGGGGGATGTGCTGGAACTGCTGCGCATTCAGAGCGGAAAACTGGGCGGCCTTCAGGAAAAAAACGGAAAGGGACTTGCCAAGAAAGAAAAAATGGTGTATAGTTGCCTCGATTTACAGCCAAAATTTCTGGATGAGATTGCAGGGCAGTCCGGACTTCCGGTGGGGGAATGTATGGGTATCCTTCTGGAATTGGAATGGAAGGGATACGTGGTTCGGACCGCCAATCAATATTATGGTAAAAAGCTATAGGTGAGGTAGAAATGGCAAATTATTTAGTGATTGTGGAGTCCCCGGCGAAGGTAAAGACGATCAAAAAGTTTCTGGGCGCCAACTATGTGGTGGATGCGTCCAACGGACATGTCCGGGATATGCCCAAGAGTCAGCTGGGGTTTGACGTGGCCAACGACTATGAGCCCAAATATATTACGATCCGGGGAAAGGGAGATATTCTGGCTAAACTCCGCAAGGAAGTGAAGAAGGCAGACCGCATCTATCTTGCGACCGACCCGGACCGGGAGGGGGAAGCGATTTCCTGGCATCTTATGAAGGCCCTGAAGCTGGATGAACTGAAGGATAAGAAGGTATATCGAATCAGCTTCAATGAGATCACCAAGAATGCTGTGAAGGCGTCTCTCAAGGCGCCCCGCCAGATCGATATGAATCTGGTGGATGCCCAGCAGGCCCGCCGCGTGCTGGATCGGATGGTGGGATACAGCATCAGCCCGCTCCTGTGGGAAAAGGTGAAGCGAGGTTTAAGCGCAGGCCGGGTACAGTCCGTAGCGCTCCGCATGATCTGCGACCGGGAGGATGAGATCAACGCCTTCATCCCGGAGGAGTATTGGAGCCTGGATGCGAAACTGAAATGTGAGGGGAAGAAGACTCCCCTGACGGCCAAGTTTTACGGAACTCGCTCGGAGAAAATGACGATCCGCAGCAAAGAGGAGCTGGACGGAATTTTGAGAGAGCTGGAAGGAGCTTCCTACCGGGTGGAGGACGTAAAGCAGGGGGAGAGAATAAAAAAAGCTCCCATCCCCTTCACCACCAGCACGCTGCAGCAGGAGGCGTCCAAGAACCTCAATTTTTCCACCCAGAAGACCATGCGCCTGGCCCAGCAGCTGTACGAGGGCGTGGAGATCAAAGGGCATGGGACCATCGGCCTGATCACCTACCTGCGTACAGACTCCACCCGAGTGGCTGAGGAGGCAGACCAGGCGGCGAAGGCATTTATCGGCAGCCACTACGGCAGTGATTATGTGGCCGGCGAGGAGAAGGCGAGAAAATCCTCCGGAAAGATCCAGGACGCCCACGAGGCAATCCGCCCCACGGACATCTCTCTGACCCCGTCGGCGGTGAAGGAATCCCTGACCAGAGATCTGTTCCGCCTCTATCAGCTGATCTGGAAGCGCTTTACCGCCAGCCGGATGAAACCGGCGATCTACGAGACCACAGCGGTGAAAATCGACGCGGCGGGCTATCTGTTTACCCTGACGGCCTCCAAGCTGGCCTTTGACGGGTTTATGTCCGTCTACGTGGACGAGGATGACCGGGAGGAGAACAATGTGCTCTTAAACCGCCTGTCCGAGGGGGATGTGCTGCCCCTGGCAGACCTGGAGTACGGACAGCATTTTACCCAGCCGCCGGCCCATTACACGGAGGCCTCCCTGGTGAAGGCTCTGGAGGAGCAGGGGATCGGGCGTCCCAGCACGTACGCGCCCACCATCACCACGATTATCGCCAGAAGGTACGTGGCAAAGGAGAATAAAAATCTCTATGTGACGGAGTTGGGGGAGATTGTCAACCGGATCATGAAGGAATGTTTCCCGAGCATTGTGGATCCCACGTTCACGGCCAACCTGGAATACCTCCTGGACAAGGTGGGGGATGGCGAACTTCCCTGGAAATCTGTGGTGAGAAACTTTTACCCCGACCTCATGGACGCCGTCAAAAAGGCGGAGAAAGAGCTGGAGACGGTGACCATCTCCGACGAAGTGTCCGATGAAGTCTGCGACCAGTGCGGCCGCAACATGGTGATCAAGTACGGCCCCCATGGGAAATTCCTGGCCTGCCCAGGCTTCCCGGAATGTAAGAATACCAAACCCTATTTTGAGAAGATCGGCGTCAAATGTCCGCTCTGCGGCGGGGATGTGGTGATCAAGAAAACCAAGAAGGGAAGAAAATATTACGGATGTTCCAACAATCCGGAGTGTGAATTCATGTCCTGGCAGAAGCCCACGGAGGTGAAGTGCCCGGAGTGCGGCCACTACATGGTGGAGAAGGGCAGCAAGCTGCTCTGTTCCAACGAGCAGTGCGGCCACAGTATGCCGAAAGAAAAATAGTGAGAAGAATTGTTAAAAAAATTGAAAAATTCAGAAAAAACACTTGTTATCCGACTAAAACCGTGATATGCTGTAAATAAATGATAGTTTTGTGCGGTTTGTATGGAAAAGCAAGGAGGTTTTATAAATGGGAGTGCAGTTGTTAGACAAAACCAGGAAAATTAACAAACTTCTTCACAACAATAATTCGCATAAATTTGTATTCAACGATATCTGCAAAGTGTTGAGCGAGATCCTGTTGTCCAACATTCTGGTCATCAGCAAGAAGGGAAAGGTTCTGGGCGTCAGTGTCTGGGAGGGGGTTGACGAGATCCATGAGCTGATTGTGGATCAGGTGGGAGGATTCGTGGACCCCATGCTGAATGAGCGTCTGCTGAGCATCCTCTCCACCAAGGAGAATGTCAATCTGGTGACCCTCGGCTTTTCGGAGGAGAGCGTCAGGGATTATCAGGCCATCATCACACCCATCGATATCGCGGGAGAGCGCCTGGGAACCCTGTTCATCTATAAGTCCCATTCCCAGTACGACATCGACGACATCATTCTCAGCGAGTACGGCACGACGGTGGTTGGGCTGGAGATGATGCGTTCTGTCAACGAGGAGAACGCGGAGGAGACCAGAAAGATCCAGATTGTGAAATCAGCCATCAGCACTCTCTCCTTCTCCGAGCTGGAGGCCATCACCCACATTTTTGAGGAACTGGATGGAAACGAGGGAATCCTGGTGGCCAGCAAGATCGCTGACCGGGTGGGAATTACCCGCTCCGTGATTGTCAACGCCCTCAGAAAATTTGAGAGCGCCGGGGTGATTGAATCCCGCTCATCCGGAATGAAGGGGACATACATCAAGGTTCTCAACGACGTGATTTTCGACGAGCTGAAGAATATCAAGGCGTCGGGCAACAAATAAGAATACAAGAGATAGCAGGGCAGGAGATCGTGGCAGCACGGTGTCCTGCCCTTTGATATTCTGCGGGAAAAATCCCGGGATGCCGTCAAAAAAATCCCGGGAAACCGTCAAAAAAAGCTTGCGCGGCAGATTATCCTGTGGTATATTTGAAAGGCTGATAAAAAACACGTCTGCAGATTCCAGAAAACGGTGCCTGCCTGGCAGGTCTTTTCGGAAGCACGAGAAGCAGACGGAAGAACAACCAAATGGAGGTAGAAACATGAGCGTAATTTCTATGAAGCAGCTTTTGGAAGCAGGTGTGCACTTCGGCCACCAGACGAGAAGATGGAACCCCAAGATGGCTCCCTACATCTACACGGAGAGAAATGGCATCTACATCATCGATCTGCAGAAGTCTGTAGTGAAGGTAGATGAGGCTTACAAGGCAGTGTCCGATATCGCTGCGGACGGCGGCACCATCCTGTTTGTGGGAACCAAGAAGCAGGCCCAGGATGCCATCAAGACCGAGGCTGAGCGCTGCGGTATGTTCTATGTGAACGAGAGATGGCTGGGCGGAATGCTGACCAACTTCAAGACCATTCAGTCCAGAATCGCTAGACTGAAAGAGATTGAGACCATGTCCGAGGACGGAACCTTTGATGTTCTGCCGAAGAAGGAAGTAATCGCTCTGAAGAAGGAGTGGGAGAAGCTGGAGAAGAACCTGGGCGGAATCAAGAACATGAAGAGACTTCCCGATGCCATCTTCGTAGTAGATCCCAAGAAGGAGAGAATCTGCGTGCAGGAGGCTCACACTCTGGGCATTACCCTGATCGGTATCGCCGACACCAACTGCGATCCGGAGGAGCTGGATTATGTGATCCCGGGCAACGACGACGCGATCCGTGCCGTGAAGCTGATCGTCTCCAAGATGGCAGACGCTGTGATCGAGGCAAACCAGGGCGAGGCCACTGTGGACGGCGAGCTGGAGTCCGGCGAGGAAGTGTTTGAGGCAGAGGCTGAGACGGCTGTAGAGGAGTAATCAATACCATACCAAACATATAATGGAGGGAATGAAAATGGCAGCAGTTACCGCAGCAATGGTAAAAGAGTTAAGAGAGATGACTGGCGCCGGAATGATGGACTGCAAGAAGGCTCTTGCAGCGACAGAGGGCGACATGGATAAGGCAGTAGAGTTCCTGAGAGAGAAGGGACTGGCTGGAGCCGCTAAGAAGGCTGGCCGTATTGCCGCTGAGGGTATCGTTTACACGGATATCACCGCTGACGAGAAGACCGCAGTGGTGGTTGAGGTGAACGCGGAGACCGACTTTGTGGCTAAGAACGAGAAGTTCAGAAGCTACGTGGCTGACGTTGCCGCTCAGGCGTTAAAGACGGATGCCAAGGATATGGACGCTTTCCTGGCTGAGAAGTGGGAGAAGGATCCGAGCATGACGGTGAAGGAGGCTCTGTCCTCTCAGATTTCCATCATCGGCGAGAACATGAACATCAGAAGATTCGAGAAGGTGGAGGAGCCCAACGGATTTGTGGCTTCCTACATTCACGCGGGCGGAAAGATCGGCGTTCTGGTGGACGTTGAGACCGATGTGATCAACGATGCGATCAAGGAGATGGCCAAGAACGTAGCTATGCAGGCTGCCGCTTTAAAGCCTCTCTACACCAGCGAGTCTGAGGTGGATGCCGCTTACATCGAGAAGGAGAAAGAGATCCTGACCGTAGCTGCCAAGAACGAGAAGCCCGATGCCAACGACAAGATCATCAACGGCATGGTTATGGGCCGTATCAAGAAGGAGCTGAAGGAGATCTGCCTGCTGGATCAGGTATACGTGAAGGCTGAGGATGGCAAGCAGAGCGTAGCCGCTTACGTTGCCTCCGTTGCCAAGGCCAACAGCGCCAACGTGACCATCAAGAAGTTCGTTCGTTTCGAGACCGGCGAGGGCATCGAGAAGAAGGAAGAGAACTTCGCTGAGGAAGTAGCGAAGCAGATGGGAATGTAATCTCATAACTAAAAAGGTGCAGAAGGCCCTTGAAAATACTGTGAAACGGTGTTTTCAGGGGCCTTTTTATGCATTTCAGTCCACAAGTGCTGGAATCGGCGAAGTTAGTGCTAAAATTGCTGCGGCAAAGCAGCGTGGTGTGAAATTCGGCAGGCCGAAGAATGTTGTCAATTTTTGAGAGTTGATATATAGTAAAGGCAGAGAAGAGACCGATTGGGAGGAAAAGTGAGATGAAAAGGAAGACATTTTTTCTGATGTTCCTATCCGCCTCCGCCCTGGCTGCGGGGTGCGGGAACGGCGTAGCGATGGAACTGCCGGCCAGGGAACTGCCGGCCAGGGAACTTCCTGCAGAGGAAACTGAGTTTTCTTTCGATGACCTGCAGGATCTGGAGTTTATATTTTCCAGCGGGGCAGGGGCCTGGGGGACGACTCTGCAGGTCCGCTGGGACGGAAGTTTTGCAGGGACCTACAGCGACAGCAATATGGGGGAGAC
>DXEU01000106.1 GCA_019114845.1 Candidatus Lachnoclostridium stercoripullorum | reverse complement strand
ACTCCTGGGCTGAGAGCGGCTGTGGAAGATAAGATCGGGAAATTGGAGCGGTATTTTACCCCGGACACAGAAGTGATCGTCACCCTCAGCGTTCAGAAGGAGCGGCAGAAGATCGAAGTAACCATCCCCATGAAAGGCAACATTATCCGGGCGGAGGAAACCAGCAACGACATGTATGTCTCCATTGATCTGGTGGAGGAGATCATCGAGAGACAGATCAAGAAATATAAGAAAAAACTCATCGACAAGAAGCAGTCGGCACTGTCCTTCTCCGAGGCGTTCATCCAGGAAGAGTACGAGGCCGACGATGATATCCAGATTGTCAAGACTAAGAAATTTGCCGTAAAGCCCATGGATCCCGAGGAAGCCTGCGTGCAGATGGAACTTCTGGGCCACAACTTCTACGTGTTCCTGAACTCTGAGACAGAGCAGGTCAATGTGGTCTACAAGAGAAAGGGCAATACCTACGGATTGATTGAGCCGGAATTCTAGGCTATATGCTTTCAGATTATATGGAAGGGCATTATTTAGGAGGCGTGCTGCTGCACGCCTCCTTTTTTGGCGATAAACTCAGAGCGGGGCTCCCGCCTGCCCGGGCAGACATTTGCCGGCCCGGCGGCGGGACGCCGCCTCCGCGGTCAGTTCAGGAATGTGCCGGCCTTGTAGGGGGTCCGGTAGTTGGCGTTGGCGATGCAGATGCCGGTCTTGGAGCTGCCGGCGTGGATGATCTGGCCTCCGCCTATGTAGATCGCCACGTGATTGATGGTATCGCCGCTGGCGTAGAACAGCAGATCCCCGGGCTGCACCTCGGACACAGGGATCTCCCGGGCTTTCGCCGCCTGATCCCTGGAGCTTCTCCCGGTGGAAATGCCGAAATGCTCAAAGATTCTCATGACGAAGCCGGAGCAGTCCGCCCCGTCCGTCAGGCTGGATCCCCCGTACACGTAGGGATTGCCCAGGAACTGTCTGGCGTAGGCGATGATCGCCTCCCTGGTGGCGTTCATGACGGCCTCCTCGCCTTCGGGCGTATAGTAGCCGGGGCCATTCTCCTGGCCAGCCGCCTGGGAGCCGTTCTCCTTCTGTGCGCTGTCCTCGCCCTGGGAGTCATTCTCCTCCGGCTGGATCACCGGCGGCGCGTCGGTGCTGTGGGAGGTGCCGTCCCCTGCGGGATTGGCCGGAATGATATTCTCCTCCTTGGTCTGCTCCAATTTGCGGAGAGCTTCCTCCGCCTCCGCCTTCTGCTGCTCCTTCTCCCGGATCTGGGCTTCCTCCTCCTCCAGGCTCACCGCCTGGCGGAACTCCACCCGGGTGCTGATATAGTCCATGGAGACGTATCCCTCCAGAGTGTCGTCGATCAGCAGGTGGGCAAACCCGTCCTGGGTGCCCGTCACCTCATAGCTGGTGCCGGAGTCCAGGGTGGTGAGGATGGCCGCCTCCAGGGACGGCTGTTCCCGCAGCCGCAGCCCGGAATCGCTGGTAACCGTGGCGTAGGTGGTTCCCACCTGGCTGGCCACCGCCTCCGCCTCCGCCCCGGTGATGAAAAATTCCGCCTTCACATATCCCTCCACGCTGCCGGAGCGGATCTGATACCAGTCTCCGTCCTCCCCCCCCACTGTGGAGAGAATGGTGGCTGCGCAGTCATCGTAGATCTTTCCCACCACCGCGCCCGCGGTGCTGGCCTCCGAGCGCACATTCACATAATTGGTCACCCGGCAGATGGCGATATGGTCATAGGACTCCCCGCTGGTGGCCATCACCGTCTGGGCCGGATTGCCGCTGACGCCCAGGGGCGGAACCGTATCCGCCAGAGCCGTGAGGCCCGCCGCCGCCGAGAGGCTGCCCGCCAGAAGCAGGGTACAAAGCATCTGTATATTCTGTCTCTTTTTCATCGGTCCGGCGCCTCCTACAGCTGGGTGAGATATCGTTCCACGCTGGTGATGGCGTTCGCCCCGTCAGCCACCGCCGTGACAATCTGGCGCAGGGCTTTGGTGCGCACATCCCCGGCTGCAAAGATACCCGGGCAGGAGGAAGCGCAGTCCTCACCGGCCTTGATGTAGCCGTTCTCCATCTCCACTGTCCCCTCGAACATGGAGCTGTTGGGGGTGATCCCCACGGCGATGAATACGCCCTGGAGCTTCAGCTCCCTCTTCTCCCCCGTCTTCACGTTGGAGACCACAAGGCTCTCCACCTTGTCCTCCCCCTGAATCCGCTCCGGCACACTGTCCCAGACGATCTCCACATTGTCCAGGGAAAAGAGCTTCTTCTGCAGGCTCTTGGCCCCCCGCAGCTCATCCCGGCGATGCACCAGATAGACCTTCTCGCACAGGCGTGAGAGGAAGATGGCGTCCTCGATGGCCACATCCCCGCCGCCGATCACTGCGGTGGTCTTTTTGCGGAAGAAGGCTCCGTCACAGGTGGCGCAGTAGGATACCCCCATGCCCGCCAGCTCCTCCTCCCCGGGAATTCCCAGCTTGCGGTGGCTGGCTCCGGTGGCGATGATCACCGTCTTGGTCTCATAGGTGTCCCCGGCGCAGACCACCCGCTTCACCGGTCCGTCCGCCTCTATGCGGATCACCTCGTCCTCCACAAATTCCGCGCCCAGGCTGTCGGCGTGCTCCCTGAACTTCATGCCCAGATCGTAACCGCCGATCCCCTTCTCTCCCGGATAGTTGTCCACCTCGTAGGTGGTGAGCACCTGTCCGCCGCTGACCACATTTTTCTCTATCACAATGGCATTCAGCTCCGCCCGCTCTGCGTAGATGGCCGCTGCCAATCCTGCGGGGCCGGAGCCTATAATCACAACGTCATAAATCCCGCCCATGGGTATCCCTCCTGTTCTGTTCATGGCACGCACCGGACCCGCCAAAGGCCTCGCTGAGTGCTCATAGTGCTCATAGTATACCACGTCCGGGCATCAGAATACAATCCTGGACCGGTCTGCGTAAGAAACTTTTAAGAAGTTGAGGGAATCCAGACGGAAACTGGTACTTCCTGCCAGGGCTTCGAAGTGCTATAATCGGTGATAAGAGGTGATCAATTATGGCAAAGAAAACTGTGCTGGTGACCGGCGCTTCCAGGGGAATCGGGAAGGCCATCGCCGTAAAATTTGCGTCCAAAGGCTACAACGTGGCCATCAGCTGTCTCCACAACCGGGAGCTTCTGATGCAGTCCAAGCGGGACATCGAGGCGTTTCAGGCCTCCTGTCTGGCATTTCTGGGGGACATGGGGGACTGGAACACCTGCCAGTCCATGTTTGAGGGCATAAAAAAAGAGTTTGGCTCCGTGGACGTGCTGGTAAATAACGCCGGCATCTCCTACATCGGCCTGCTCCAGGACATGAAGCCGGAGGACTGGGACCGGATCGTCCGCACCAACCTGACTTCCGTATTCAACTGCTGCAAGCTGGCTCTCCCGGACATGATCTCCGCCAAGCGGGGGAAGATCATCAACATTTCCTCCGTCTGGGGCGTGGCCGGGGCCTCCTGCGAGGTGGCTTACTCCGCCACCAAGGGGGGCATCAACGCCTTCACCCGAGCCCTCGCCAAGGAGGTGGGGCCCAGCAACATCCAGGTAAACGCCATCGCCTGCGGGGCCATCGACACGGAGATGAACAAGTGGATGAGCGAGGACGACCTCATCAGCCTGGTGGACGAGATCCCCGCCGGACGGCTGGGAAAGGCCGAGGAGGTGGCCGATCTGGCCTACCACCTGGCCTACAAGAGCAACTATCTCACCGGCCAGGTCATCGGCCTGGACGGAGGCTGGATCTAAAAGCCGGATTCAAGGACCGGATCCGCAGGCCGGATCCATAGACCGAATCCATAGACCGAATCCGCAGGCCACACTCAGAGCCCGATGAAGCCCTTGACCAGGAACCAGACCACCGGAACCAGAAGGCAGGGCAGCATGTTCATGGTCTTAAACTGCTTGATGTTCAAGATGGAGAGGCCGGAGCTGACGATGAGGAAGCCGCCGATGATGGAGATTTCTGTCAGCAGCTCCTGGGACAAAAACGGTGCCAGGAATCCGGCCCCCAGGTAGATGGCCCCCTGCCAGCAGAAAAGCACGGCGGCGGCGGCGCACATGCCTATGCCGTAGGTGGACGCCAGGACCGTGGACGAGATCAAGTCCAGGGTGGCGTTGGTGAACAGGTACGTGTTGTCCCCGTAGAGGGCGCTCTGAATGGGGCCCAGGATGGACAGAGTTCCCACGCAGAAGAGCAATATGCCGGTGGACAGCCCCTGGGCCAGGCTGTTCCCGCCGGAAAATCGGTCGGTGAGGCGCTTGAAATGGCCGTCGATGGCCAGGAGCTCGCCGATCAGACTGCCGATGGCCAGGCTGGCGATGAAGAGCACCGGGTAGGCGCTGTTGGGCATATTCTGGACCACGGAATTGATGCCCAGGCCGAAGGCCGCAAGGCCCATGGCGTTGAACATCACCTCCTGGTGCTCGGCTTTGATGCCTTTGTTGATGCGGCTGCCCACAATGCTGCCGGTGAGAATGGCGCCCGTGTTTACGATGGTTCCGATCATGATTCATTTCCCCCTATATTCCTGCTTTCCCGTCTGTTTTCCTGAAAGCATTTTTTATCCATTGGCGATGCCCGCGGCGGACATGCAAATTTTATTAAAGAAACAATAAACCCTCCAGCTACTGGAGGGTCAAGTTTTTTTCACAGGAATCTGCAATTCCGTGATGTATTTTTCTGTGTCGTTGGTGAAGCCGGAGTCGATGAGGGTGATCTCCACGGAGTCTCCTCCGCAGGCGTACCCCTCTCTCTCCATGTAATCCAGGAGCTTTTCGTAGTAGGGGCCGGCCTCCCTGTGGGTGCCGGAATAGCGCACCCGAGCATACTCCCCCTCCTCCAGGTATCCCCCGTCCCCAGCCATGCCGTCCTCCTGTTCCAGGACCACAAATATCTCCGAGAACCCGTCAAACTGCCGTCTGAGAAGCTGTTCCCTGGAAACGGAAACTCCCACCTTCCCCAGAAACATCACCGCCCCCAGATCATTTCTCCGCTCCAGCTCCCGGATGGGATATTCCAGGTCCTCCTCCAGGGAAATGTCCCCCCGCAGGAAGGCGATCCGGCGGCGGGGCAGATGGACGATGTCCATCTCGTCCAGGCGGGAATCCAGGGCGTCGGCGAGCTGGTGGATGCGCCGGTCCAGCTTCTTTGAGATTCTCTCCAGGCGCTCCCGCTGCAGCTGGGTCTCCCTCTGCTGCTCCTTGAGCAGCTCCATGAGGGTGTCCGTGTCCTTGTTCTCAAAAAAGCGGATGATCCGCTCGATGGGCATGTCCAGGGCGCGAAGATATTTGATGGTGTTCAGGCGCTCAAACTGCCTGGTGGAATAGTAGCGATATCCGGTGACCGGGTCCGTGGTCTCCGGCTTCAGCAGTCCGGCTGCGTCATAGTAGCGCAGCGTGCGGATGCTGACGTGAAAGAGCTTCCCGATCTCGCCGATGGTGAAAAGCTCCTTCCGATCCGTCCTTCCCCTGGCGTCAGACGCTTCCGATCTCACCGTTTTCCTCCAAATGGCGCAGCAGCGCCTGGCATCCCTCCACTATATCGTCGTAGGTCACATCGAAATTGCCGGTATACCAGGGGTCGGCGATATCCCTGGGGCGGCTGGAGAAATCCAGCAGACGGCTCACCTTGTGTTCCGGGTCGGATCCGATGATCCGCATAATCCCGGAAATATTCCATTTCTCCATGCCGATGAAATAGTCATAGTTTTCATAGTCGGACTTTTTCAGCTGGACCGCGTATTTTCCTGCGGTGCTGATGCCGTGCTCCTTCAGCTTCTCCCTGGTCCCCCGGTGCACCGGATTGCCGTGCTCCTCGCCGCTGGTGGCGGCGGAGGCGATATAAAACTGGTCCGCCAGTCCCCTGCGCTCCACCATATCCTTAAAGACAAATTCCGCCATGGGCGAGCGGCAGATGTTGCCCAGGCAGATGAATAATATTCTGATCATCGCTCACATATCCCTTCTGTTTCGTAACCTGCAGCTTCCCGAACCGGAAGGCTGGCATCTGTATTGTACCATAGCCGGAGCTTTTTTCACATACCAAATTACTCCCGCACCACGTTGGGAATGTGCTCCGCCGGAGACCAGTCCGCAATATTCGAGCCGCTGTATTCCCGGATGCTGAAATTCTCAAGGGCCGGCAGGTCCCGCAGCGCCGAGATGTCCGTCAGCGTGCTTTCCGCCAGATTCAGGGTCCGCAGCTGCTTCATGTCCCGCAGGAAGGAAAGGTCCTGCAGCGCCGGCACATCAAAGGCGTACAGGTCCAGATAGGTGAGATTTACAAGGCCGGACAGGGGCGAAAGGTCGGTGACCTGGCCGTCGATGTCCAGGGTCAGTTCCGTCAGGCTGGTCAGGCCGGACAGGGCGTCCAGATCGACGCAGGCCAGCGTGTCCCGGAAGCCGGACAGATAGAGGGTTTTCAGCTGCTTCATATTTTCCAGCCCGGAAAGGCTCAAGGTGCCGTCGGACCGGATCTCCAGCTTCTCCATCTGCCCCATGCCGGACAGCGCCTGCAGACTGCTCAGGGAAAACGGCCCGTTCCCCCGGGGCGTAATCTCCAGATATTCCAGCTGAGTCAGACCCGACAGCGGTGAGAGATCTGTAAATTTCAGTTCCCCGTACAGCCGCAGCTCTTTCAGTCCAGTCAGGCCGGAGAGCGGCGTCAGATCCCCCGCGGCGCAGGTCATCAGCTGCAGGGTCTCCAGCCGGGTCAGACCAGAAAGGGGCGTCAGATCCGTCACAGCCCCCTCCGACGCCGCCCCGGAATGGCCATCGGTTCTCAGCGCCCGCAGGTCTGTCATCCCGGCCAGCGCGGACAGATCGCTGATAGCCGCCTGTCTCGGCAGCGTCAGATACTGCAGTTTTGTAAGGTTCGAAAGCGGCGAAAGGTCCGTGATATTGGGGTTGTCCTGTCCGGAGCCGCTGCCGCCCAGCCGCAGGTCCGTCAGATTGGTGAGGCCGGAGAGCGGTGTCAGATCCGACAGGTTGTTGCCCCGCAGTTCCAGCTTTTCCAGCTTTGTCAGACCCGAAAGCGGCGTCAGGTCCGTCAGCTGGTTTTCCCTCAGGTCCAGGTATGTCAGGTTCGTCATCTCCGAGAGAGGCAGAATATCCGCGTCGGTCAGGCCCATGGATTCCAGCCGCAGCTCCGTCAGCGCCGTGCTGTATTCCTCCCCGGCGATTGTCACCGTGGGCGCGTCCGCATCCAGGGAAGCCCCCGCCTCCGCCGCCGGCTGGTCCGTTCCTCCTCCAGGAACCGCCGTGCCGCGGCTGCCCCCGCCGATCCAGATGCCGGCTCCCACGGCCAGGGCCAGGGCCGCCGCCGCGATGCCTGCGGCAAAGGCGGGGCGAATCCTGGACTTCTTCTCCTCCGAAGGCTGCGGGGCTGTCCCCACAGCGGGCGTTTCCGGCTGCCGCAGCTCCACCACCTGCTGGGTTTCAATGGCCTCCAGAAATTCCTCCGCGCTCTGGAACCGGTCCTCCGGCTGCACCGCCAGACCTTTTAAAATCGCCCTGTCCAGGTACTCCGGTATGGAAATGCCGCACTGGGATACCGGCACCAGGGTGTCATGCTCCAGTCGCTCCAGGGCTTCCGGCGGCAGAAAACCGGTCAGCGCCGCGTAAAAGCAGGCGGCGCAGGAGTACACGTCGGTGTAGGGACCCTGCCGGCTGCGGCGGATATACTGCTCCTTGGGGGCGTAGCCCACCTTCAGAATCACATCCAGGCTCTTGGACTTGTCTCCGATGCTGTACCGGGCGGAGCCGAAATCCAGAAGCTTCACGATGCCGTCCTTGGTGATGTAGATATTGTCCGGAGTCACGTCGCGGTGGATAAACCCTTCCCGGTGCACCGCCGTCAAGGCCCGCAGCACCGGAATCATCAC
This sequence comes from Candidatus Lachnoclostridium stercoripullorum, assembly GCA_019114845.1. GTDB lineage: Bacteria > Bacillota > Clostridia > Lachnospirales > Lachnospiraceae > Lachnoclostridium_A > Lachnoclostridium_A stercoripullorum. The sequence continues at coordinate 894 of DXEU01000106.1, read as the reverse complement.
GTTCAGCGCCTCCTCCGCGGAAACCTTCCCTCCCTGATTGGCAATATAAGTCTTGAAGGAAATGCCCTCGATGTAGTCCATGACGAAATAGGAGGTGCCGTTTTCATCAAAATAGCTGGATACTCCCGCGATATTGGGGTTGCCGATGAATTTTGCCAGGGTCCTGGCCTCCTCCTGAAACCGCTCCGCGCCGTAGGCAAAGTCTTCGGACCGGTCGGCGGACATGACGGAGACCGTGCTTCCCTCCAGGCGGGCGGCAATCTCTCCCGGCATAAATTCCTTGATGGCCACTTTGGCGTCCAGCTGGCTGTCCCAGGCCAGATAGGTGATGCCGAATCCCCCCTGCCCCAGCACCCGCCCCACCACGTACCGCTGGTTCAGCACGGTTCCGGCCCGCAGAGCAACTGGGTATTTGGCTTCATTTTCCGCCAGGTCAAAGCCGCAGAGAGGGCAGGGTCCCTCTGCGGTCTCCTTCTTCTGAAAGCAATTGTAGCAGACATATGTATGATCCATATCCAATTCTCCCCACTGATGTTGTTATCGCAAAAAGGCCGGCATGGCGCCGGCCCTTTCTGCTGTCTACATTTTACCCTATTTGCGGCTCAGAAACAATATGCCCGCCGCATAGTATTTTCAGTTCTCTCTCAGGCGCGTCCCCGCCGCCCGGCTATCCTGGCAGATGGCTGGCATAGTATTCCTCCAGGAACTCGCCAAACATCCGTTCCTCCGCCCGTTTTCTCGCGCGGACGGCGTCCTCAAACTTGGAAAAGGATCCGAGGTAATAGGTCTTCCCCTTGAAGCTGATGCTGGCGATATACCGGTTTCCTCTCACCTGAACGCCGGTACAGCCGCTTGTGTTGTTCTTTTGCAGTTTCTTTCTGTCTGAGATTTTCT
>DXEU01000011.1 GCA_019114845.1 Candidatus Lachnoclostridium stercoripullorum | reverse complement strand
CCTGTATATACATATTATCAGTTACCTGGGGATGCGGCCTGGGCCGTTTTCCCCTTATAAAGTTATTAGGGAGAATTGCTTCTCCCTAATAACAGGTCATTCTTATGAATCACCGGTTAAGCAACCCTGTGTTCAAGAATTGGAATATTACTGGCTCAGCAGTGCGGTATAGGAAGCCGCGTTGTCCGTCTTAACCATGTTGATGGCGAAAGCGTCATACTGGCTCGGGTTGCCCAGACGGTTGGTGATGTTGGACTCGGTCTGTCCATCGCCGCCGATGTAGTCAACCTTCAGGTTAAGCAGATCGTCGTACTTCTGAAGCAGCGGCTGATAGGTGGAGCTCAAGAAGTTATCAGCTGCGTTGTAGATATCCAGCCATACGGTCTTCTCCGGATGCTCAGCAGCGTCAAGCTGGTTGGAAACCGGTGCGTAGGTAACGGTGGAATCTGTGAAATCCTGATAGTTCTCAGCGGTAACTGCTACGTTCAGAGCGTAGTAGGAACGCTCTTCCTCTCTGTATACATATACGTCGTCGGTCAGAACGTTGCCGGCCTCATCAGCGGTGCCGATACCGGTGTCGATATCTACGCCGTCAAGAGCGTTACGAAGAACACGGAGGGTCAGGTAAGCCTGTACGTCTGCGTGCTGGCTGATGGTTCCGCCGTAGCCCTCAGCGATGGCTGCAACAGCGTCGCTGTTGGCGTCGTATCCGAAGGTGGGAACGCCGTTGTCCTTGGACCAAGCGTTGAACATGGACATGCCCATGCCGTCGTTGTTGGAAACTACTACGTCGATGGAATCACCGAAGGAAGCGGACCAGGTGTTGATGGCGTTTCCAGCGGTAGCTGCATCCCAGGTAGCTCCAGCGGAGTTCTTCATCTCCTGAGAAGCCAGCTCACGAACGATGTAGCTCTTGCCGTTCACCTCCAGGGTTCCGTCCTGAACGATGGTGGCGGTGCCGTCGGTGTTGGTTCCTACGGGGTTGCTGTCGATCTCGCCGTTGGCCTCAACGCCGGTTCCCAGAGCGTTACGAACGCCTCTGGTACGTGCGATGGAGTCGTTGTGTCCGATATCGCCGATGGCGAGAACGTATCCGATGATGCCGTCGCCGTTGCGGTCGATGGTGTCGATGTTGGCCTCGATGTACTCCTTAACCATGGTTCCCTGAAGCTCAGCACCCTGGTTGGCATCGAATCCTACATAGTAGGTGTTGTCGTTAAAGCTCAGCGCTGCCATATCCAGCTCGCCGGTGGAGCTGTTGGAAGGCTGACGGTTGAACCATACAAGGGGCTTATCCTTGTTGGCCACCTCTGCCGCTTCCTCGGTCTCAGCTGCGTCATCTGCTGCTGCGGTGGTCTCCTCAGCTGCTCCGCCCGCTGCAGTGGTCTCCTCGGTGCTGCCGCCGCCGCATGCTGTCAGAGACAGTGCCATGCAGGACGCCAGAGCCAGCGCTGCCGCTTTCTTTGTTAATCTCATTTTTAATTCCTCCCTTTCTCGTTTTTGATTAGGCACTATGACCTATCGATGGTTTGAGTATACCATTATTTTGTGCACATTTCTATATGTTTTTTTTCGATTTGGCTATAATTTTTTTTGGTTTTCAGATGTTTATTTTGAAATATTTTCCTTATCCGCAGTTTTCTGTTCAAATTCTACAATATCCGCAAAATACCCCTGAAAATCAACTGTCAAAATGTTCCGCCGTCACCGGAGTCTGGGCGCTGCGGTAGTATTTGTGGTCCTCCAGCTCCACCCAGTCCTCCACCGGCTCGTCCTGGGCCAGGCAGCGGGCGATCTCAAAGATGGTGTCGGCGTAGGAATCCAAATCCTGGTTCACCGTGCCCATGAGCTTTCCCTCCTCCAGGGCCTCCATGCCCTGGGGGGTGGCGTCGATCCCCACCAGCTTGATCTCCCTGGTGATCCCGGCCCGCTCCATGGCGTCCAGGGCTCCCAGGGCCATCTCGTCGTTGTTGCTGATCACCAGCTCGATCTCGTCGGGATACTCCTCCAGCCACTGCTCCATGAGGGCGGAGGCCTGGTTTCTGTCCCAGTTGGCGATGCCGCCGGTGAGCTTCTCGATGGGAACTCCTCGGTCCTTCAGGGTCTGGATGGACCACTCTGTGCGGATTAAGGAGTCCTGATGGCTGCTCTCCCCCTCTAAAAGCACGTATTTGACCACCCCATCCCCGTTTAAATCCAGGCTGGAGTGGTCCGCGTCGTAGGCGTCCGCCACGATGGTCCCCTGGATCACCGCCGACTCCTTGGCGTCCGCCCCCACGTAGTAGAGCTTGTCCCAGCGGTTCATGTCCTCCTCCACCGGCTCCCGGTTGAAGAACACCACCGGCACATCCGCCTCCATGGCCCGGTCTATGATGTCGCTGGCCGCGGAGCGATCCACGATGTTGATGCACAGGGCGTCGCAGCCCAGGGAGATAAAGCGCTCCACCTGGCTGTTCTGGACGCCCTGGTTGTCCCTGGCGTCCACAATGTCCATCACCACCTTGATCCCCGTCTCCTGCTCATACTCCTTCACCCTGTCCTCCAGCTCCGCCCGCAGGGTGCTCACAAAGGCGTCCTCCCAGCGGTACACGGACACCCCCAGGCGGATGGAATCTCTCTCCTCCTCGCTCTCCTTCTCCCCGCAGCCGGACAGGACGAACGCCGCCGGCAGAATCCACAGGCAGCCCCAAAGCAATTCTCTTCTCACGGCAGATTCCTCCTTCTCAGTCCATGGGATAGAGCATGGCCTCATACTTCTTATCCCGCATATTTTCCTTCGTTATATAGTAGTAGTTCATCCGCACCGGCTCCTTCACATCCCCGTCCCGGATGGCCTCTACGGCCCGCTCCACGCTCAGATAGCCGGCGGTGTACTGGTCATAGGTCACCAGGCCGTCGATGACGCCCGCGTCCAGGCTGTTTAAGAGGGATGTGGTGGATCCCAGGCCGTAGACGCCGGACAGCTGCTCTCTGCAGGAGGCGTCGGATTTTAAATACTCCGCCAGGCCCATCAGGCTCTCCCGGTCCAGGGCGATCACCGCCGCCCCGGGGAGCTGGTCCGCTGCCGCCGCAAACTGCGCGGCGGCCTCCTCCCGGTTCTCCCCGGAGAACTGCCACTCCCTCTTCTCCTCGTACTCTGCCCCCTGGCTCCCCAGCACATCCAGCACTCCTTCCAGGACCTGGTCCGTCCTCCCCTCCTCCCCGAGGGCGGAGAGAAGCCAAAATCTGGTCCCCTCAGGGACCTCATCCAGGGCCTTCTCGGCCAGCAGGCGTCCCGCCTGGAAATTGTCCACGTAGATCCTGGCGTTTACCCCGGGGTGATCCTCCCCGGCTCCCAGCACCACCAGCGGGGTCTCCGGCCATTTCCCCTGGATCGCGCCCTGAAATGCCTCCGCGTCCACGGGGATCACCACCACGGCGTCCGCTCCGTCCCCTACCTCCCGGTCCACCAGCTTGGTCTGCTCCTCCTGGCTGACCTCCTCGTAGAGGGTGATGTAGCTGGTGTCCGCGTAGTAGTCCCTGGCCGCCTGGTCCACGCCCTTCTTAAAATTCTGATAGTAGGTGTCGTTCACGTCGTCCAGCACGATGGACACGGTGTGGATCTCCCTCACCTTCTCCTTGATGATCAGATCCGTGGAGGAGGCCAGATACAGAAATACCAGCAGGACGGCGCTGGCCGCCCAGAGAATTTTCCCTCTCACTGACATTATCTCCCCTCCTTTTCCTGGATCTCGCTGTAGGGCACCGCCGGCAGGTGGATGATCACATCCGTCCCCTCATCCGGCTCCGACTGGATTTTCAGGCCGTAGGCCTCCCCGAAATACAGGCGGATCCGCTCGTTGACGTTGCGCACCCCGATGCCGGATCCGCGCCTGGACGGCACATGGCCGGTGTCCTTGAAGAGATTCTCCACCTGCTCCTCCGTCATGCCCAGGCCGTTGTCCCGCACCATGAGGTAGAGGTCATCCCCCTCTCTCCAGACGCGGATGAGGATCTCTCCGTCCCCGTCCATGAACTCCATGCCGTGATAGATGGCGTTCTCCACCATGGGCTGCAGCATCAGCTTTAAGCTGGCCAGCTCCAGCACCTCCTCGCCGGCTTCGATCTCGTAGGTGAATTTATTTTTAAAGCGCATCTGCTGGATCATCAGATAGTTGCGCACGTGCTCCAGCTCGTCCTTCACGGTGATGATGCTCTTGCCCCGGCTCAGGCTGATGCGGAAGAACCGGGCCAGGGCCGTCACCACCCGCACCGCGTCCGTCTTCTTCTCGTTCTCGATCATCCACACGATGATGTCCAAGGTATTGTAGAGAAAGTGGGGGTTGATCTGGGACTGAAGGGTGTCGAACTCGCTCTTTCGCTTGGACTCGTGCTCCGCCACGATGTCCGCCATCAGCTGGCGGATCCTCTGGGCCATGCCCTGGATGGACCGCCCCAGGCTGCGGATCTCCGCGGAGCCGCCGATGTACACCGGGGCGTCCAGCTCGCCGTTCTCCAGGCGGCTGACGGATTTCTCCAGCTCATTGATGGGGTCGGTGATCCTGGAGGAGATGTAGGCGTTGATCATGGCCAGGACGAACAGGAAGAGCACCACGATAAAGATGGCGAACAGCCTGGTCTTCAGCACATTCAGGCTCATGCTGTCCGTGGGACTCACCCCCACCGCCTTCCAGCCGGTGTAGCCGATGGAGCCCACGGTGGTGATCCTCTCCTCCCCCTCAAAGCGGTCCCGGTAGCTGCCCTCCCGCAGCCCAGACACCCGCAGGTTGTCCTCCTCCACCAGGCCGGCGTTGATCAGCTGCGCCTTGGGGTGGCAGATGATCTCCCCGCTCCCGTCCATGAGGTAGAGGTAGCCCTCGTCGCCGATGGAGACCTCCCCCACGATCTGCTCCAGGCTGTCGTACTTGATGTCGATGAGGAGGACGCCCTGGGTGGTGAAGGGGCCGTCGGTGATCTCCACCGCCCGGGAGACGGAGATCACCCACTTGTACTGGGTCTCGCTCCCGTCGAAGAGGGACTGCACATGGGGGGAGGAGAAATGGAGGTTCTCCGGCCGCTCCAGGGTCTGGGTGAACCACTCCTCCTTGGAGAGGTCCATGTGGGGCTTCATCCTGGCCGCTGGGACCACCTCCAGCATCTGCCCGTCGTTGCCGAAGACGGCGATGCTCTCCACGCTCCCCTTGTTGTTGTCGTAGAGGAGCTGCAGCTCCTGGTGGATGGACTCCTGGGACAGGTCCGCATTTTTGATGACGCCGTAGTACAGGGAGTCCGACAGCTTCATGATGGTCTGCAGAAAGGACTCCACCGACCGGCTCACCTGCCGCACCAGATTTTCACTCTCCACCTCCATGGACATGTTCAGCTGGTTGGTGAACCGAGTGTTTAAGGACAGGGCGATGAGAATTCCCATCACCAGGGCCGTCACGGTAAAATAGCTGAAAATGGAATAGCGGATGCTTCTTCCCTCCAACCTGTTTTTCATCTGAATCTCCTTTTACTTGGCTCCCCGGTACTTGGTGGGGGAGACGCCGAATCGTTTCTTGAACACGTAGCTGAAATAGTTCTGCTCCTGGTAGCCCACCTTGGAGGCGATGATGTAGGTCTTGTCGTCGGTCTTGTTTAACAGCTCCACCGCCCGGTTCAAGCGCACCTCCGTGAGGTAGGCGATGTAAGTCTGCCCCGTCTCCTTTTTGAACATGGTGGAGAAATAGGCCGGGCTCATGTGGAGATGGCGGCAGATCTTCTCCACCGACAGCTCCGGGTCGCTGTAGTTCTCCTCGATATACTGCTTGGCCTCCCGGATCATGTTCTTGGCCGTGTTGTCACGCTCCTGGCCCAGGGCGTCCCCGATGCGGCAGGCCACCCGGATCAGCCAGTTGTAGAAGTCCTCCCGCTTGTCCATCTGGGCCAGGACCTCGAAGTAGTCCCGGTCCGTGCCCAGAATCTCCGACAGGCTCAAGTCGTACTGCTGCACCAGCTGGATCACCGTGCTGGCCACGCTGAGAATATAGGCCTGGTACTGGAGAATGTGGACCTTGGCGTCCATGCGGCCGGCGATGGCCCGGGCGGCCGCCTCGATCTTCTCCCGGGGGCCGAACTTGATGGCCGCCACCAGATCCGACTCCTCCTTCTGGTCCAGCTGGAGCTTTCCCCGGTTCACCGGCTCCACGTCGTTGATGTAGATGACGCCCCCCTCGCCCACGATGGCCCGGTATCCCAGGGCGTCCACCGCCGTCTGGTAGGAGCGGCCCATCCGGTCCAGGGAGGGACTGCTCACCCCCACCCCGGCGGTGACGGCGACCTCCAGCACCTTGCGGCACTCCTTGCAGATGTCATTCAACAGCTCGATGAATCCCGTCTGGGTGTTGGTCTCGTCGATGGCGGCGATGAGGACCATCTCCCGGAAGGAGTTGAAGATCACAAAGCGGCAGTAGGGTTTTAATTTTTCCTCCATCAGCTGCTTCACGGAGATGGGGATCAGCTCCTGCTCCTGGTGGAGGGAGCTGGTGCCGCTGCCGTGCTCCTCCCCCGGCTCCACATGGATGACCGCCACCACCCACTTGGAGGCGCCCAGGATGTCCACCTCGTACTCCTTCAGCTTCTCCTCCGCCGTCTCCGCGGCCACACTGCCCGTCACCAGAGTGTTGAGAAAATGCTCCCTCATGAGGGGCAGGCTGGCCACGTAGCGCTCCCGCAGAAGGTCTACGTCCCGGCGCATGGCGATCTCCTCGTCCAGGTTCCTGCGGATCTTCTTCAGGATGGCCGTCATCTCCTCCACGTTCACCGGCTTTAAGATGTACTCCGTCACATTCAGCTGGATCGCCCTCTGAGCGTACTCGAAGTCGTCGAAGCCGGAGAAGATCACCACCTTGGTGGAGGGGTAGCGCTGGCGGATTTTCTCTGTCAGGGCCAGGCCGTCCATGTAGGGCATCCGGATGTCGGTGACCACCACGTCCGGCTCCAGAAGCTCCAGCTTCTCCAGAGCCTCCTGCCCGTTCTCCGCGTCCCCCACCACCTCAAAGCCGGCGTCCGCCCAGTCAATTTTCTTGATAATGCTCTTGCGGACCTCCTCCTCGTCGTCCACCAGCATGATTTTGTATAAGCTCATCCCAAAGTCCTCCTGTATAGAAACGTCAGGCACACCGCCAGCACAAGTCCCAGCCACTGGGAGCCGTACATCAGCCGGTTGGCCCGCGCAATATCCTCCGCCTCCACCGGGCGGTCGTCGTCCCCGATCAAGGGCTTTTTCACCAGCTTGCCGAAATACCAGGCATCCCCCGCCAGCTGCACATGGAGAATGCCTGCGCAGGCCGCCTCCGTCTGGGCGGAGTTGGGGCTTTTGTGATTTTTTCTGTCCCTGAGAAAGATTCTCCAGCCATTTTTCCCGTCCATCCCAGAGAGAAAGGCCGCCCCCAGCATCAGGAGGGCAGAGATCCGGGATGGGAGAAAATTGGCCGCGTCGTCCAGCCGGGCCGCCGCCCGGCCGAAGTATTCGTATCTCTCATTGTGGTATCCCACCATGGAGTCCATGGTGTTGATCCCCTTGTAGAGGAAGCCGAACACCGGCCCGCCCAGGGCCATGTAGAGCAGGGGCGCGATGACCCCGTCGGAGGTGTTCTCCGCCACCGTCTCCACCGCCGCCCGGATGATTCCCTCCCGGCTCAGGGGCTTCGTGTCCCGGCCCACAATCATGGATACGGCGAATCTGGCCTTCTCCACATCCCCCTCCGCCAGGGCATCGTACACCTTCATGCTCTCATCCCTCAGGGATTTTGCCGCCAAGAGCTGCCAGCACATGGCGCTTCCCAGGAGGAAGCGGAGAGCCGGGTGGACCTGTCCCGCCGCCCACAGAAGCAGGGCCGGAATCCCCCCGGAGAGGATCAGCACAAAGGCGCAGAGCGCCGCCCCTCCCGCCAGTTCCCCTCTGGCCGTCTTTGGAAAAATGGCCCGCAGCCATCTCTCCCCCGCCGCAATCCATGTCCCCATGGTGCGCACCGGATGGTACCAGCCCTGGGGATCCCCCAGCAGCCGGTCCACCGCCATTCCAACCATCAGCATTCCCATGATCTGTCTCATTCTCTGTCCCCCTGCAAGTCATTTTATAGGATGGGCCGGACCGCGCACACGGCGGCGGCCGCCATCAGCTGCCACAGCTCCGCTCTCTGGAGAAAATATCCCGCCAGGTCCCCGGTGATCCCGCCAAACTCCGCCAGAGCCATCCGCCGGTAGCAGATAAATGCCAGGGCGGCGGCCAGGGTACAGGCGGCGGCCATCAGAGGCCCGCAGGCGGCGGCCATCAGGCACACCCCCAGGATCCCCCAGAGGGCGGAGGTCCCCCGCACCGTCCGCTCTGCGGCCGTGCGGGAGAAGGAGGCCGCCAGCCCGTCCTTCTTCGCCTTGGGGAAGGATACCACCGCCCAGGCGGAGAGGGCTCGGCTCAGGGTGAAGATCCCCGCCGTCACCCCCAGGCTGCCGTCTGGGATCAGGCTGAAGGCGGCCCCGAAGGCCAGGAGATACATGGAGCAGCGGATCACCGCGAAGGCCCCGGTGTGAGGGTCCTTCAGAATCTCCAGCTTTTTCTCCCGGTCCCCGAAGGAGCAGCGGGCGTCCGCCGTGTCCAGATAGCCGTCCATGTGGATGCCCCCGGTGACCGCCAGGGGGATCAGTGCCCCCAGGCAGACCCTGGCCGTCCCCGGCAGGCCCAAGAGCTCCGCCGCAGCCCCCAAGGCCAGGTAGATGCCCCCGATCACCAGGCCGATGGCCGGGAAAAAGCACATGGCGTACCGCATATGCCCGTCCGTCCAGGATATCTGGGGCATGGGGATCCTGGAATACATGGAAAATGCCACAATCAGGCTTCCGATCCAGCGCATCTCTGCTCCCCCTCTCCCCGGCTCACTGCCCTTTCTGCGTTCTCTTTCTTTAAGCGTTCTGCGCTCTCCTTCTTTAAGCAGACGGGGATGCCGAACACCACCTCCGTCACCTCCCCGGCGAGCTCTGCCAGCCGCCGGTTCACATTTCCCAGAACTTTCATATATTCTTCCGTCTCGCCTCCGTAGGAGAGGCCCCCGGAAAACACGTCGTCCGTCACCACCGTCACCTCCGCCGCGCACTCCGCCAGACGACAGATCCCCGCGAGGATCCTCTCCTCCGTCGCCCTCCCCCAGCAAACAGGGTCCGGCTCCCGGCGGTCCTCCCGAAAATACTCGTTGGCCGTCAGGTTGGACAGGCATTCCAGCAGAACGGCGCAGCCCGCGGGGAGCTGGATCTGGTCCAGGTCCAGGGGCTGCTCCAGGGTGGCAAAGCCCTTTCCCGCCCGCATGGCCCGGTGGCGGCGGATCCTGGCACGGCACTCCTCGTCCCAGGGGATCATGGTGGCTATGTAATATCTCTCCCGGATCTCGGAGGCGGCTGTCAGGGACTCGGCAAAGGCGGATTTCCCGCTGCCGCTGCCCCCGGTCACCAGCCTAAGCATGGGAGAACTCCTGGTACTCCTGGATGGAGTTCTCCTGGAAGGTGCTCATCTGGCTGTACACATCCGCCGCCATCTGAAACAGGGGGAGGGCTGCCACCGCTCCCGTCCCCTCGCCCAGGCACATTCCCGCCTGAATCACCGGCTTTAAGCCCAGGGCGGTGAGCACCATGGCCCCCGCCGGCTCCGCCGACACGTGGGAGGCCAGCATGTAGTCCGCACATCCCGGGCACATCCGCTCCGCCGTCAGGGCGGCGGCGGCGGAGATAAAGCCGTCCACCACCACCGGAATCCCGTACATGGCGCCCCCCAGAAAGACTCCCGCCAGGCCGGCGATGTCCAGCCCGCCCAGCTTTTTCAGCACATCCATGGGGTCCTGCCAGTTGGGGCGGTGCAGGGCGATGGCCTTCTCGATGACCTGGACTTTGCGCTCCAGGGACTCGTCGCTCAGCCCGGCTCCCCGTCCGGTGACCGCCCGCACCTCCTTGCCCAGGAGCACGGAGACCAGGGCGCTGCTGGTGGTGGTATTTCCGATGCCCATCTCCCCGGTGGCGATGATCCGGCATCCCCTCTCCTTCAGGCGCTTCACCTGGCCGATGCCCACGGCCACAGCCGCCCTGGCCTCCGCCTCCGTCATGGCCTCCTCCCTGGCAAAATTCCTGGTGCCCGCCATGATCTTGCAGGACTGAAGGGGGTATACGCGGCCGCAGCCCTCCAGGCTGTCCGCCACCCCGATGTCCACGGGAACCACCTCGGCCCCGGCGCGCCTGGCCATGATGCAGACGCTGGCGTTCCCCACAGTAAAATTCCTGGTGACCGCAGCGGTCACCTCCCGCCCCGTCTGGCTGACTCCCTCGTCCACCACCCCGTTGTCGGCGCACATGACCACCACCGCCTTCTGGTCCAGGTTCACGTCGGCGCTTCCGGTCATTCCGGCGATTTTAATGATCACATCCTCCAAAACTCCCAGGCCGTGGAGGGGCTTGGCGATGTGGTTCCACCTGTCCGCCGCCTCCTCCATGGCCCTCTTGTCCGGTTTTCTTATCTCAATCATGGTGTCGCTCCTCCCTGAACACTCTGCATTTTTCCAAAAAAGTTCCCGGCACACCCGGGTTTGAGGGGTAGTACAGGTGGGGAAATCCCGCCGTCACCCCCTTCTTTCGCTCCATGCACCGCCAGCTTCTGCCGCCGGAAGGCTTTCTGGCCAGGCACAGCTCCCCGTTTTCCGTGCAGTCCCAGTAATGAAATTCATGCCCCCTCACCGGGCCCTCCGGCAGGCCCGAGAGCTCCAGGTAGCCGAAGCGGGTGAGGCGACCGGCATTTTTGCAGGAGCCGGGCAGAAATCCGGCCATGGCGTACATCCTGCCGTCCGCCCCCTCCAGCTCCTCCTTCAAATACATGAATCCGCCGCACTCCGCCATCACCGGCAGGCCGGCCTCCGCCAGCGCTCGGATGCTCTCCCTCATGGGGCGATTGCCCTCCAGCTCCCGGCCGTACAGCTCCGGGTAGCCGCCCCCCAGCAGGAGTCCGTCCGCCTCCGGCGGGCAGGGATCTCTCAGGGGGCTGAATTCCACCAGCCTGGCCCCCATCTTCTCCAGGAGGCGCAGGTTCTCTTCATAATAAAAGCAGAACGCCTCGTCCCGGGCCACGGCGACGGTGACAGGGTCGGTCCCATCCCCCTCTGGGAAGCCCAGGCCGGCCTCCGCCAGACCCGCGCTGGGGGCCGCCGGACTCAGGCTGGGGGCCGCCGGGCTTGGGCTGGTTCCAGATAAGTCCGGACAGATTCCAGCCAAATCCGGACAGGTTCCAGCCAAATCCGGGCAAGTCCCCGCCAGGGACAGCAGCCGGTCAAGGTCTAAATGGGCCTCCATCTCCTCCGCGGTCCGGGCAAAGATCTCCCGCAGCCGCTCCGTCTCCTCCGGCATCACCAGGCCCAGGTGCCGGCTCTTTAACTCTATATCCGGAATCTCCGGGAGGCAGCCCAAGAAGGCGGCTCCCGTCTCCTCAATGGGTTTCCTAAGCCGCTCTGCCATCTTGGGGCTGGTGCGGTTCACGATCACCCCGGCGATGCGGCTGTCCGGCCGAAACTCCCGGAACCCCTTCACCAGGGCCGCCAGGGAGAGGCCGGCCCCTCTTCCGTTCACCACCAGCACCGCCGGCGTCTCCGTGATGGAGGCGATGTGGTAGGCGCTGGCCTGGACGCTGTCTCCCCCCAGGCCGTCGTAGTAGCCCATGACTCCCTCCACCACCGTCATGTCCGCCTCCGCCGTCTCCTCCCTCAGCCGGCTGCGGATCGCATCCGGCCCGGAGAAATAGGAGTCCAGGTTTCCGCTGGGAATCCCCAGCACCCAGCGGTGGAACATGGGATCTATGTAGTCCGGCCCGCATTTGTAGGAGCGGCAGGAGAGCCCCCGCTGTTTGAGGGCCGTGAGCAGGCCGCAGGTGATGAGGGTTTTCCCGCTGCCGCTCCCCGGCGCGCCTATGAGAATTCTTCCGCCCATGGGCTCTCCTCCCCTCCGAAGGCGATCACATACACCGGATTCTGGCCTTCCATCAGATGGTACCGCCCGGCTCTCCTGCCCCTGGCCGTCTGCAGGGACACGATCTCCCCGGAAATCTTTCTTCTCTCCAGCCAGGAGACCGCCTCCCCCAGGCTTTCCAGGGAGATGGTGTTGATCACCACCCGGACCCTGGGATTTCTCCCCATGGCCAGATCCAGGATCTCCCCCATCCGGCCGCCGCTGCCCCCGAGAAATACGTGGGTGGGGTCGGGCAGCTGTCCCAGCGCCCCCGGGGCGTCCCCGGGAACCACCGTCAGGTTGTCCCGGCCGAATTTCTCCCGGTTTCTCCGGATCAGCTCCACCGCCTGGGGATTTTTCTCCACGGCGTACACCTGCCCTTCCGGCAGGAGAAAGGACGCCTCCACCGACACGGAGCCGGTGCCCGCGCCCACGTCCCAGAGGACGGAATCCGGCGCGAGCTCCAGCCTGGAGATGGACACCGCCCGCACCTCGCTCTTTGTCATGGGGACTTTTCCCCGGATAAACCATTCATCTCTCACTGCCCGTCCTCCTCTATCCACATCACGGCCAGGGAGGCAAAGTGCTCCCCCGCCAGCTCTTCCGGCTTTCCCGTCACGATCCTCTCCTCGGGGGAGCCGAGATTTTCCCCCACAAAGACCGTCACCGGAAGGCCGGACAGCTCCCCGCAGATCTGCTCCGCCCGGCAGCTGCCCCCGGTGAGCACAAAGACCTTGGGGTGGTTTTCCGCCAATTTTCTCACGTCCTGCTCTCTGCCGTGGCGGCTGGCGATCACCGCGTCCTCCCAGCTCTTTCCCAGGGCCGCCGCCATCTGGGTGAGGGAGGAGATGCCCGGGAGAACCCGAAGCTCCCACTCCCGACTCCCCGCCGCCCGGAAAAAGCCGGCGGCTCCGCTGTAAAAGCCTGTGTCCCCGGAAAACAGCACGGCAGCTCTCCGAATCTCCGGCCGGCTCTCCAGCCAGGCAAACACCGGCTCCGGCATATATTCCGCCGCCAGCTCCGGCCTGTCTGGGCGTCTTCCCCCGGATTCCCAGGGAAATTGCAGTTCATCTGCCATTTTCAGTGCCTCCCTGGCAGCCCCCAGGAGCCTGGGAGCGCCGAAGATCACCTGGCTCTCCCTCAGCGCCCGGATCACCTCCAGGGTCATGGAGGCCGCCGTCCCCATGCCGGCCCCCGCCAAAACCAGCAGCGGGCGGGCGG
>DXEU01000105.1 GCA_019114845.1 Candidatus Lachnoclostridium stercoripullorum | reverse complement strand
CCATGGCGGACAAAGGCAGAAAGACAACCTCAGAGAAGAAGAAGCTCTACTATATCTCCGCGGAATTTCTCCTGGGGAAACTCCTCTCCAACAACCTGATCAACCTGGGAATCTACGGGGATGTGAAGACCGTCCTGGAGCAGAGCGGAAAATCTCTGGCGGAGGTGGAGGAATATGAGCCGGAGCCTTCCCTGGGAAATGGGGGGCTGGGGCGGCTGGCCGCCTGCTTCTTAGACTCCATGGCCACCCTGGGGCTGAATGGGGACGGCGTGGGTTTAAACTACCACATGGGCCTGTTCCGGCAGACCTTCCGGGACAATCTGCAGCGGGAGGAGCCCAACCCTTGGATCCAGACTCCCTCCTGGCTGATCAAAACCGATGTGGTCTACCAGATTCCCTACCGCAACTTCACCCTCACCGCCAGGATGTACGATGTCCCTGTCATCGGCTACGAGAACCGCACCAACGCCCTGCACCTCTTCGACCTGGAGACGGTGGATGAGCGTGTCATCAGGGAGGGAATCTCCTTTGACAAGGCGGATATCCAGAAAAACCTCACCCTCTTCCTCTACCCCGACGACAGCGACCACGCCGGCAGGATGCTCAGGCTCTACCAGCAGTATTTTATGGTGAGCTGCGCGGCCCGCCTCATCCTGGACGAGGCGGCGGCGAAGAGTTCCAACTTCTTCGATCTGCCGGACTACGCCGTGATCCAGATCAACGACACCCACCCCTCCATGGTGATTCCGGAGCTCATCCGCATTCTCACCGCCGAGCACGGCCTGGAGATGGACGCAGCCATCGGCGTGGTGAGCCGCTGCTGTGCCTACACCAACCACACCATCCTGGCGGAGGCCCTGGAGACCTGGCCGGCGGCGGATCTGAAGGAGGCCGTCCCCCAGCTTCTCCCCGTCATCGAGGTGCTGGATGACAAGGTGCGGCGCCGCTTCTCTGACCCGTCCGTCCACATCATCGACGAGGAGGACCAGGTGCACATGGCCCACATGGACATTCACTGCGGCTTCAGCGTCAACGGGGTGGCAGCCCTCCACACGGACATTCTGGAGAAATCGGAGCTCCGCAATTTCTATGCCATCTACCCAGAGAAATTCAACAACAAGACCAACGGCATCACCTTCCGCCGCTGGCTGATGGGCTGCAACCCGGAGCTGGCAGACTGGATTTCCGGCCTCATCGGCGACGGCTGGAAAAAAGATGCCTTAGAGCTGCAGAAGCTGGGGACGCCGGAATTTTCGAACGATCCCCAGGTGCTGGACGGCCTTCTGGCGGTCAAGGACATGAAAAAAAGCCAGCTGGCAGACTGGCTTTGGCGGACGCAGGGCCTGAAGATCCGGCCGGAATCCATCTTCGACATCCAGGTGAAGCGCCTTCACGAGTACAAGAGGCAGCAGATGAACGCCCTGGACCTGATACTCCGCTATCTGGACATCCGGGAGGGCAATATCCCGAAAGCCCCGGTCACCGCCATCTTCGGGGCCAAGGCGGCCCCCGCCTACACCGTGGCCAAGGACATCATCCACCTGATCCTCTGCCTGCGGCAGATCATCGAAGAGGATCCCACCGTCCGCCCCTGGCTGCAGGTGGAGATGGTGGCCAACTACAACGTGACCCTGGCAGAAAAGCTGATCCCCGCCTGCGACATCTCGGAGCAGATCTCCCTGGCATCCAAGGAGGCTAGCGGCACCAGCAACATGAAGTTCATGCTGAACGGCGCCGTCACCCTGGGGACAGAGGACGGCGCCAACGTGGAGATCCATCAGCTGGTAGGGGACTCCAACATCTATGTGTTCGGGGATTCCAGCCAGACGGTGATTGACCGCTACCGGGACGGCTCCTACCGCCCCAGGGATTACTATGAGAGCGACCCCCTCATCCGCCGGGCGGTGGATTTCATCACCGGGCCGGAGATGATAGCCGCAGGCTCCAGGGAACATCTAAATCGCCTCTCCAGGGAGCTGCTGAACAAGGACTGGTTTATGACCTTCCCGGACTTTGAGGCCTACCGGGCGGCCAGAACAAACGCCCACGGGGATTATCTCAGCCGCCGGGAGTGGGCGAAAAAAATGCTCGCAAACATCAGCCAGGCAGGATATTTCTCCTCCGACCGCACCATCGCCCAGTACAACCGGGATATCTGGAAGCTGCAGTCCTTTTAGGCTCCCTCCCCCTTCGGCCCGTATTTGCCGTAGACGTAGAAGGACAGGGCCACCGTGAGAATGTCCGCGGCGGTCTGGGACCAGACGATGCCGTACATGCCGAAGATCCCGTTTAAGAGAAACAGCATGGGGATGTTGAACACCAGCCAGCGGGTCACGCCAAGGAACAGGGATTTCCTCCCCATGCCGAATGCCTGGAAGAGGTAGACAGTGAAAAAGCTGAGGAACATGAGCGGGGTGGCCAGCACCCGGATCCGCAGAAAGCCGGAGGCCATCTCCACCGTCTGGGCGTCGGAGATGAACAGGCGCACAAATCCGGGGGCAAACAGCTCGTAGAGCAGAATGCTCACGGCGGCGATCCCCAGCCCCAGGAAGCGAGACGTGCGGATCACCTCCCGCATCCGTTTCCAGTTGCCGGAGCTGTAGTTGTAGGCCACCAGGGGCAGCATGCCCTGGCAGATTCCAATGCCCACATTCAGAGGGAACCGCTCCACCTTCAGCACAATGCCGATGGCCGCCAGGGCCAGATCGTGGTAGGAGACCATCAGCTTGTCGATGATAATGTAGTCCAGGTCAAAGAGCAGGGAGGCCACCGCCGAGGGGACGCCCACGGCGAACACCGCCAGAATGCTGGCTTTTGCCGCCGCACCGACCCGGGGATTGAAGGTGATCACGGATCCCCTTCCCATGCGCAGCAGCACGGCCACGAAGAACAGGCAGGCCACGCAGTTGGAGAGGCAGGTGGCCACCCCGGCTCCCAGCACCTCATAGCCGTCCGGCATCAGCACGAACATGAAGAGGGGGTCTAAGATGATGTTCAAAACGCCGCCCAGGACGATGCCGGCCCCCGCCTCCTTGGAGCGGCCCACGCTGCGGATCAGATTGGCCAGCACGTTGGAGAGCACCGTGGGGATGCCCCCGGCCACGATGACGCAGAGGGCGTACTGCCTGGCAAAGCGGAAGGTGTTCTCCCCCGCACCCAGAAGGTTCAGGATGGGCTCCATAAAGATGGCCATCCCCAGGGAGAACAGAGCCGCCACGGAGAAGGCCAGATAGAGGGAGAACACGCTCACTCTCCTGGCCTCCTGCTCCTTCCCCTGACCTAAGAGCCGAGAGATCAGGGCTCCGCCGCCCACCCCCGCAAGCCCCGCCAGGCAGAGGGTAATATTGAACACCGGCAGGATCAGAGATGTCCCCGCCACCATGTATGGATTTCCCGTCCGCCCCACGTAGAAGGTGTCCGCCATGTTGTAGATCAGCACAATCAGCTGGCTGATCACCGACGGCACAATCATCACCCGCAGCGCCTGGGGCACGGGAAGGCGTTCAAAGACCTCCTGCCGCTCTGCTTCGCTCTCTCTCTTCATCTCACTCATCCCCCGTTTTCTATTCATCACTTTTCTTTTGTATATAAAAAAGTGTCTTCGACACTTCAACTCCCCTACCCCTCAATCTTGAGGGGATTAGGGGTTCCTTTTTGTGTCTTTTTCCTTCATAATAGTCTTATGAATATCTTACAGAAAATTTTT
>DXEU01000104.1 GCA_019114845.1 Candidatus Lachnoclostridium stercoripullorum | reverse complement strand
GTAAAATCTGATTTGAAATCATTTGCTGCACTCTCCTCTTTGTAATTTGCCCTGATTTTATCTTAATTCAAAAAGGAAAAAAATGCAAGCGAGTATTCCACTCGCCTGCACAAATTTTACAAAAAATATTTCCTTTTATATGGCTTTCTGCGTATCTTTATCAAAAATATAGATCTTCGAAGAGTCCACCGTCAGCTCCGCCATATCCCCGGGCTGAATCTTCGTCTCCCCGGACACCCTCGCCTTCAGCACCTCGTCCCCGATGCGAAACGTCATGTAGGTTCCGTCCTCATCCTCCTCGCAGGCGTCGGCGCAGGCGCGGATGGCATTCTCCCTCCAGCGCTGGATGCTCTCCGGATCCAGGCAGATGTCCTCCGGCCGTATTCCCACCAGGATCTCCTTCCCCTGGTATCCGCCGTCCAGGAGGGCCTTTCCGGCCTCCTCTGTGAACACGCCCCTGTGTTCCTCCGCCTGGAAGATGACCCGATCTCCATCCCGCTCCACCTTCGCCGGGATGACGTTGATGGCCGGGGATCCAAAATATCCCGCCACAAAGCGGCAGCAGGGCCGGTGGTAGATCTCCTCCGCCGTCCCATCCTGCTCGATGGCTCCGTCCCGCATGACCACCAGGCGGTTTCCCAGAAGCATGGCCTCCGAGGCGTCCTCCGTCACATACACCGCCGTCACTCCCAGGCGGTGGTGGATCCCCGCCAGGCCTTCCCGCATCTGCCTCCTCATCTCCCCGTCCAGGGAGATCATGGGGTCATCCATCAAGAGAATCTCCGGTCTGCGGGCCAGGGCCCGCCCCACGACCACCTTGTAGCGGTCGATGCCCTCCACCTGCTCCGACGGCTTGTCCAACAGCCCCTCGATCTCCAGGAGAGCCGCCGTCTCCTCCACTCTGCGGGCGATCTCCTCTCTCCCGCAGCCCGCAAGCTTCAGCCCAAAGGCCAGGTTCTCATATACCGTCATCTGGGGGTACAGCATGTAATTCCGGAAGATCATCGCCACCCTGCGCTCCCTGGGTTCCAGGTCATTGACCCGCTCTCCGCCGATGAGGATATCCCCCTGGGAGATCTCCTCCAGGCCGCCGATCATCCGCAGAAGGGTGGATTTCCCGCTGCCGGCCGGCCCGACCAAAACTACAAATTCTCCGTCTTCGATCTCCAGGCTGAAATCCTTCACGCCCACTCCCCCGTTGGGGTACAGCTTTGCCACATTTCTCAGCATTAAACCAGCCATTCGCTTTCGTTCCTCCATCTTATTCGTTCCTATATGTTAGTTCCTACATTATACAAGAGTTCCCCGCAAAATGTTATTGGGCGATTCGACAAATTGCTCTCCTTTTTTTAGTTAAATTGTACAGGCCGCGAAAAAAGTTTTCCCTATCATGGAAAACTGTCCCGCAGCCTGTTATTTTACTGTCTATATTCCATAAAGCCCTCTCCCAGCACCTCCCGCACGTCGCTGACGATGACGAAAGCCCGGGGATCCGTACGGCGGACAATCTCCTTCACCGTCACGATCTCCTTTTTGGAAACCACGCAGAAGACGATGTCCCTCTTCTCCCCCGTGTAGGCGCCGCTGGCGTCGATGAGCGTCACTCCCCGCTCCATGTGGTCCATGATCTCCCTGGAAATCTGCTCCTTGTAGTCCGTGATGATGTAGGCGGCCTTGGCGAAATGCATGCCCTCGATCATCCCGTCGGACACCTTGGCCAGCACCACCACGGCGATCACCGCGTAAAAGGCGTAGCGCACGCCGAAAACCCCGGCGCCGGCCACCACCACCAGCCCGTCCAGCACCTGGAGAATCTGGTTGATGGAGTAGTGGCGCAGCTTCGTGTGGATCAGGGCCGCCATGGTGTCCGTGCCCCCCGTGGTGGCATGGCACAGGAGCATCATGCCCGTGCCCACGCCGCTGAACACACCGCCGAAAAGGGCGGTGAGAATCAGGTCGTCCTTCAGGAAGGCGTATTCCGGCAGGATGGCCAGGGACACCGTCAGGGCCGCCTCCGCCACCAGCACCCGCTTGACAAATTTCCACCCCTTCAACCGCAGGGAGAGGAAAAACAGGGGCACATTGACGCACATATTGGTGATCCACAGCGGGATGCCGGCCTGATCCTTCAGGATGATGGCCAGACCGGAGACCCCGCCGGTCACCAGCCCCTGGGGGTCGTATATATTTTTGATGGCAAATCCCATAATAAAAGCTCCCAGAACTATGATCAGATAGTCCTGGGCAGCTGTTCTCTTCTTCCACATGCTCATATTCCTATAGTAACCATTTCCGTATTTCTTTATGCCTGACGCTTATCTCTTCTGTGCCAGCACGTGAATCCAGCCTTTGCCCTCGTAGCCCCGGCGGACATCATCGTCCCGCACCTCCCAGATCTCCAGCACCTTGAAGCCGCAGTCCGTGAGAATCTCCTCCAGCTCCTCCTTCTCGTAGTCGCTGTAGTACAGTTCTCCGCTGAAGCCCTCAAACTCTCCCTCGGAGACGCAGGTATAGAAGACGCCCTTTCTGGTCAGAGCCTCCCGCACCTTCTGCAGGACGCCGGCGATCTCATCCTTGGGCACATGGATGAAGGCCTCCCTGGCCCAGACGCCCTCGAAAGCATCGTCAAAATCCATATCCTCGTACTTTTCGCAGAGAACCTCCAGGTCCGTGTGCACCTCCGCAAGGCGGCACATCTCCTCCGCCCCGTCCAGAGGCGTCACGTCGTAGCCTCTCTCGTAAAAATCCAGGCTGTCGCGGCCGGAACCGCAGCCAAGATCCAGGATGGCGTCCCCCTCATCCAGGTAGGACAAAAATTCATCCCGAAACTTTTCCGACACTTCCTCCTCCACTGTCTCCTCAAAAATCTTTGATGCGTACTTATTGTAATACTCGATCGCGTCCAAAACGCCCCTCCTATACTCTCTCTATGGTCTTCTCCGTAATAGTGATTCTGCCCTCCTTGAGCAGGCGTCCCACCGCCCGCTTAAAGGCATTCTTGCTCAAACCGAACTGATCCCGGATGACCTCCGGGGAAACGCGGTCGTTGAACGGAAGAGATCCGCCCATCTGATCCACCTTTTTCATCACCAGCTCCGCATCCGTCTCCATCTGCTGGTAGGCCTTGGCTTTGGGGCTCAAGTCCAGCTTCCCGTCGCTCCTGACCTTGGTGACCCTGGCTTCCACCACCTCTCCCTCCCGGAAGGGGGCGAACATCTCCCCCCTGGGGATCAGGCCGTAGTAGCGGTTGTCCACCGCCACAAACGCTCCCAGCTTCTCGCTGATCTCGTAGATGGTGCCGGTCACCCAGTCGTCCTTCTTGTAGGGAGACTGATTGCTCATGTATGCGTACACCTTCATGGTGGCCGCCAGGCGGTTGCTCTTGTCCACATACAGGGCCACCAGGCACTTCTCCCCCACCTTCACCCGGTGGTTCTGCTCCTTAAACGGGAGCAGGAGATCCTTCTCCAGGCCCATGTCCAGAAATGCCCCGATCTTGGAGACATCCTTCACCTCCAGAACCGCCACCTCTCCCACCTGGAGAATCGGCGTCTCCGTCGTCGCGATCAGGCGGTCCTCCGAATCCTTGTAAATAAATACATCCAGCTCGTCCCCCGTCTTGGTCCCCTGGGGAACATGCTTCTTGGGCAGGAGCACCGCAGCGTCCCCGCTCCCAGGCTCACCCACGTAGACCCCGAAGGACTTCTCCCTCAGGACCTGGAGCCTTTGTATTTTTCCCAACTCAATCATACTTTCCCTTTCTTTTCCTTAAACCATGCGGCTGCATAGCGCTCTCCCTCCGGACTGCACAGCTCCACGCCAATGCCCTGTCCGCTCTGTCCGATCCTGGGGACAATCACGTCCCCCAGCACCGCCGCTCTTCTGTATTCCATGCGCAGCTCTCCCACCCGAAACCCGTCGGGCAGATGCTCCGCGGCAATCTCCGTATATCTGGCATTGTTCACATGGTGATTCGTATCTATGTGGTGGCGGGCGATCACCAGATGGTCCCCCTCCCTGTACTCCCTGAGCACAGGCAGCTTTCCGGACGCGTAATCCATGGGCAGGGGCTCTGCGTGGGGTTCCCCGTAGCCGCGCACATCCTCCTCCGTCACCCTGGCCGGATGTCCGGCCTTTAAGTCGTACAGAAACCACACGGAGTTGGCGCGCACCAGGTAGTTCCCCTCCCGGTCCAGAATCATAAAATTGCGGTAGCCGTAAATTCCCTTGAAATCGTAGGGATAGGTGGCGATCACAATGGGCTCGCCCAAAGCCGGAAGCCGGTCAAACATGATCTGCCAGGAAGAGAGCCACCAGGCCTTCCCGTGATCTGTGAGGAAGCGCACACCTCTTCCGATGTCCTCCGACTGAAAGGTGGAGCAATCCTGAAAGTAGTTGACGGCCGCCGTCACCGACAGGGTGCCGTTCTCGTCCGTCTCGCTGTACCTCACCCGGCTGTCAAATGTATACATGGAACTTCTCTTCTTTCATTTATCAAATTACACCAGACTATAGTATAATGCTTTTTCCCCCAGATGTCCAGAGAATCATACCTTCTTAACAGATTTTATACGATAAAAGCCCGCCCGGCGGGGTGGAAACTGCCGCGAAGCGCGGGCGGTTCCCCCCTCATCGGGCGGGCCGAATTCTGATTATTCTTCCTCAAAATCGAGGCTGTTGTTCTCAATCACTTTCTTGTACCAGTAGAAGCTGTCCTTGCGGTAGCGGTTGAAGGTGCCGTTGCCGTAGTCGTCGGCATCCACATAGATGTAGCCATAGCGCTTGGACATCTGCTTGGTGGACTCAGAGACCAGGTCGATGCAGGCCCAGGAGGTGTATCCCATGAGCTCCACGCCGTCCTCGATGATGGCGTCCAGCATGCACTTGAAGTGCTGGCGCAGGTACTCGATGCGGTAATCGTCGTGCACCTTCTTGTCCTCCGTGAGCACATCCTTCGCCCCCAGACCGTTCTCCACGATGAACAGCGGCTTGCGGTAGCGGTCGTAGAGATCCACCAGGGAAATGCGCAGGCCGATGGGATCCGTCTGCCATCCCCACTCGGTGGTGGGCAGGTAGGGATTCTTCACCGCCAGGATCGTATTTCCGGGAGTCACGTCCAGGCCGGAGGTGTCCGCCGCCTCGCAGGAGGACATGTAGTAGGAGAAGGACACGAAGTCCACAGGGTAGGCCTTCATGATCTCATCGTCCCCCGTCTCCTTCACAATGTGAATTCCCATGTTCTCGAAATGGGACAGCAGGTAGGCGGGATACTCTCCGAACACCTGGGTATCGCTGTAGCAGTAGGTGGAGCGCATTCTCTGCTGCGCCGCCAGCACGTCCTCCGGCTTGCAGGTGTAGGGGTAGTAGGTGAGCTTGGTGAGCATGCATCCCACCTTGGAGTCGGGGATGATCTCATGGCAGATCTTGGTCGCCAGGGCGCTGGCCACAAACTGATGGTGCATGGACTGGAAGATCACTTCCTCAAAATTCTTGCCCGGGAAACGGTCCTCCACCAGGCCGCCGGTGGTGTAGGGGTGGCGGATCATGGAGTCCACCTCATTGAAGGTCAGCCAGTATTTCACCTTGTCCTTGTACCGGGTGCAGATGGTCTCCACATAGCGGGTAAACAGGCCCACCACCTCTCTGGAGTACCAGCCGTTGTACTTTAACACGATGTTTAACGGGGGCTCGTAGTGGGACATGGTCACCAGGGGCTCGATTCCATACTTTCTCAGCTCATCGAACACATTGTCATAGAACTGAAGCCCCTCCTCGTTGGGTTCCGCGTCGTCCCCGTTGGGGAAGATGCGGCTCCAGGCGATGCTCATGCGGTACACCTTAAAGCCCATCTCCGCCAGAAGGGCGATATCCTCCTTGTAGCGGTGATAGAAATCGCTGCCGTGGCGCTTGGGGTAGTTCACCGTGTCCTCCGGGTGAGCCAGGGCCTCCTCGATGTCCGCCGTGGTGATGGAATTGTGTTTGGAGTAGTCCTTCACATCCACATCAAAATACGCTCTGGCGGTATCGGACACCGACCAGCCCTTTCCTCCCTGGTCCCATCCGCCCTCGAACTGGTTGGCGGCCGTAGCTCCTCCCCACAGGAATCCATCCGGGAATTTTCTCATAGCTCGCTCTCCTTTCTCATATTATCTAAAAACGATAGTCGCTATGGGTTTATTATATCATTTACAGCCAAAACTGCCAACAAAAAGAACGGCCATTTTCAGGCCGTTCTATCAGATTCCCGTTCTATCGGCAGGATCCCATCCCTGTTTTTACAGGGGATAGATCAGATTTGCCATAAAGATGACCAGGGCGCCGTAGATGATCCACAGAGGCAGGCACACTTTCACCACATCCTTGATCTTGTACTGCCCGGCGCCAAAGGCGATGGCGATGGACGGGGAAGCGGTGGGCGTCATCATGGCTGCCGTACAGCCCGCGTAGATGGCGATGCAGAAGGCTCTGGGATCCAGCCCCAGGTTCAAGGCCGTCACCACCGCCAGGGTCACAAAGATGTTCTGGGTCGCCGTGTTGCTCATGAACTGAGTCAGCACCGCTCCCGCTAAGTAGAAGGCGATGAGCACGGTGATGGGAGCCGGATTTCCGCCCAGGATAGACAGGATGAAGTCTGCCACCACAGTGCCTGCCCCCGTCTTCTGCATGGCGGTTGCCAGGGGCAGTACGCCGGCCAGCATGAACAGGGTGTCGATATTCATAAAGCTCTTCACGTCGTTGACATTCAGAATGCCGCAGTACATCAGCACCAAGTCGGCGATCACCGGAATCACCTGCATGTCGATGGGCAGGTAATTGGAGAGAAGAATCCCCACAAAAATACTGTAACCGCAAGGGTGATAATCAAAGGTGCATTCATGCGTTTCTGCCTCCATTCTCTCTCTCAAGCCTGAGCTGGCGCTCCAGGCTGCCCAGCATTCCCTTCAGATACCCCATAAAATAGGCCTCGGACGTCTTGGACATTCCCTTTCCGTCGGGGTTGAAGAAGGAATGATCGATGTTGATCTGCCCGTCATAGCCGCAGCGGGCCAGCTGCTCCAAAATCCCGTACATGTCTGCGTAGCCGTCCTCCATGAGCGTCTCCTCAAAATAGGGCATGGTGCCGCTGACGTTGCGGAAATGCACCACGAAGATTTTTCCCTGCTCCGTGAAGGTGCGGATGTCCTCCATCAGGTCGCCGAACTCCCGGCTCTCCAGCCAGCAGCCGACGCACATCTTCATCCCCAGGTAGGGGCTGTTTCCCGCCAGCTCAAAGGCTTTTTTGTAGCACTCCGTATTCCAGATCAGGCTGGGAACGCCGCACACCTCCGGCACCGGCGGATCGTTGGGGTGCAGAGCCAGGCGCACGTCCGCCTCCTCACAGACGGGGAGCGCCCGATCCAGGAAATATTTGAAATTGTCCCAGATCTCCTCCTGGGTATAAGCCCGGTCGTTGGCCACAGGCCGG
Source organism: Candidatus Lachnoclostridium stercoripullorum (assembly GCA_019114845.1). GTDB lineage: Bacteria > Bacillota > Clostridia > Lachnospirales > Lachnospiraceae > Lachnoclostridium_A > Lachnoclostridium_A stercoripullorum. The sequence continues at coordinate 3,468 of DXEU01000104.1, read as the reverse complement.
GCATAGAGCTCGTCCATGTCGCAGATCATGGCCTTCTCCCCCCGGGTGTACTTGCCCACGCCGATGCGGCTGCGGAAAATGCCGTTGGGCTGCCAGGCGATGTAGTTGACCTTGATGCCGGCCTTCCCCAGCACTCTGGTAAAATTATTGTATTTCTCAATCCACTCATCCCGTCCCGGTTTTCCCAGATGGATTTCCGGGCATTTCTGAAGGGCGGGGCAGCCCGCGTCGGCGATCTGCAGATCGTGGGCAGCCGCCCGCTCCGCAAAGCGCATCACGCTGTCATAGTCCACCGCGTCCGGAAGAAAATTCACCGCCAGGTATCTGATCCCCATCCCGCGGACCGCCTGCATCTCCTCGTCCGTCATGCGGCTGGAGCAATTTGCCTGTACTTTCATCATAGTATCCACTCCTAAATTGTGTAATAGCACCATATTTTCTTTGTATTATCCGGATAATTTATACTTTTATTATAATTTTCCTTGCCAAAAAGTAAACTTTACATTATAAATAGAGGTATAGTCAAAAACTATACCTCTGGAGGAAGTCTCTATGGATCTCTATCAGCTGGAATACGTTTCGGAAATCGAAAAGACAAGAAATATCTCAAAAGCGGCGGAAAACCTTCACATCTCCCAGCCCACCCTCAGCATTTACCTGAGCAAGCTGGAGAAGTCCCTGGGAATCTCCCTGTTCATCCGCCAGAAAAACACCCTGGTCCCCACGGAGGCAGGGGAAAAGTACGTGGACGCCTGCCGGCGCATCCTGACCATCCGGGATGAGCTGTACCGGGAGCTCTTCTCAGAAAATCAATCCTCCGTGCGCCTGGGAATCCTCCGCACCACCGTCCCCATTTTCAACGAGATTCTTCAGGAATTGAAGGCGGAATTCCCCCTCATCACCTTTCTCCCGCAGATTTTCTCCTCGGAAGCCGTCTACCGGGAGTTGACAGAAGGGCGCATCGACCTGGGATTCGTCACTTCCTACGAGGAAAATGTCAAGAAAATCTTCCCGAAAGCCGATCACACCATTGTCAAAAGCTATGAGCTGATGCTGATGATCTCCCGCAGCAACCCGGTCTATGGGCAGCTGGAATTTCAGGACGGCTGCCTGGCCGAGCGCTCTTACCCGCTCTTAGCCCGCCTCCCCATCTTCCACGGCCAGAACGGCATGGTTCAGAGGCGGATGCGGGAGGACGTATTCCCCGCCCTCGGCTTTGAGCCCAAGTGGAAGGAGGGAGTCATCGATATTGAATTCATGTTCCAGGCCATGGTTCTCGAGGACAGCTACACCATTCTCCCCGCGAGCCGGATTCAGGGCGGGGACGTCGCCCAGATTCCCTTCCTGTTTCACCCTCAGGTAAAGCGGCTGTTTATCTACCCGGCCAGGCACCATCTGAGCCAGCCGGAGCGGGAGCTGATCAGCCGGATGATCCGGGCCTACGAAAACATTTCCTACTATTATGACGTGGTTCTCCCATAAATGGAAAGGGGATCCCCAAGTCATCTCATGACTCAGGGATCCCCCTTTTCTCTGCGAAGGGCATCAGCCGGCTGCAGTCGTCTCCAGCCCCTCAAACTGCATTTTGTAGTAGTGGGCGTACAGCCCGTTTCTCTCCATCAGCTGCCGGTGAGTGCCCCGCTCCGCAATCCCCTCGTTGTTGATGACGATGATCTCGTCCGCGTTGCGGATGGTGGACAGGCGGTGGGCGATGGTGATGGTGGTGCGGTCCTTGGCCAGCTCCTCCAGGCTCTTCTGGATGTGGCGCTCGCTCTCGTTGTCCAGGGCGGAGGTGGCCTCATCCAGGATCAGGATGGGCGGGTTCTTTAAGAACACCCGGGCGATGGAGATCCTCTGCTTCTGACCGCCGGACAGTCTGGTGCCCCTCTCCCCCACGAAGGTGTCGTAGCCGTCGGGGAGACTCATGATGAAGTCGTGGATGTTGGCCTTTTTGGCCGCCTCCATGATCTCCTCCAGGGTGGCCCCCGGCTTTCCGTAGCCGATATTCTCCCTCACCGTCCCGCAGAACAGGTACACATCCTGCTGGACAATGCCGATGACGCTGCGCAGACTCTTTAAGGTCACGCGGCTCACATCTTTCCCGTCGATGGTGATGCGGCCGCCGGTCACGTCGTAAAATCGGGGCAGCAGGGAGCAGATGGTGGTCTTGCCTCCCCCGGACGGCCCCACCAGGGCCACGGACCGGCCTGCGGGGATGTCAAAGCTCACATGGCTGAGCACATCCTCGTCCTGTCCGTAGTGGAAGCTCACATCGTCGTAGGACACATGGCCCTTCACATCCCCCAGGTCCTCCGCGCCGGGGGCATCCACAATCTCCGGCTCCGTCTCCATCACCGCCGCAAAGCGCTTGAATCCGGAGAGTCCCTTCTGCATCATCTCCGCCAGCTCCACCAGGATCTGGATGGGATTGATGAAAATGCCGATGTACAGGGCATACATGGCCAGGTCGTCCGCCGCCATCTCCCCGTTGGCGATGAGCCAGCCGCCGTAGACCACCGTCACCAGGTACATCATGCCCTGGAAAAACAGGTTGCCCCCCATGAAGCTGCCCATGCAGTGGTAGTTATTCTTCTTGGAAAGGAGGAAATTCTCGTTGCTCCTGCGGAATTTCTTCCGCTCCACATCCTCGTTGGCGAAGGACTGGACCACCCGGATCCCCGCCAGCGTGTCCTGCAGGCTGGCGTTCACATCCCCGATCTTCCTCCTGTTGTCCATGAAGGTGGCCTGCATCCTCTTATTCTGCCTGGCGGAGAAGAAGATCATGAACACCACCAGGGCCAGCAGCGGCACCGCCAGCCGGGCGTTGATGGTGAACAGGCAGATGAAGGAGCCCACGATCTTGATCAGGGAGATAAAAAGGTTCTCCGGGCCGTGGTGGGCAAATTCGGCGATATCGAACAGGTCGGACACCAGCTTGCTCATCATCTGTCCGGAATTGTTGTTGTCATAGTAGGAAAATGACAGCTTTTCGTAGTGGTCGAAGAGCTGCTGGCGCATATCCCGCTCCATGTGGGCGCCCATCATGTGTCCCTGGTAGCTGACATAGTACTTGCACAGGGATTGTACCGCATACATGAGAAACAGCCCCACAGCGATGGGAACCAGAGCCCCCAGAACCGTCTCGGCGCTCTCCCTGAAGAGGGTCCTGGTGAGGGTGCGCAGAATCTGGGGGTAGGCCAGATCCACGAGGCTGATGACCGCCGCACAGACCAGATCGATGTAGAAGACCGCCTGATACGGCTTGTAGTAGCGGATAAATTTTCTCAGTGTATCCATCTCTCTTCTCCTTTGCTTTTTCACATAAAAACCGGAGACACTCTCGCGTCTCCGGCTCACTAAGCTGGGCTAGAAGGATTCGAACCTTCACAATGACGGAGTCAGAGTCCGTTGCCTTACCATTTGGCGATAGCCCATCAATCATTAAAGCATGTATTATTATAACTTGTT
>DXEU01000103.1 GCA_019114845.1 Candidatus Lachnoclostridium stercoripullorum | reverse complement strand
CTCGTTAATCATTAAATCGCTAATAGCCGTGCACCTCCAAAGTGAAATAAACATTCCTACCACAGGACAAAAAAACAGATGGAACATCGGTTCCATCCGCCATTATCCGCACAGCCAGTCTTCTCCTTCCGGCACTGCTGCACTTCCAATATAAACCCGGGTCACTTGCTCGTGCCAGGGTGAGGCGGACACCTGCTTTCCTGTCAGTCGTTCTCACAACTTGGGATAGTTTACCACAGCCGATCCCATTTGTCAACTGCTTTTTGCAGGTTTCCGCCCCTATTTTTCACAGCGTGCGGGGCCGGTCATCCCAGCCCCGCATCCTCCATCGGACCGTCAGTTTCCGCGGCACTCCAGCACATCCCGGTAGAAGCCGTCCATCTCCTCCCGGGTGGGGAAGGTGGCTATGTACATCTGGTTTCCCATGGCCCCGGAGAGCACGTCCGGAAGGCGCTCCGCCATCTTCATGCAGGCGCCGTATTTCTCCATGACCGCCTCATGGCTCATGACAAAATCCTTTCCGTCCCGCCGGCCGGCGAAGGCGCAGAATTTGTGCTCTCCCACCGGCTCCTCCGAGCGGTCGAAGGCGATCATGTCCGCCCAGATCTTGTACACGTTGGTGTCGTGGGCAAAATTGATCATATCCGGGGTAAATCCGCCGCAGGGGCGCATGTTCACCTCCAGGGCAACCACATCCCCCTTCTTTCCCATGCCCTCCTGATCCTGGGTCAGGCGGAAGAACTCAAAGTGCACAAAGCGGCTCCTCACCCCGAAGCTCTTCACCGTGGCTCTGCCCGCCCGCTTGGTGTCCTCCGGCAGCTGGTCCAGAATGTAGTAGATGGAATTGTCCGCATTGTTCACCACGTCCATGAGGGACCACGGCGTCACATTTCCCGTCTCAAACAGGGGATTGCCCTGGGAGTCGATGATGGCGTCGTAGGAATTCACCTCGCCGTTGATGTACTCCTCCATGATGTAGGGGGTATCCGGCCACTTCTCCGCGAAAAAGCTCTCCATCTGGCTGTCGTCGGAGATCCGGAAGGTGTGGGAGGCCCCCACCCCGTTGTCCGGCTTTGCCACCACCGGGTATCCCACCTTGTGGGCGAAGTCCAGGCACTCCTCCAGGGTGTCCACCATGTGGTAGCGGGCGGTGGGAATTCCCGCCTCCTGATAGTATTTTTTCATCTGGGATTTATATTTGATCCGGGGAATATCCTTCTCCTGGAAGCCGCTGGTGATGTTGAAGTCCGTGCGCAGCCTGGCATCCCTCTCCAGCCAGTACTCGTTGTTGGACTCCAGCCAGTGGATGCGGCCGTGCTTGTAGGTCAGAAAGGCCACCGCCCGGTACACCTCGTCGTCATTCTCCAGGTTGGACACCTTGTAGTACTCCGCCAAGCTGTCCTTCAGCCCCTCCGACAGCTCGTCGTAGGGCTGATCGCCGATTCCCAGCACATTGATCCCGTTTTTCTTTAACTCCCGGCAGAAGAGCCAGTAGTTGGTGGGGAAATTCGGGGAGATGAAAATGAAATTTTTCATAATAATCCTCCTTTGCATGTATTTTATCAGGCGCGGGGCCTGTAAAATCCCGTTTTAGGAAAGCAGGTAGGGGACAAAATACTCCACCTGCTTATACCACCACGGCCAGTCGTGGGAGCAGTCGTACCCCCAATAGTCCACCCAGGTCTTGATCCCCCTGGCCTTCAGGATGGAATCCAGCTGCCGGGTGTAGTGGGGCAGCTCCCAGGGGCCCTGACCCACGCAGATCACCGACTTTTTCTGATTGTAGAGGCGGATGTAGGGGTGGTCCACCGGCATATTGGACAGGTAGTGTACCGGAGAATTCTGGTATACCACCTCGTCCATGTAGGACCCAAAGCCGTACTCCGCCGAGTAGACGCCGCTCAGAGCCAGAAGGCCGTCAAAGAGGTCCGGGAAGCGGAAAAACAGATTGGCCGCGTGGGTCGCCCCCAGGCTGCAGCCGAAGGCGATGACGTCCGGATACCCCTCCCAGCCGTTCCTCTCATTGACCATGGCCCGGATAAAGGGGACCATCTCCCCCGTGATGTACTGAATCCACTGCTCGTAGCGGCGGATCCGCCAGTAGGGATCCCCGTTTCCATCGGACCAGCTCTCCTTGTCGATGGTGTCAATGGCGAACACCATGACCTCTCCGCCGTCGATCCACGGCCTCCAGACGTCCGCCATGCGGTAATTCTCAAAATCGTAAAAACGGCCGTCCTGGCAGGGGATGAAGAGCACGGGGCGGCCCCGGTGGCCGTAAACCTTGCACTCCATATCCCGGTTCAAAGAAGGACTGTAATTTTTAAAATACTGCATCTCCATACTCACTCTCTCCCATCTCTCGCCCGCCGGGCCGCTCCCATCACGGCCGGTACAGCAGCGTATTCATAAAAAAGGGTATCTGGCGCTCCCAGCTGGCCTCACAATGAGTCCCCCCGGGGACCACCCGGCAGTCCAGCAGGATGCGCTTCATCATCAGCAGCTCCGCCGTCCGCGAAAAGCAGCGCCGGATATTGTCCCGGCGTCCCATCTCCAGCTCCCCGTAATCCATATAGAGAACCGTGTCCGCCGCCGGTTTGGCGTTTCGGATCATCCGCTCCGCCGGCTGGGGCACCAGCGCCACCGACGGGGACAGGGCTGCCGCCCGGGAGTACACGGAATTGTACTCCAACAGCGCGTAAAGGCTCATGAGCCCTCCCATGGAGCTGCCGGCGATAAAGGTGTGTTCCCGGTCCCCCAGGGTGCGGTAATGTTCATCGATATATGCTTTAAATGGACCGGACATCCAGTCCATGGTGAGCTTTCCTCTGCCCTTCACAAAGCCAAACTCCGAATCCCGAAACGAGAAGGGGGAGTACTCCTCCAGCCGCCCGTTCTTCGGACTGTGGTTGCACTCCACCGCGGCGATGATCATCTCCGTCTGCGTGGAGTCCATATATTCCATCATTCCCCAGCTCTTCCCGTAGGTGGCGTGGGAATCAAAAAAAACATTGTGCCCGTCAAACATGTAGAGTACCGGATAGCGCTTGTCCCCCGAATAGTCGTAGGACACCGGGAGATAGATGTACGCCTTTCTCGTCTCCTCCCCCGTCAGCTCCGGAATCGCAATGTCCCATGTATGTACCATAGATGCCTCCGCTTTTGCAATTTAAAGTGTTTATTGGTTTAATATATCATAGTGCAGATAAAATGGCAAGAAGATATGCATTCTCCACCGCCAAAAATCCCTCTCTCACCGGGAAAACTGTTCCGGAAAGACGCAGCCGCCCACTCCCAGATGGCCGTACTGGATCCCGGGGGCCGAGGCCATCCGCGCCTCCGCCCCGGCGCCGGTGCAGTGGTTGCACCACATTCTCCTGACTCCCGCGGCCCTCAGGCCCTCCACCGCGGCCAGGATCCTCTCCTCCTCCGCGCCGGCCAGGTGAATTCCCCCCAGCACCGTGTCCACCGGCCTGCCGTACCTGCGCCCGATCTCCGTCACCATATTCAAAATCCCCGGATGGCTGCAGCCGGTCACCATCACCAGGCTCTCCCCAAGGTTCAGGACCAGGCACTGCTCGTCCTCGAAGGAATCCGCCTCCATCCTCCCATCCCGCCGCTTCACAAACCGCTCCGGGATCCTCTCCCAGGGATGAATTCTGGGAAATCCCGTCTCCAGGGCACAGCGCTCCGTCAGCCGGAACGTCCTTCCGTTGCAGTGAAGGGAGGCGGAGGAGGCCCTCAACTCCTCCTCCGAAAAGCCGCAGCCCAGATATGTATAGATTCCATCCCCGGAGGCGGAGTACTTTTCCTCAAAGAAATGCTCCCCCACCACCGCCTCCGCCCGCAGGCCGTGCTCCGCCAGAGAGGGAAAACCGGCGGCGTGGTCGTAGTGGCTGTGGCTGAAGGCCATCACATCCACCGAGGCCGGCGCCGCCCCCAGCAGCCGCATATTTCTCAGGATCCCCTCGCCGCTCCCGCAGTCGAAGAGAATCCGCCTCCCATCCACATCGATGAGAAACGACAAACCGTGCTCCGCCGTCAGCCCTTTCCTGGCCCCCGGCTGATTCTCCATCAGCGTCATAATCCGTATCATCCGAACACCTCCTCCCAATTCTTCCGCCGCTCCGAAATCAGGAGAGCGCGCCCCGAGAGGCCGCTCTCCTTCTGCCCTTCGCTGATCCTGCCGTCTTTTATCTCGCCTTGAAGGTGGAACACTCCGTATCGCCGGCACGGCTGGCGCCCATGCCTGTGATGCCCACCCGGTCCGCTGTGCAGCGCTTGGACGCGTTGTACACGCAGTTCACCGCCTCACACTCGATCTCCAGGCGGCTCTCCGGGGACTTGAACATATTTTTGAAGAAACCGTCCTTGCTCTCGTTGAAGCTTCCGCAGCAGGTGTCGCAGGCCTTGCTCGCCCCCTGCCCCTCCACATAGATCTCCTGCTTGCAGCAGCAGTTGTCCGCGTTGTGCACACAGCTCGTCACATTACAGTCCAGCTTTGTCATCGCACACTCCTCCTTCGGTGATGAATATTGTTTGGAACACCTTTAGAATGTGCAGAAGCGCCCATTTTATACATGGGCGCTCCCAAAGATGCGCTGGCAGAATCTTCCGCCCGGCGGATTGCTGATCTTCTGCCTATCTTCTGCTTATTTCTCTTCCTCTTTTTCCATTTTGCGGTTTTCCCTGGAAGCGATCTCCTTCTTGATCTTATCCATAAATACATCCAGGGTGGAACTTCCCTCGTCCCCGGCGAAACGGCTTCTCACGGAGACTGTTCCCTCCTCCGCTTCCTTCTGACCCACCACCAGCATGTAGGGGATCTTCTGGGTCTGCGCTTCCCGGATCTTGTAGCCGATCTTCTCGGAGCGGGTGTCCACTTCCGCGCGGATGCCCGCGTCGAAGAGCTCCTTCGCCACCTTCTCCGCGTAGTCCATGTACTTGTCGGAGATGGGCAGCACCTTCACCTGCACAGGGGCCAGCCAGGTGGGGAAGGCTCCGGCGAAATGCTCGATCAGGATGCCGATGAACCGCTCGATGGAGCCGAAGGCCACGCGGTGGATCATGATGGGGCGATGCTTCTCGCCGTCCGCACCCGTGTACTCCAGCTCAAAGCGCTGGGGCAGCTGGAAATCCAGCTGGATGGTTCCGCACTGCCAGGTTCTGCCGATGCAGTCCTCCAGGTGGAAGTCGATCTTCGGTCCGTAGAAGGCTCCGTCCCCCTCGTTGACCACGTAGGGCAGACCCAGCTCATCCAGGGCGTCCCGAAGTCCGTCCGTAGCCATCTCCCAGTCCTCGTCGCTTCCCATGCTGTCCTCCGGTCTGGTGGACAGCTCCACGTGGTACTTGAAGCCGAACAGGGAGTACACCTGGTCGATGAGGTTCGCCACGCCCTTGATCTCGTCCTTGATCTGCTCCGGGGTCATGAAGATGTGGGCGTCATCCTGGGTAAAGCAGCGAACGCGCATGAGGCCGTGGAGCTGACCGGATTTCTCGTGGCGGTGCACGATGCCCAGCTCACCCATCCGCAGAGGCAGATCCCGGTAGGAGCGGGGCTCAGAGGCGTACACCAGCACGCCGCCCGGACAGTTCATGGGCTTGATAGCGTAATCCTGCTCGTCGATGACCGTGGTGTACATGTTCTCCTTGTAGTGATCCCAGTGGCCGGAGGTCTCCCACAGGCTCCTGTTGAGGATGATGGGGGTGGAAATCTCCACGTACCCCGCCTTCCTGTGGATCTCTCTCCAATAATCCAGCAGAGTGTTCTTGAGCACCATTCCCTTGGGGAGGAAGAAGGGGAATCCCGGGCCCGCCTCGTTCATCATGAACAGCCCCAGCTCCCGGCCGATCTTTCTGTGGTCTCTCTTCTTAGCCTCCTCCATCATGGTGACGTAGGCCTCCAGGTCCGCCTTCTTGCCGAAGGCCGTGGCGTACACTCTGGTGAGCATCTTGTTCTTCTCGCTGCCCCGCCAGTAGGCGCCGGCCAGATTCATCAGCTTGTAGGCCTTGCCCAGATCCTTGGTGTTCATCAGGTGCGGACCGGCACACAGGTCCGTAAACTCACCCTGGCGGTAGAAGCTGATCTCCTCCCCCTCCGGCAGATCCTCAATCAGCTCCACCTTGTAGGGCTCCTCCTTCTCCCTCATCAGGGCGATGGCCTCCTCCCTGGGGAGGGTGAAGCGCTCGATGGGAAGGGCCTCCTTCACGATCTTCTTCATCTCCGCCTCGATCTTCTCCATATCCTCCGCTGTGAGGGGAGTCTCCGGGTCCACATCATAGTAGAAACCGTCGGCGATGGACGGTCCGATGGCCAGCTTGGTGTTGGGGTAGAGGCGCTTGATGGCCTGAGCCATCACGTGGCTGGCCGTGTGGCGCAGGGTGGAAAGGCCGCCCTCGTCACTCACCGTCAGAATATTCACCTGGGCGTCCTGGTCCACCACCGTGCGCAGGTCCACCACCTGGCCGTCCACTTCGCCGGCGCAGGCCACCCGCGCCAGGCCCTCGCTCAGATCCCTAGCAATATCGATCACTGCCATCGGCTGGCTGTACTCTCTCACAGAGCCGTCTTTTAATGTAATTTTCATGGTCTTCTCTCCTTCTCACAGTTATAATCCTTGAAAACGCCGGCGGGCGCCGCCCGAAACCTCCGCCGCAGCGGGTTCCTCGCGGAGCGTTTTTATTTAATAGGGAACGAAGTTACCTATTAAGTTTCCTATTAAATAAAAAATCCCCCGCCATACGATCATCGTATGGCGAGGGACGACTCATCATCGCGGTTCCACCCTGCTTGCCCGGCGCACGCACTGCGCCGAACCTCTCTCAGAGATGATAACGGAATCACCGTTCCCGATTAAGGGACACTCCGGGGTGGTCTTCCAAAGCCGTATCCATAAGGCGCTTCCAGCGTTCATGCGCCTCTCTCTGTATGGCCGTCAGCCTTGTACTCTTCCCATCAGCGTTTTTGATCTTCTGTTCAAGTCTGATTATAGCCAGCCCGCTCCCGTTTGTCAAGAGCCGGCGGGCTTTTTGCCCGCAGCCCAGTTCGCGGCTTCCCAGCAGTCCAGCCCACGGTTTTCCGCAGCCCAGCCCGCGGCTTCCCGTCAGCCCAGAAGGGGGATGGCAGCGGCGGCCATCAGGGGGATGGTCACCATGGAAAGAATGGTGGACACGGCAAAGAGCTCTGAGGCGTAATTGCTGTCCCGGTTATAGCGCAGGGCAAACATGGTTCCCATGGCTCCCGCCGGGCAGGCGGAGGCCACAAAGATGGTCATGGACACATTGAAGTCGGAGGACAGGAAGAACAGCAGCAGCACCGTGATCACCGGCGCCACAATCAGCTTCAGGAAGCTGACGTAGTATACCCGCACCTTCCGCAGGCTGGCCAGGAGATTTCCCTGGGCCAGATTGATTCCCGCCACGATCATGGCGATGGGGGTGTTCATATCCCCCACGCTGGAGATGGGGTTGCCGATCACCGCCGGGAGCTGCACTCCCGTGAGAAACAGCGTAATGCCAATGACCACAGCAATCATGGCCGGCGTCACCAGGTTCTTCCACATATCCCGCATGCGAACCTTCTCACCGCCGCCGCTCATGAGGATCACTCCGTGGGTCCACACCAGCACGTTGAACACCGTGGTGTAGGCCGTCATGCAGAACACTCCCTCCGCGCCCAGGATCCCGTTGATCAGCGGGATTCCGATAAATCCGCAGTTGGAATAGATCACCGCCATCTTCTCCACAGGGCTGTCCACTCCCGCCTTGGAGTGAAGCACAATCTTGCAGAACAAAATCGTCGCGGCGAAGCTGACGGCGGACAGGGCGAAGGTCATGAGCAGCTCCTGCAGCAGTCTGACGTCGTACTCCATCTGGTAGGAGCTGATGATCAGCGCCGGCGAGATCACCATCAGAAGGAAGTTGGAAACCTTCTTGTTGGCTGCGGCGTCGATGATCCCCGTCTTGTAGACGACAGCGCCCACGAGAAGGAGAAACACCATCTCCATAATTTTTTCCGTGATTACCATGGTCATTTCCATTCCAGCCATTTCATACTCTCCTCTTTCGATACAATAATAGATAGTATCACTGCCGGCTGCGGCATCAATGCCGCTTGCCGGGCTTATCATACAAAATCCCGATTCCCCCGCGGGATTGCTCCCGGGGGAAATCGGGATAAATTCACTTCAATCGATTAGTCGCCCAGAATCTTCTTAACCTGAGCAATAACCTTCTTGCCGTTCATGGTTCCATAAGCCTGCATGTCGATGGCCTCAACCGGGATGCCCGGAAGATCCTTCTTAACATTGTTCAGACCGAAGCGAACCTGCGGCCCTAAGAGGATGACATCTGCATCCCCGTGCTCTTTCGCGGTGGCAAGGGCGTATGCGTTGATCTCGCAGTCGTAACCCTCTTCCTTGGCAGCGTCTCTCATTTTATTTACTAACAGGCTGGTGGACATACCAGCTGCGCAAAGCAGAACAACTTTTCTCATTATTTATGTTCCTCCTTCTTCATAGCGATAATTTCTTTGCAAAGATCCATGACAGTCATGGCGTTCATGAGATGATCCTGTGCATGAACCATCAGAAGACTTAAGGGAACGTGCTTGCCGTTGATCTCAT
>DXEU01000010.1 GCA_019114845.1 Candidatus Lachnoclostridium stercoripullorum | reverse complement strand
ATTATAACACGTCATAAATAGCCAGACAATAATCTATGTTATAGCATTTTCAAAAAAATGTGCTAAACTATTAAGTGAAAGCGTCAGAATCGGCGCCGGGGCCAACCGGCTCTTTTCTGACAAAATGGACGGCAGTAAAAAGGAGGAATTTGTATGGATGCAATGTATGATCTGATTATCATCGGAGCCGGCCCCGCCGGTCTGGCAGCTGGCATTTACGGCGGGAGAGCCCACTTACATACCCTGATTCTGGAGAAGACCACCGTGGGCGGCCGGGCCTACACCACCCGGGAGATCGTCAACTATCCCGGCATTCCCACCACATCCGGGCCGGATCTCACGGAGAAGATGGCGGAGCACGCGAAGAGCTTCGGCGTGGAGATCAAGCGGGAGCCGGTGAAATCCATGGATGTGAGCGGAGATGTGAAGCTGGTGAACACCAGGCGCCATCAGTACGGGGCCAAGGCGGTGATCATCGCCACCGGCACATCCGCCAGGGTGCTGGGCATCCCCGGCGAGCGGGAGCTGACCGGACAGGGCGTGGCCTACTGCGCCACCTGCGACGCGGAGTTTTTCCAGGACCAGCACGTGGTAGTGGTTGGCAGCGGCGACCAGGCCATCGAGGAGGGCATGTACATCACCAAGTTTGCCCGCCAGGTGACCGTCATCGTCCTCCACGATGTGGGCATTCTGGACTGCAACAAGGAGTCCGCCGAGAAGGCTCTCCACCATCCGAAGATGGACTTCATCTGGAACAGCGTGCTGGCGGAGGTCTGCGGTGAGGACCAGGTGACCGGCGTAAAGATCAAAAATATCAAGACGGAGGAGATCACCGACTACCCCTGCGACGGCGTCTTCTTCTTTGTGGGCATGATCCCCGAGACCAAGTGGCTGCCGGAGGACCTGGAGAAGGATTCCAGAGGCTGGCTCCACGTCAATGACCGCATGGAGACCAATGTCCCCGGCGTCTACGCCGCCGGCGACGTGCGGGACAAATACCTGCGCCAGGTTTCCACCGCCATCTCCGACGGCGCCGTGGCCGCCACCGCCGCCGAGCGCTACATCGAGGATCTGGACTATTTCCGGGAGCAGGTTCTGGAAAGCCCGGAGCCGGTGGTCCTGGGCTTCTGGAGTCCCGAGTACGCGGGGAGCATCGACGCCATCAGCAACCTCTCCACCCCCTACCGGGTGATGGAGGTGGACGTGTCCAGAAAGAAGACCTGGGCAGACCGCTACCACATCTCCCTGGACGAGAACACCCCGGCCGTTGCTCTGGTGGTGGACAAGGGCGAGGTCAGAGAGCAGTTAAAACTCTGACCCCTTGACAGCGGGCCACTCTTCTGCTATCCTACTACCGACGAAATAAATAGGGACATAATTGCCGCCGGGTAATATAAGCGCTGAGCTTCTGTATCGATAGGCCTTGAAGATACAGACATTCAGCGCTTTTCTTTTGCGGAACCGACCGGCGCCCCGTCCCCCAAAAGGAGGAACCGTTCTCATGGCAGCTGCCAAACCAATTTCAGAATTTTCCAAATATGTCAGCCTCAGCGTGCTGGGGATGATCGCCATCTCCTGCTACATCCTGGCCGACACCTTTTTCGTGGCCCGGAGTCTGGGCACCAACGGGCTGGCGGCCTTAAATCTGGCCATCCCCGCCTACAATTTCATCCACGGCACCGGACTCATGCTGGGGATGGGCGGAGCCACCCGCTTTTCCATCTGCAAAAGCCGGGGGGACGGCCGCCTGGCGGATATCATGTACACCAACACCCTGTATCTGGCCGCCGTTTTTTCCGCCCTGTTTATGGCCGCCGGCTTATTCGGAGCAGAATTTATCGCCTCCCTCCTGGGGGCAGATCCGGCCATCTTCGACATGACGGCCACCTACCTCCAGGTCCTGCTGCTGTTCTCCCCCGCCTTCATCCTGAACGATATCTTTCTCTGCTTTGTGAGAAATGACGGCAACCCGCAGCTGGCCATGCTGGCCACCGTGACCGGCAGCTTGGCCAACATCGTCCTGGACTACGTGTTCATGTTTCCCCTGGGGATGGGCATCTTCGGCGCCGTGCTGGCCACCGGCATGTCCCCGGCCCTGGGCATCGCCATCATGGCCGTCCACTGGGCAAGGCCGGCCAAGGGCTTCCATCTGGCGCGGACCGGGCTTCACGGGGAGTCCATCCGCCTCAACCTGGCCCTGGGATTTCCCTCCCTGCTGGCCCAGCTCTCCTCCGGCATCGTGATGATCATCTTCAACGCCATCATTCTCCGCCTGGAGGGCAACACCGGCGTGGCGGCCTACGGGGTCGTGGCCAACATCTCCCTGGTGGTGGCCTCCATCTACACCGGCATCGCCCAGGGGGGACAGCCCTTGATCAGCCGGGAGTACGGGCGGGGGCGCAGGGATTCCGAACGGCTCTTCCTCCGCCTCTCCCTGACCTCCATGGCCGTCATCTCCGCAGCCGTCTACCTGGTGATTTTCCTCTTTGCCGGACCCATCGCCGAGATTTTCAACAGCGAGGGAAATGCCCAGCTGCAGGAGATCGCCGTCAGCGGACTGAAATTGTATTTTACATCCGTGGTCTTCATGGGGTATAATACAGTTATATCCACATATTTCACCTCCGTGGAGAGGGCAGTGCCGGCGCATATTGTCTCCCTGCTGCGGGGGCTGATTCTCATCGTGCCTGTCGCCTTTCTTCTGTCCGCCCTGTGGGGCATGACCGGCGTGTGGCTGGCTTTCCCCGCCACCGAGATGCTGGTGGCCGCCGTGGGGCTGTATTTCCAGCGAAAGGACAGACCGCGCCGGGCAGCAAAGGAGGAATGTCTATGAAACGCATCATCACCATCAGCCGTGAATTCGGAAGCGGCGGCAGGGAGCTGGGACGGAGGATTTCCGAGCTCCTGCAGATCGCCTACTACGATAAGGAGATTGTGGAGGAGATGGCCAAGCGCACCTCCCTGTCGGAGGAGTACATCTCACAGGTCACCCAGCAGCGCCCTGTCATGTCCTTTCCCATCAGCATCGGCAAGAGCTTCTACCTGATGCCCGATCCCCTTATGGAGCAGCATCAGTCCATCTACCGCGAGCAGCACCAGATCATCCGGGAGATGGCCGACAAATCCGACTGCGTCATCGTCGGCCGGTGCGGCGACTACATCCTGCAGGATCTCCATCCCCTGCGCATCTTCGTCTACGCCGACATGGAGTCCAAGATCGCCCGCTGCCGGGAGCGGGGCAAGGAGGATCCGCCTCTCTCCGACAAGGAGCTGAGGCAGCAGATCAAAAAAGTGGAGAAGGGCCGCGCCAAATACTATGAGTTCTACACAGGCCAGAGCTGGGGCGACAAGCTCAACTACGATGTCTGCATCAACACCTCCGGGAAATCCATCAAGGAGCTGGCGGAGGTGCTGGTCAAACTGGTAAAATAGCACTCCGCGCCCATTTTTTCAGACAGCGGCAGATTCCTGTCCCCGCGGGACAGGAATCTGCC
>DXEU01000102.1 GCA_019114845.1 Candidatus Lachnoclostridium stercoripullorum | reverse complement strand
GGTCTCAAAGGTGTAGTAGGCGATGTGGTCGTGGATCAGCTCATAGTAGCCGTCGTACTGGAGGATGTACTCCAGGCTGGGCACGGTGATCAGCCCCATGCCCCCCTCCCGCAGATTCCTGCGGATGCACCTGAGCATCACCCCCGGCTCCGGCTGGTGCTCCAGAAAGTTGAAGGACAGGAACACATCGTAAGGGCCGTCAGGGAACACCGTCTCCTCCGTCTCCGCGAACCCGCGGGTCACCTGCAGGCCGTTTTCCCTGGCGATCTTTACCAGATCCTCCTTATGTTCAATGCCGCTGGCCGACACGGGAAATTCCGTCAGGACCGACAGGAACTCTCCTCGGCCGCAGCCCACCTCCACAAATTTCTTTCCCTCCAGATGCCACGTCTCGATCAGATGGCGGTACTGTCTCCTGCGCAGCTCCACCATGGTGGTGGAGAAGCCGCCCGCCCGGATCACATCCCGGTAGTAGTCCACCGGCTCGCAGTCAAACTGCACCAGGCCGCAGGACGGGCACTGGCACAGGTTCAGGGTGATCCCCTCATCCGCCGCCACCGTCTCCCCGTCGGGGATGTTCTGGGCGGAGGCCGGCATGTGGTCCAGGGTCATTAACGGCTGCTCCGGCAGCCCGCAGCCGCAGGCGATACATGCTCTCATCGGTCCATCTCCTCCCTCTCTGTGCTTCTCGCCAGGACATCCCCCGGCTCCATGGTGAATTTGAAATGGCTCTTCTTCATGCCCTCCCGCAGGTAGAAGCGGTGCGCTCCGGTGCGCTGCTGTCCGCTGGTCACGTCCAGGCACATGCAGCCCCTCTCCCAGGCTGCGGCGCAGGCTTCCCGGAAGAGGACCGCGCCGATGCCCCGCCCTCTGGCGGACCCGTCCACGATCAGCTCCAGGATCTCCGCCACCGGGCCCCCGTGGTGGAGCTGTCCCTCCATCCTCATGTTCACAAAGCCCCTCACCTGTCCGTCCAGCACGTACACACTCTGCCAGAAATGCTCGTCCCGCTGCTGCTCCATGTAAATCTGGTGAAATCCTTCCTTGGGCAGTTCCTGGTTCTCCAGCTGACACATGAGATCGTAGACGATCTTCCAGTCCTCCGGCTCCGCCGGGCGAGTTCCCTCCCCCAGCGCCAGCTCATACAGCCAGAATCCCATCCGCCCGGTGTCCTCATAGAACAGCTCCGTGCGGCAGATGTAGTGAAATCCCATGCGCTCGTAGAGCCATCTGGCCGGCAGGTTGCCCTCCAGCACATCCAGGCGGATAGCCCGGCAGCCCGCCTGGGCGGCCAGCCCGGCGGCGGCGCCCACCAGTCTCTTTCCCAGGCCGTGCCCGTGATATCCCGGGAGCACTCCCAGGGCGTGGAGCACTGCCACCTCCTCCGGCCGCGCCTCCACCTGCCAGGGGACACGGTCGTAGCCCTCCGCCGTCTCGTGGTTCATGACCATGGCCCCGGCGATGATCCCGTCCGCCTCCAGGACATATAAGGTTCCCTCCTGGGCGGACCGGCGGATGAACGCGGGATCCGGATAGACCCCCTTCTGCCATGCGGGGTGGTATTCTCTCCCCTCCATCTCGTCCGTCACCCGGTCATAGAATTCCATCACCTGTGTGTATTCTTCCGGCCCTGCAGGCCGCACCTTGATCTCCATCTCCATCTGTCACTGTCCTCTTTTCCGTTCTTATGGTTCTAAATCCGCTCTCCGGCCTGCCCTTCCGCGGCCGCCAGAGTGCGCCGGATTCCCTCCTCGAAGGTCACTTCCGGCCTCCAGCCCACCGCCCGCTCCAGTTTTCCCACGTCGGGCAGCAGGGACGCCGGTCCCTCCGCGTTGGACGGACGTCTCCCGTACTGGTACGTCCCTCTCCCGCCGCAGATCCTGTGCATCTGCTCCACAAACTCTCTCAGCACCCGGGTGTCCTCCCCGGCGATGTTGTAGACACCGGCCGTAAGCCCCGGCGCGCCCAAGAGCGCCGCCATGGCCCTGGCCATGTCCTCTATATAGAGGAAATTCCAGTGCTGGGTGCACTCTCCCAGCTCCATATGTCCGCCCTGGGAGAACGTCCGCAGGCAGCTGCTCACCAGGGACCAGGGGTGATCCCCCGGCCCGTAGACGCTGAAAATCCGGGTGTGAACATAGTCCATACCCAGCCTGCGGCACAGCTCCTTCGCCTGCCTTCCAAACTCCAGCTTGGCTTTCCCGTACTCCGACACCGGCGCGCAGGGGTGGTCTTCCCCCGTCCGCTCCCGGCAGATGCCGTACTCCGCCTGGGATCCGGAAAAGAGAAAACGGCAGCAGCCCAGCCGCGCCGCCGCCTTCACCGCCTCCAGGGAGCAGCGGATATTCTCCTCCTGCACCAGGCGGTCACTTCTCCCGGCGCTGCCCACGCCGTCCCAGGCCATGTGGAGAAACACCGGGCCGTCCTGCCCGCCTGCGGGCAGACTCCCCGCCTTTAAGGCACTCGGTTTTCCCCAGCCGGCCTCCTCTAAAAGCTCCGGCAGGCGGTTCATGTCGGAGAGTCCCGCCTCCACGGGAATCAGATTTTCATGCTCCGGCAGGCGGCCTCTGTTGGGGGATCCGGGGCGGACTGCCGTCCACACCCGGTTTCCCCCCTTTAAAAGTTCCTCCGTCACAGCCAGGCCGATAAAGCTGGTTCCCCCTGTGATGACAATCTCCATCTCCTCACCCCTTGATTCTGGGAATGATCATGATCTCGTCCATCTCCTCGTCGGGGAGGAAGGGGGCCAGATCCTCCAGGGGGGCGGACACGATGGAGCCGTCCGCCAGGCGCTTGGACGCGGATTTCGGCTCAAAGGGCTGATCCACGGTCACAAAAATCTCACAGATCACCGGGCCATCCATGGCCAGGGTCTCATCCAGCACCTGTCCCATCTCCACATTGTTGTGGATGGCCGTGTAGGGGTAGCCGTAGGCCCAGGCCAGCTTCTCCATGCTGGGGAAGCTCAAGTCGTGGCTGTCCACACCCACGCCCACCAGGGGCTCGCCGAAGAAATTCTTCTGCGTCTGGCGGATGGAGTGGTAGCCGCCGTTGTTGATGATAAACAGTTTGATGGGCAGGCGGTGATGGATGATGGTCTGCAGCTCCTGCAGGTTCATCTGCATGCTTCCATCCCCCGACACCATAATTAACTCCTCCCGGTCCGCCGCCACGCAGGCGCCGATGGCCGCCGGCAGGTCATATCCCATGGAGGCGATGGCGGAGTTGGTGATGAACCGCTGTCCCTTCTTGATCACGTAGGCGTGTCCGCCCACCACGCAGGCGGAGCCGTTGCCCACCACGGTGATTCTGCCCTCCGGGAGCCTTCTGCTCAGCTCCTTGATGAAGGCGTAGACGTTGGCCTCCTGGCCCTCGCCCCCCTCGTAGTGCCTGGGCAGCACCACCGGATATTTCTTCTTCCAGAGCTGGCAGTTCTCCTGCCAGGTCATGCCGTTCTTCCCCTCGCCGCCCTTGAACACCGGCAGGGATTTTTCTTCATCCAGCACCCGGTCCATGACCTCCAGCAGATCCTTCGCGTCGGCGTGGATCCGCATGTCCGCGTGGACGCTGGGCTTCTTTAACTCCTCCGGGTCGATGTCGTTGACGATCACGTAGGCCGCCCTCGCCCAGGTCTCGTAGTTATAGCCCACCTGGCGGATGCTCAGGCGGCTGCCCACGGAGAACACCAGGTCGCTGTTCTGCACCGCAAAGTTTCCGGGACGGTCCCCGAAGCCGCCGGCCCGCCCCACGTAGAGGGGGTGCTCATCCCACACGGCGTCGGTGCTGTTCCAGCCGGTGACCAGGGGGATCCCCAGCTTGTCCGCCACACGGAGAAATACGTCGTGGGCTCCCGCCAGGCGGATGCCGCTGCCCACGTTGAACACCGGGCGCTTGCTCTCCCGGATCTTCTCAATCACCTGTCTGGCTACGTCCTCCGTCACCTTCGGCGGGAGAATCTGGCGCTTCTCCCCCTTTCCGGCCGTATCCTCCGGGATCTCCGCCGGAGATTTCTCCGCCCAGCCGGTGCCGCCGGCCTCGTAATCCGTCGGGTCAAAGCCGATGAGGGCGTCGGTCTCCACGTAGGCTCCCTGTATATCCAGGGGAATATCCAGCCACGTGGGCCCCTTGCGGCCGGACTGGGACAAGTACAGGGCCTTCTCCACGCAGAAGCGGATCCGCATGGGGTCGATGACCATCTCGCTGTACTTGGTCATGCAGTCGATGGATCTGGTGATGTCAAACTCCTGGTCTCCCATGGCGCGGATGCCCACGCCGGACCAGCGGGCCGTGGTGTCGTATCTCACCTGGCCGGACAGCACGAACATGGGGATGGAATCCAGCCAGCCTCCCACCACGCCGGTGATGGCGTTGGTCCCCCCGGGACCGGTGGTGACGCAGAGGGCCGCGATCCGGTTGTGGATCCGGGCGTAGCTCTCCGCCGCTATGGCGCAGGCCTGCTCGTGGTGATTGTAGAGGCAGTTTAACCCCTCCTGATGCCCCAGGGCATCGTTCAAATGCATGGCGCCGCCGCCGGTGACGGAGAATACCTGGCTGATGCCCTCCTCCACCAGCTTCCCTGCGATATAATTGGAAACCTTCATTCTCATAAGGCAGATGCTCCTTTTCTCAATATTCATTGAAATGAATTATAACATATCCCTGTAAAAAAACATATGAATTTTTTCTTACTTCTTTCCGCCCTCCCCCAAACCCCTTTCCCGGCGCCGCCACATCCTCCCAGTTCTGCCACCAACCGCATATGGATTTCGTCCTTCCCGGCGGCTATAATGAGCCACGTAATCAAGCGACGGCCGCAAGGCCAACTGGTTTTCACAAAAAAGGAGAGTATCTGTTATGAGAAAAGAAAGTAGATTTTTAGCTGTATTGTCCGCTGCCGCCATGATGGCTCTGGCCTGCCCCGCACTTGGCGCCGGAAACGCGGACAGCGCTTACGCACAGGAAAAAGCCGGCTGGGTGGAGGAATCCGCCGGGGAATGGAAATATTATGACTCTGACGGCTATCTGCTGACCGACACCTGGAAAAAGCACGGGAACGACTGGTACTATCTGGACTATGACGGAAATGTGGCTGTCAGCCAGCGGGTGGACGAGTACTATGTGGACGAGACGGGAAAGCGGGTGTCCGACACCTGGCTGGCGGAGGACAACGACGAGTGGTACGACGACGCCCCCTTAACTTACTGGTACTACTACGGCGCCAACGGCCGTATGACCGTGGACAAGTGGATGTCCATCGGCGGAAACTGGTACTACTTTGACGGCGAGGGCCATATGCTCACCGGCCTGCAGGAGGTGGACGGAAACACCTACTATTTCGGCGACGACGGCGCCCGCAAGTACGGCTGGTTCCTCCTCCCGGAGACCGACGAGAGCCTGGAGCGGGAGTTCTCCTGGTTCTACTTTGACAAGACAGGGAAAATGCTGACGGACGAGGTGGACAAGAAGATCGACGGCGCCTACTACACCTTTGAGGACGGGCGCATGCAGACCGGTTGGGTGCTCACCGAGGAGAGCGCGGCCAGGGACGGCAGCGTGGCCGGATATCAGTACTACGGGGAGGACGGAAAGAGAGCCTCCGGCTGGCTGACCATCGTGGGAGCCGACGGCACCGCCGGGGAGGATGAGGAGTTTTCCTTCTATTTTAAGAACGGCAAGCCCTGCTACGCGGAGACGGGCGTGCAGCTCTTCAGCATCAACTCCAAGAAGTACGGCTTCAACACCAGGGGAGAAATGCAGACTGGCCTGCAGACTGTGACCAGGGAGGACGGCAGCACCGGAACCTATTACTTCGGCGAGGACGGCGTCATGCGCGTGGGACGGCAGACCATCTACGACGAGGACCTGGGGGAGAACCAGGTGTGGTACTTTGCCGCCGACGGCTCCAACAAGGGCATGGGCTACACCGGCATCCGGGACGGCGTGATCTACGACGGCGGCCTGCGCCTGGAGGCCGACGCGGACCTGCGCCTGGCCCCTGTGACCTTTGAGGAAAAGCAGTATCTGGTGAACGTCAACGGCCAGATTCAGAAGGCTTCCTCCTCCTCCCAGTCCAAAAAGAACCCTGAGCTCGGCAAGGGCTACAAGGATTATGAGGACTTAAATGACAAGATCTGGACTGTGGATACAGAGGGTGTTATCCAGCAGTAATCTCAGAATTTTCCGCCTTGAGGGAGTGCCTTGCACTCCCTTTTGGCATCTAAATCTGTTCCGCTCCCTCATTCAATACATAGCGCTCAAGCAGACGGTTGACCGTCTCACGGATCTGCTTTACCGTCAGGAGCAGGATTTCATTCTCTCTTCTCAGCCTCTCATTTTCCTGCTGCAGCAAAGCTATTACCTCCGCCATACTCATTTCAGGAACCCCCTTTTTCCCTCTTCTTCTTCGCAATTATCAATATAAAACCTTTCCAAATTTTTGCAAAGCAAAATCCGCCGCACGGTTCGACAGCTTTCGCCTCTTTTCGCGCCGCATTTATTGTCTGCTGTTCGACAACGCACAAGAATCTGTGCCGCGGCCAAAAATCCGGCACAACACCTATGACCGCCATTCGCCGTCCCATGTCGAAAAGTTTTTGCCCAACCGTAATAAATACGTAAGTTTTTGGCACTGGAAAATTTCCAGGGAGAATGCTACAATATAGAAAAAGGTGTAAAAGGAGAGATGCAAGATGAAAAAGCGAATTTCGGGATTTCTGCTTTTGGTCGTCTCCCTGCTGATCATGAACACAATCACAGCTTTCGCCGGCTCCTGGGCACAGGATGAGCAGACCGGAAAGTGGCATTACTACAGCGACAGCGGAACTGCTGTGACCGGATGGGTATACGATAATGAGAAATGGTATTATCTGGACGCCTCCGGCACCATGAAGACAGGGTGGATCAAGGTGGACGGCTCATGGTACTTCTGTTATGAGGATGGCTCCATGGCCGCCGACACATGGATCGACAACTACTATGTAAATCCCAGCGGAAAGTGGACCAAGACCAGATAGGACTTACAGAATTCAGACAGGACACTCAGATT
>DXEU01000009.1 GCA_019114845.1 Candidatus Lachnoclostridium stercoripullorum | reverse complement strand
GATGAAGTCATTGGAAAGCTCCGGGCGGAGCAGGCGGAACTGGAAAAGGGCATTGACACCGAAAACCCGTTCTTGACTGCGTTCCGGCAGTATCAGAACATCGACAAGCTGACACGGGACATTTTGATTGAATTAGTAGACCATATCAAGATACACGAGGGCGGCTATATCAGCATTGTATTCCGCTTTGCTGACGAGCTCCGCCGTATTCAAGAATTTATCGAGGTCAATACCCGTAACGAGGCGGTTTGACAAGAAGCCGCATTTTTACAGATAGTCGCCCTTCCTAAATAAACCGCCCCGGTCGCGCCGGTAGGCCCGGTTACGCCAGCCGCGCCAGTCGCGCCGGTCGCTCCCGCCGGACCTGTCGCGCCAGCCGGGCCCGTCGCTCCCGTTACTCCTGCGGCACCAGCTGCGCCTGCCGGGCCTTGGGGTCCGATGGGGCCCTGGGCTCCCGTGGGGCCTGTCACACCGGTGGGGCCGGTCGCTCCCGCCGGGCCGGTCGCTCCTGTGGCTCCTGTGGGACCGGTGGCACCTGCGGCTCCTGTCGCTCCCGCAGCTCCCGGCTCACCGGCTGCGCCGGTGGCCCCTGTGGCACCGGTGACTCCCGCCGGGCCTTGGGGGCCGATGGGGCCCTGGGCTCCCTGAAATCCTTGAGGCCCCGCCGGGCCCTGCGGGCCCGCCGGTCCTCTGGGTCCCGGGCATCCCATGGGTCCCTGAGGGCCTGTGGCCCCAGTCGCACCGCGAAGGCAGCAGCAGGGGCCAGGAGGCGGCGACGGGCAGACCGGGCGGCAGCCGCAGCCGCGGCCGGTTGAAGGCAGGACGTCTGTCATCGTTTCCGGAAAACCAGCCATCATACGATTATGCATCATATCTCAAACTCCTTTTCATTTCTCTCACCTGCGCCCGCCCACGCAGCTGCGGCTCGTGACCGCAGTCCCAGCGCGGGCGCTCCCGCCGGAAGCAGCCCTTCGCCGATCCGGCGGTTGTACTGTATCATATGAAAAGGAAACAAGTTGTGTTCGTCCCCAGATCGCAGCTGCTGCGCCCGCGGCCGCCTCACCCCTCTTCCCGGTTTCCCAGAACCTTCCGAAAATACTCCTCGTTGTACCTCACCTCCGCCGCCTCCGGCCTCAGACTTTTGGCCAGCAGGTGATGGCCGTAGGCCTTCTCCCTCTCCCCCAGCCGGTCCAGACAGACGCAGAGCTGCATGTGGGGGATGTATTCCCGGTATTCCTCCCGGACAAACCCCCAGAGGTTTTCCTCCCGCCCCGCAGCCAGGGCCTCCTCATACCAGTACGCCGCCGTCCGCCAGTCCCGGCGCCGCAGGAAATGTTCCCCAATCCCGCAGCAGATCTCTGCCCTGGGCCGCCCCCACTGGAAGGACAGCAGCAGCGCCCGCAGGCTCTCCTCCTCCCGCCCCAGCTTTCCCAGACAGGCCGCCAGATCCCCGCAGGCCTGGATCTTATTCTCCTCCCATCCATCCTCCCTCCCCAGGAACTCCCGCAGAACCCTCGCCCCCGCCTCGGTCTGCCCCGCGTACATCAGCTCCCGGCCATAGTAGAACAGATCCCTGGGCCCAAACTCCTCCCCCTCCGCCCGCATCCTCTCGTAGATTCTCAGGTTCCGACCCGGCTCCCCCCGCCCCTCCTTCCGGTGAAATATGACGGCGTCCCAGTACACCACCTTTCCGGCCGGGGTTACCGCCTCGTGGACGCGCCCGCTCCACCGCAGATCCTCCCTGTTCTTGAGGATCCGCTCCCGGCAGTAGGTGAGGGATGGGCGGCCGTCCTCCCCGAATCCCACGGCGTATTTCACCATCACCACATCCTCCGTCCCATCCATCCGCTCCTTGTATTCCAGCATCCGCTCCAGGTTCTCCTCCGAGATCACGTCGTCTGCGTCCAGCCACATGCAGTACTCCCGCTCAGCCTTGGAAAATGAAAAATTCCGCGCCTGGGAAAAATCATCCCGCCACGGAATTTCATAGACTCTGCTGGTATACTGCCTGGCAATCTCCCTGGTCCTATCCTCCGATCCCGTGTCCACGATCACGATCTCGTCCGCCAGCCTCTTTGCCGATTCCAGGCAGCGCCCCAGCACCTTCTCCTCATTTTTTACAATCATGCACAAGCTGATCCCCGCCATACCTTCTCCTGAAAGTCCTTTTCTTTCAGTATATGTGCGCCCGAACCGATCCGTCTCCCTCAGCCGGCAAAGCCGCTCCTCTCTCAGCCGGCCAGCTCCCCCGTCAACTCTTTGGGAATCACGAACTCCACGGCTCCCATGTAGCCGGGGGCCACCTGGTACTCCTCAAAGGCGATCACCAGCTCGCCGCTCTGGCTGAAATAATAGCTCTCATCTCCTTTCAGTCCCTGGAAGTCTGTCTCCGGCAGGTCAGAGTCGATGAAATAGCTCACGTTCTCATCCGCCGCCATCTGCTCCCGCATCTGATCCTTTATATTGCCGCTCACCTTCTCCAGCTTCTCCGGATCATTTCCCAGAAGCTGGCTCAAGCTCACCGTCTCGCCCGTCTCCTTGTCCACCGTAAATATCTTCACATGCTGGACCCCGCTCCCCATGGACACCGTCGTGTCGATGCGGAGGCACACATATTTTTCATTCTCAAACACCACCTCGTAGGCGGAATCCAGGGCGTAATTTCCCTCCCCTTTGCGCAGGGCCTCCTCGTACTCTGCGATCAGGCTGTCCGCATACTCCTGGATCTCCCGGTTGACCTCGGCGGTCTGATTGCCGGCTCCAATCTGGGGGATCTCCACCTTCGCCTCCGTGTGTTCCCTGTGATCCTCGAAGGTCCGGAAGGTAAATATCTCGGCGATGGAGCCGATCACCGGGATCTTCTCCATGGCCTCCGCCGCCTCCGGGCTCACGTTGGTCAAAATCGCGATCACCGCCACGGCGGCCGCTACCGTCTTCGCGGTCCTTTTCATCCAGATCAAGGTTCCCCTTCCGCGGCACTCTCGCCCGGCGATCCCTTTTTTCTCCTCCTGCTCCGCCCGGTCCTGCCTGGCAGCGCGGATTCCCTCCTCCACGCGCCTTCTGGCCTCCTCCGGCACGGGAATTTTCTCATACTCGTCTCTCAGCTCTCTCCAATCCATCATACTGCTCACCTCCGCCCCACAGCTTCCGGCTCCAGCTCCATCCGCATCTTCTTCAAAGTGCGGTACAGCCTGGCCTTCACCGTATTTACATTTTCTCCCAGAATCCCCGCGATATCCTCCAGCTTCAGATCGTGAAAATACCGCAGCACCACCACCGTCCTCTCCTTCTCATCCAGCCGGTCCAAAATCTCCCAAAGCTCCAGGCCCGCGTAGGAGGGCTGCCAGCTGTTCTCCTGCCATTCCTCCAGCGCGACCTCCCTTCCCCGGCGGCGCAGGGCGTCCAGGGCCGTGTTGACCACGATCCGGTAGAGCCAAGTGCCGATATAGCGCTGCTCCTTCACCTGCCCGCAGTCCCGGATGGCCTTGTAGGCGCTCTCCTGAACCACATCCAGGGCGTCCTGCTCTGATTTCATGTAGCTGTACGCCAGCCGGTAGTATTTGTCGTAATTTTCCAGGAGAACCCGCTCCGTCTCCATCTCCACTCCGCTTCTCATAGGCCTTTCCTCCTTCCTGTCTGTTAGACGGGGCTGCCGCCAAAAAAGTTTCACAGCTGTCTCTCAGCGCACACCGCCTGCAGTCTCCCCCAAAATCAAAGGCGCCCCGGCCGGACCTCTTCGATCCGCCGGGGCATCCGCCTGCCGCGTCACTGTTCTTGATTTCTCCACTTAAAATTGGGCACCACGTCGCTCCACTTGTGGATGCCGATGATGTCCTTGGCAAACTCCGTGGTCTCCAGGGTGCGCTTGGAATTGTCGATGTCCCGGAAGACCTCCCAGATCTTTCTCCTCCGCTGGGGAACGATCTGATCCGGCTGGCTCATGTCGCAGCTCCAGAGGCCGAAGGCCAGGCCCTGGTTCACCTCCGACGGGGCGTCCACCTGACGGCTCAGGATGTAGGCGTCGATGTAGGGGTTGCTGTCCACCAGATAGTAGGAGTAGGCGTAGGCCGCCGCCTGAATCTGGGACAGGTCATCCCCCGCCGCGTTGGTGGCCGTAAAGCCCTCCTCCGTCAGCATGATATTGCGCACCTCCCCGTTGGGCTTCTGGAAGGCCGGCGTGGCCAGGTAATCGGTGAGCACGTTTAAGTTGATGAAATTCACCACCGGGGAATTCAGATCATTGGTGATCAGCCCGGTCTTGGCGTCATCCCAGAAGATGGCGTCGGTCATGGGGCAGGGGTAGGGATGGTAGGCCACGCCCCAGTCCATCTGTCCCTGCACGTTGGCGATGGAGTTGAAATAGTCGATGATATCCTTGCCGCCGTACTTCAGCTTGCCGTCTGCCTCGTTGTGCCAGTTGTAATCCAGGGAGAAGAACACCCTGTCGTTTGCGCTGGTGCTCTTGATGGCTGTGTAGAACACCCGGAACGCCTCCTGGTAAGTCTGGATGTAGTTGGTGATGTCCGTGGCCCCCATGTGGTTCCACTGCTGGTTGTTGATCTCATTTCCGATGATCCAGTTGGACACCTTCCCGTGGTCGGGATCGTCCCCGTTGTATCGCTCCGCCAAGAAGGCGGCGATGGCCCTGGTCTCCTCAAAGCCCGCCTGGGTCTGGACGTTGGGCATGTAGTAGAACACGTTGGACTTCTGTGTGGTGCCCGGCACGATCAAGTCGGGGGTGGCCGGGTTCCATCCGTTCAGGATGATGGCCGTCACCGTGATATCCTTGTTTGACATGGCGCTGATGGTCTCGTCGTAGGTCTCGATCACCGCCTTGCTGAAATGGTAGGTCTTCCCGTCGTACTCGTAGTCGATGCCGTCCCCCAGGATCTGGTGGAAGGCGATGTTCACGCTGCTGTGCTTCACTCCCAGCTGAAAGGCATCCCCCAGCTGGCTCACCTCCATCTGCAGCCCCTTCTTGGAGAGGGTTTCCCGGTAGGGCTTCTGGTTCTCCGCCACCGTCTCCGGGTTGGTGATGTAGTGGTAATCGCTCACCGCCTCATAGCCGTCCTCCGTCTTCACCGCCACCACAAACCGGCTGTACAGCCGGTCCTGGGCCGTTCCCCGGTTCAAGTCCAGGGAGAAGGAGGCCGAGGCACCCCCGTTTGCCCAGGCCGCATAGTCCGTCCGCTCCCCGATGGCATCCTCGTAGGGCTTCAGCTCAAAGAGATAGAGGTATCCGTCCGTATTCTCCATATCCCCGTTGCCGGACGCCTCGATCTGAATCTTGTTCCCGCCGGTGATGAGGCAGGAGGAGATGGCCATCTCCGTCTTCACCTGGGGTTCCTCCGCCTCCAGGGATTCCTCTGCGGCCGTCTCCTCCACAGCCTCGGCAGCTGCCGCCGTCCCCGTATTATCCGCAAAGGCAGCGCCTCCCCCCGCCGCGCACAAGAATGCCGCGCCGAGAAGAACCGCTGCCCCCTTTATCCAATGTCGTCTGATCATACTTCAAGCCTCCCGTTCTGTCAGAATTTCACGTTCTTATCATAAACGTTTCCGGCTCTCAGTGCAATTACGAAAACATTACGGATTTCTGAAAAAATAATTTCCGGCATCAGGGATTCAGATACCGGCCCAGTGCCTGGGCGATTCCCGCCTCATTGTTTGTGCCTGTGACATAATCCGCCTTCTCCTTCAGCTCCTCAATGGCATTTCCCATGGCGACTCCCAGGCCAGCCGCTTCAATCATGGGGGTATCCAGTTCCTGGTCACCGAAAGCGATCGCCTGGCTGCTGTCGATGTTCAGCTTCTCGCAGATTATGTTCAGCGCCCGCCCCTTATTCATACCCTTGGGGTAAATTTCCAAATACATATCCGCGGAGCGAGCCGCCTCCACTTCCCCGTAGCTCCCGCTTTTCAGTTCCTGGCCAATCTCGCCGATCGCCTTGGGATCAGCTCCAAACAACAGCTTGTTGGGACCTGTGCCAGCCAAGTCCCACGCCCTCGCCAGTTCTTCCACGGAGGCGATCTTCGGCTCTCGGCCTATGATCGCCGACTCCTCCCTGACCAAGGCGTCCTCTCCCGTCACAAACCAGTCCTCCTCCCGGTAAATCCAAAGAGGAATCCCTCTCTTGGCCCCCAGCGCCCCGATCGCTCTCATAGATCCTGCCGGCAGATACACGGAACTCAGGCATTGTCCATCCATAAGTATGTATGTGCCGGCACAGCAGGCCTTGATGCAGGAAATGCCCAGTTCTTTTTCCACCGGGGTGAGCGCCGCCGGCATCCGGCCAGACACCAGGGCGATCCAAACGCCGGCAGCGGCGGCAGCCCGCAGGCTGTCCGCCGCCTCCTTGGGAACCTTCTTTGTGTCGTCCAGCAGAGTGCCGTCCACATCCACACAGATCAGTTTCCAATCTCTCTTCATATTGCTTCCTCTTGTTTTGTCTGTAAAAGTTTGAGAATCTTTTCCACGTTCCGCTTCCCGTTGCGGATTCCCAGGTTCAGTACAAGGGCTGCTCCAAATCCAACAACCCCCATCAGAAGCCCGAAACTTCCCAGAGGAAGACTCTTCACCGCTCCGCCCAGCCCTGCATAGGCGGCGGCCACGCCGGCGGCCGAGAGGGCCAGCGCTCCAGTTCGCCACATACCGATCGTCCTCAATGCTTCCGTCTGTTTCCTAGCCTCCTCCGCCATGTTCTTCCTCGTCAATTTGTCCATCCCGCTGCCTCCTTCCCTCTCACCGGTTCTCCGCCCGACATCAATACGCCAGTCCGGGATTGAAAAATCCTACTAAAACTCCTACAAACGCTACCACCACTAAAATCAGCATAACTTTGATGGGGGACATCTGCTTTTTCGCCATCAGATACCAGCAGATGACGATGAAAATCGCCGTCAAAAGGCCGGGGAATACTTCATTGAGCTTATCCTGGAGCACCAGGTACGGTTCCCCCGCGTCATTGACCAGCTGCAGGGAGGTGGTGACGCTCACCCAGGTGGCGGACACAGCGCCGATGACGATACCGCCCAGAATGGAAATGGAATCTCTCAGAGCCTCGCCCTGGGCACCGATGAGGAAATCCACGGCTTTTCCGCCCAATTCATAGCCCTTAAAGTACATGAATTTCATGCCAAAGTAGGCAAACAGGTTCCACACAATGATGTAAAAGATTGCGCCCAGAGGTGAACCGCCGGTGGACATACCCATGGCGATGCCCAGGAGAATCGGAATCACCGTCCCCACCACCAGGGAATCTCCAATACCTGCCACCGGTCCCATCAGGCCTGCACGCAGGCCGTTGATGGTCTCCTCGTCCACGTCCTCCTGCCCATTGGCTCTGGCCTCCTCCAGGCCGGCCGTCATGCCCACAATGACGGATCCCAGCTGAGGTTCCGTGTTGAAGAAGGCAGTGTAGGTATTCATGGCCTTGGCCTTCTCGTCCTCATCGTCGTATAGTTCTTCCACCAGGGGAAGCATGGCACAGAGATAACCGAATGTCTGCATATGCTCCTGGGAGAAACATGTCAAATGTCCGTAATACCAGTTGTGAAACGATTTTCTAAGCGCCTTTTTCGATAATTTCTTTTCCATATCAGATGTCCTCCTCGTCATCGTCGGCACCGGAAGCCGCAGTTCCCGTCACTGCCAGCATTTTGATCTTATAATTGATGATTGCAAACATACCAGCCACTACCGTAGCAGACACCAGGTTGATCCCCATGGATGCCGCCAGCACAAAACCGAACAGGAAGGGGACAAAGTCGGTCGCCTTCTTTACAATCTGCTTTAACAGGATGGCAATTCCTACACAGGGAAGAAGGGATCCCACCGTAAACAGGGTCATCATGGCAATGCCATCCATGGGCAGCACAGTCTTGATCATCTCCACCACATTCGCCCCCAGCTTGCACATGATCACCGTGGGAATGAAGGAGCAGACCAGATGAGAGAGCCACGGAAGGCCCATGTCAACGAGATACAGTTTGTGATACTGTCGATTTTCAACCGCTTTCCAGCCGATATGCTGCCATACCAGGTTGATGGTGGCGGTTCCGTAAAACAGTACCGTTCCCAGGGTTCCCACCATGGTGCCGAAGGAAGTGGCCAGAGCGGAGCCTTCCGCCGTGTCCGCTCCCAGCCCGTAGCTGGAGAGAGCCACCATGGCCAGGGGAATTCCTATGTAGCTGACCGCACGCACATCGGCAGAAACGGTTCCGCCGGGAGTGACCAGAGCGATGTAAACCACCTGCATGGCGCAGCCCACCAGCACTCCTGTGGTCACATCTCCGAGAATCAAGCCGCACACGAGACCTCCCACCAGCGGGCGTCCCAACGTGTAGTTACCGATGGATGAGCCTCCCATTCCGGGCATGCTCGACAGACAGGCGCATAAGCCCAGCAAAATTGCTTGTAACCAACTGATTTCCATACCAATCCCTCCAATCTCCTAGTGAAAGCCAAACTGGCCTCTGAATTTTTTCCAGTTTCCAATTGCCTCTTCTTTCAGCAAGGCAAATTCCACATCGTATCCCGCGTTCATAATGTCTTCCAGCGCCTGCGCCTCCTCCTGGGTGATGGACTGGTTGTTGCCCAGCTTTGTGGTTCCCGGCCTGTCGTTGCAGGGCCCGATGATCACCGTTTTGATGCCCGGCTGAAATCCCTGATCCACCAGGATCTTCTTCATGTCCAGAGGGTTCTTGGTAATCAGGAAATACTGATCTTTGCTCTTTAATACCTTGTCCGCTTTCTCCTTGAACTCCGCCAAGCTCCACACAAATGTCTTCTTACCGCTGGCGCTTTTGTAAGCCGCCTTCAACACCGGATTTTTGGCCGCCACATCGTTTACGGCGATCAGGCCGTCACAGGGGTATTCCAGTGCCCACCTGGTGCAGGTCTGTCCATGGATCATACGGTCATCCACACGAATAAAAGAAACTGCCATCTTTTTCTCCTCCTTTTAATCAGATATCTTCCTCTGCATCCTCACATTCAACTTCAAACTGCTTAATCTGCTCTCTGGACTCCTCCAGAATCATCTTGGTCAGTTCAGCTGTGTCCATGGAATCCTTTTCCAGCACTGCGCTGAGCACCAGCGGCAGATTCATGCCTCCCATCATGGAGGTCACGCCCATCAGGCCTTCCTGGGCGATCACGTTGGCCGCTGTGGTGAGAGGTGAGCCTCCCACTATATCTCCCAACAGCAGAATCTCATCCTCCGCCGTGATCCCCTTCAGGCATTCCCGCACATGACCTGCAAATTCATCGGATCCCATGCCGTCCTTCAGCCCGGTCGATCTGAAGTCCTCCCTATTGCTGCCCGCCAGCATGGAAACCGCGTTTTGCAGACCAGGGGCAAATGTTCCATGGCTCACCAGAATCACATACTTCATCTCTTATTCCCCCTTTACTTTTTCAGTAGCATTTTCTCTTAACTTCAAGAAAAGTATATAAAAAAAATGACGCCTGTTCATCTCACAAGCGTCATAGATTTCCCATTACATTTGTCATATTTTCCGATGATTTTTGTCACTCACAGCCGTTCCCCGTCCAGAAATTTATTGATCTCACGGTTCCAGATAATCTGTCCCGTGCTAATGCTGGTATCGCTGGATATAATCGCCTCCACCGCGCGGTTGACCTCACCCTTCGCCTCCTCCAGCCCTCGAAATCTGGGTGCAACCGCCGCATTCTCCACCGCATCGCTCAAAATCCGCAGATTCAGCGTGTCCGCACTCTCCGAATCCTCGATCAGCTGCCTTAAATTATCCTCCGATTCCGTCACGCGCCGCAGCACGGAGACTCCCTCAGAATAGTCAAACAGCTCTGCCTGGATTCTCTCATCACAGGTGAGCACCTTGAGAAATTCCCAGGCCTCCTGCCTGTGCCTGGTGTCCGCGCTCACGGCTGCCAGAAGGGTATCCAGGGAGGAGACATTCCCCCCATCCGGCCCCGCCGGCATGGGGATGCAGCTCCACTCAAAACCGGAGTATTTTTTCACACTCAGGGGGTAGGATTTGTAAGCCCTGAATTCTGAGAACAGCATGGGCTGAAACACAACATTCCCCAGGGCAAAATCCCTCTCTGTCGCCACCGTTCCGCCGCCGATCTCCCTCAGCCGCTCGATGAAGCGGATGGCTGTCTCCACCCGATTCCCCGTGAGAAAACATTCCGTTCCATCCGAATCGAAAAGGGTGACCCCGTTGGAATCAAACGCCTCCTCCCAAGTATAGCCCACCACTCCGAACTGGTCTGTCACCCCGTCTCCGTCTGTGTCCCTCGTCACCTGCCTGCAGATCTGGTAAAATTCTTCCCAGTTCCAGTCTTCCTCCGGTATCCCCAGATTCTCCTGATCCAGGATCGTCTTGTTGACAAACATTAGCCTGGGGGCACATTCATAGGGCAGGGCATACTGCCTTTGGCGGTACTGTCCGGCCAAAAGGGCGGAGGAGTAAAATTCATCCTCCTGAAACTCCGGATCCTGCTGCGCCAGCTCAGACAGATCCATCAGAACGCCCTGTTCCGCATAGCCATTAAAGTCCTCCCGCAGCAGCAGAAACACATCCGGCACAGTTCCGGACAGCACCTGCTCCGCCAGCCACTCTGAATAGTCATCCTTCATAATGCCGCTGACATACTCCACCTGTACTCCTGGATTCTCCTCCTCAAAGATTTCTATGGCATCTTCCAGAATCCGGTATGCGTATCCGTTGGGGACTTCCCAGTAGCTGTCGGAAAACACCCCCACTGTGATCGTTTTCCTGCTCCCCGGCAGCAGTCCTCCTTCGGGGACCGCTTTGATCAGAGCTGCTGCCAAAAGCAGGAGAACACCCGCTGCCCCCAGAATATAGTTGATATTTCCCTTCCCTTTTATCATCTCGCATCCTCTCCCGGATCCGCGTTGACCATCCCTGTCTGCACCGCCCAGATCGCCAGCTGGGTGCGGTCCCGCAGCCCCAGCTTCCCCAAAACGGTGCTCAGACTGTTGCGGACCGTTCCCTCTGAAAGACTCAGCTTACCGGCTATCTCCTTGTTGGATAAGCCTCTTCCCACCAGAGCAATCAGCTGTCTCTCCGCCGTCTTCAAATCCCCTGTCTGCCTCTCGTCCACCTGAATGGAAAAATTATTCTGCGCCATCCGCGAGAACAGCCGGACTACCTTGGACGCGATGTCTTCATTGATCATAGCCGTCCCGTGATGCACCTTCCGTATATCCTCCGCCAGCTCTTTTGTGGAGATTCCCTTCAGCAGATAACCGCTGGCCCCATATTTTAAGGCGTTGAACACATATTCATCGTCGTCGAAGGTGGTCAGAATAATGATCTTGATATCCGGATAATTTTCCTTGATAATCTGAGTACAGACAACCCCGTCCATCTCCGGCATGCGGATGTCCATCAAAATCACATCCGGCTTCTCCCGGCGAACGGCTCTTATCACCTCCAAGCCGTTGGCAGCCGGCTCCATAATCTGAAGATCCTTCTCCACTCCCAGCACAATCTGCAGGCTCTGCCTGATCAGTTCCTGGTCATCCGCAATCAGTACCTTAATCATTCTTCTCCTCCGTTCCCCATCTAACCGGAATTTGGGCCTCCACCTTAAATCCGTCATCCCCGCTGCAGCGCAGAGACCCGTGAAGCATGCCTAGTCTCTCCTCCATATGGCTCAGCCCAAATCCCTTCTTGATCGACTTGCATCCCGTTCCGTCATCCCGTATAAACACCCGCAGCATGTTGTACTTGCGGCTAATCTCCACCTGGATGTGTTTCGCCTTTCCGTGGCGGATGGAGTTGGTGATGCTCTCCTGCACAATCCGATAAATGATCTCCTCCTCGTCATCGCTGAAGCAGTTCAAATCCGTGGAACAGCAGTAGGCGATATCCACGTTGGCCGCCTGCCGCATCTCCTCCACCGTATTCTCGATCGCCTGAGCCAGATCAAAACGCTCCAGCATATCCGGGCGCAATGCCTTCACCGAGCGGCGCACATCCGTCATCCCCTGCCTGGCCACATCTCCGATCGCCTTCAGCTGGGTCTTCGCTGCCTCCGGCGCCACATCCATCAGCACCGTGCAGGCTTCAATTCCAGTGATGATTCCGGTGAGAGCGTGCCCCAGCGTATCATGGATCTCCCTCGCCAGGCGGTTTCTCTCCCTAGTCTCCACCATTTTCTCCGCCTCCTTGGCGTACTCCTCCAGCTGGTGGTTGGCCTCCTGCAGTTGGGCATTGGCTCTGTTCAGTTCCTGGTTGAGGCTCAAAATTCTCTCCTTCTCACTCATCTGCTCCCGCACCAGAAGCACCATGTATACCATGAAGACGAACATGTTCAGAGAGACCAGCATATTCTTGATCCCGAGGAAAATTCCTCTGGGCCTGCTCTGAAAATACTCCATGTAAGCCGTCAGCGGCACCACGTCAAAAGCCGCCGACAAAAGATCGTAATCCAGGAGCAGATATACCAGGCAGATGGGCACCGCCGCCGGAAATTTCCATCTGGATCTCGGAAAATAGCGCATGGTGTCTGCCAAGATCAGCAGCACAATTCCCGTATAGCTGAAGCCCAGCAGCCAACTGACTGCGAAGCCCAGCACGACCTCCAGGCAGACCTTCCCAAACAAGTGCCAGCCCCCGCTGCTCTGCACTCCCATAATACACAAGATGCTGAGGCAAAGGCAGACAGACAGCGCCGGAATCTTCCAAGGTTCCAGCGGCACAGCGGATATCCCTGACAGAAACTCCAGCGCGGATCCCTCCTCAATGATTCCCCGCAGACTGTACGCCATCAGCGCGGCAATATAGAGGATGGCTCCCAGATTCAAGTTTTTCATCACAGTCAGCACGCATCCCGGCAGCTTTCCCTTTTCCATCCCGTCACCTCCTATTGCCATCGATCCACGCCAAACTCCTCCACATTTCCCCTGGTGATCAGCTCCACCGGGATGCGGACCTTTTTCTCCGTGCTGCCGCCGGATAAGAGTTCATAGATGGCATCTGCTGCCCGCTTCCCGATCTCCGTAGGAAATTGAGCCGCCGTCGCCGTCATCATTCCCTCGCGGATCAAGGCTTTCGCATCCGGGGACCCATCCACCCCATAAACCTCCACGCGGTCGGTCAGCCCCCGGGCATCCAGAGCGGCTACCACACCAACGCTGGCCAGATCATTGAGGCAAAACACATGGTCAAATTCCAGCCCTTCTTCTATCGCCTCCTCCATAGCCGGCATGGCGATCTCCAGCTGCCCTTCACACTCGATCTCCCTCACAATCTCAATCCCCCGGCAATCCTTCACCGCATCCAGAAAGCCCTGTACCCGATCCTGTCCAGAGCGAGTCGTCTCATGGGTCATCACTACCACTCGGGCTTGGTCGTGCGATTTTTTAAAATATTCTCCCACAATCCGCCCGGCCTGGTAATTGTCCGAGGTGATGGTGCAGTCAGCCAAATCCTCATCCTGCACATCTGTATCCAGAACCACCACAAATACTCCCTGTTCTTTTGCTTGCTGCAGCACAGGAGTCAGACTTTCCCAGTCCACCGGCGTCACCACCAGCAGGTCAATGCCCGCATCCAGCATCTCCGAAATCTGTTCCCTCTGCCTCTCCTCATCCAGAGCCGGATCCCTCAGAATTATCTTATCCCCCTCTGCCTCAATCCTGGCATTGATCTCCTCGCTCATGATGGCATAAAATTCATTGTTCATGGTCATGTAGCTGACCCCAATCACATGGGCGTTCTCCTTCTGGTTCACAGAATAATCTCTGCCCGAAAAGAAAATAAAGAAAAAGACGCCCGCCACAGCAAGATTTGCCAGCAGCAGAGCGCCCCAAAACCACATTTTATATCTGGAACTCATCTCTTCCCCCTGCAGCCCTTTTTTCTCTCATTCTTTTTTAGCGTTGGTGTACAAGGGGCAATACGCCCCAGCCCTGTAAATTC
>DXEU01000101.1 GCA_019114845.1 Candidatus Lachnoclostridium stercoripullorum | reverse complement strand
AAAGTGCTTGACATTTTGAAAACTATTTGTTTATAATATAGCAAACAATTTAACAACGGACAGGAGAAGATCAAAGGCGATATAGGGAAAAGTATGTATCGCTGTTTTTTTTAAAAGAACTGTTTAGTTTTTTAAAGTGTAATTATATTACACTGCTAAAGCACAAAGCTGTCCGGAGGAGAATTATTTGCAATTATGAAAAATGTGATGAGGGAAGGAGAGATGACTATGAAAAAAAGACGTTTAGTAGCCCTTGCGACGGCGGCGGTTATGGCGCTGTCCATGGCAGCCTGCGGAGGCGGCTCTTCCACCACCGATACGACGGCGGCAGGAGGAGATGCAGCCACAGAGACCACGGGAGCAGGGCTGACGCCTGACGCGAGCTCTGAGGGACAGGAGCTGGCAGGCTCCATCAAGATCGGTGATCTCGAGGCTGAGCCGGTAGACGGAGGAACCCTGGTGGTATCCATGCCGTCCGCACCCAGAACCATGGATCCCGCCCAGTATACCACCGTATACGAGAGCGCAGTTATGTACAGCGTTCTGGATACCCTGTTCATCTGGAATGAGGACTACACCGACATACTTCCGAACCTGGTTACCGACTATTCGGTGAGCGAGGACGGACTGAGCTACACCATGACCCTGAGAGACGACGTATACTTCCAGGACGGACAGTACGTCAAGGGCCGCAAGATGACGGCTGAGGACGTTAAGTACTCCCTGGAGAGAAGTAAGGAAGAGTCCCCCACCGACCGTGTATGCCGTGACTTCTTCGACTATGTGGAGGTTGTCAGCGACACCGAGTTCATCATCCACATGACATCCCCGGCAGGACCGTTCCTCAACCAGCTGGCTGAGGTTGGAAGCGCCATCGTTCCCAAGGAGGAAGTTGAGGGATGGGGCGATGACTTCGGTTCCCACATCGTCGGCTCCGGCCCCTTCATCCTGAAGGAGGTTGTGACGGACGAGAGAGTGGTTCTGGAAAAGAACCCCAACTACTGGGGCGAGGCTCCTCACGTTGACGGTGTTGAGTTCCGCATCGTGACCGACTCCAACCAGGCCATCAACGCAGTGCAGACCGGCGAGGTTGACATCGCCATGTACCTGTCCGGCGAGGCCATCACCAGAGCGAAGGATGCGGGCATGCTCCTGCAGATCCCGGGCTCCGGCATTACATACGTTCGCTTTAACCTGCAGCAGGGTCCCACCGCTGATCCCAAGGTCCGCGAGGCTCTGACCATGGCGGTTGACATCGACTCTATGGTGGCAGGCATTTACCAGTACGGCGAGGGCACCAGAGCTTATCAGCCGCTGACGGCGTACTCCTGGGGCTACAAGGCCGAGAACAACGATCTGGTTCCCGCCTACGATCCGGAAGGCGCCAAGGCGCTTCTGGCAGAGGCCGGATATCCCGATGGATTTGACATGACCCTCTACATCGCCAGCACCACCTCCCGTGAGAAGATGGCGCAGATGCTTCAGTACTACTGGGGCGAGATCGGCGTAAACCTGGAGATCGTTTCCTCCACCATGGCCGAGTGGTCCGCTTCCGTTGTTGACTCCTGGCAGTCTGACGCGGTGAACAGCTACGGCGTGAGCTGGAACAGCAACCCGGATCCCTACGGATACCTGGATAAGTTCTTCAACACCCAGACCATCCACGCTTCCTCCAACGCCGGCGGATACACCAACGAGGAGATCGACG
The DNA here is from genome assembly GCA_019114845.1 of Candidatus Lachnoclostridium stercoripullorum. Classification (GTDB taxonomy): domain Bacteria; phylum Bacillota; class Clostridia; order Lachnospirales; family Lachnospiraceae; genus Lachnoclostridium_A; species Lachnoclostridium_A stercoripullorum. The sequence goes on along the minus strand of DXEU01000101.1, from coordinate 34,197 downwards.
CCAAGCTGGTTGAGGCATTCTCCCTCACCGACCAGGAAGAGAGAACCGCCATCTACGACGAGATCATGAAGCAGGTGATGAGTGAGTACACTGGTCTCTACTACGCGTATGAGTGCAGAAACTGGGCGGTTTCCGAGAGAGTCAACGACGCGATCCTTCGCGCCGACAGCCAGATGATAGTAACCTCTCCGTTCAACAATGTCTGGCTTGCACAGTAACATTTGACGAGAACAGGCAGGCAGCAGCCTGAGTGAAGAATGCAGAGAGGCAGAGAGAAAAAATGCTCCCTGCCGTCTCTGCTTCTCTTTTTGCCTGGCGAGAGACTGCCGCGCTCACACCGCGCACACTTTATTTGATGTCGCCGCGAAAAGCGGTATGTTCATTTAGAAAAGAGGAATTTGTATGGCAAAACTGATCTTGAAGAGGATCCTGCAGATGATCCCTACACTGCTCATCGTAGTGACCATCACCTTCTGCCTGACCAGAATGCTTCCCGGAGATCCGGCGGTGGCAATCCTGGGAATTGAAGCCACAGATGAGGACATCGCCAACCTGCGGGCGGAGATGAACCTGGATAAGAGCCTGCCGGAGCAGTACGCTTTATATCTGGGCGATCTGGCAAAGGGTGATTTCGGCTATTCTTACAGCTACAGACAGGATGTGCTGGGACTGATTATTTCACGTATCCCCAACACCATCTCCCTGACCCTGGTGGCCCTGGCCATCGCGGCCACCATAGGAACCACCTTGGGAATCCTAGCGGCCGTCAAACAAAATACCATTGTGGACTACGTCGTAATGCTTCTGGCCTTGGTGGGCGTGTCGCTCCCCAACTTCTGGCTGGCCCTGATGCTGGTGCTGCAGTTCTCCGTAAAGATGAACCTGCTGCCGGTAATGGGAATGGGTGATATGAGCAAGGGAATCGGGGATGTGATCAGTCACATGATCCTGCCCTGCCTCTGCCTTGCGTCAACCCCCATGGCCACCTTTGCCAGAACCATCCGTTCCAGCATGGTGGAGACCCTGAGCAGTGATTACGTGCGCTGCCTGCGGGCCAGAGGCGTGAGGGAGTGGAAGGTAATCTGCCTTCACAGCTTAAAGAACGCCCTGCCGCCCCTGGTGACGGTTCTGGGCCTTCAGATCGCCGGCACCTTCACGGGAGCCATCATCACGGAGGGCATCTTCTCCTGGCCTGGCATGGGAACCATGATCAACACAGCAATCAACAACCGGGACTATTCCCTGATTCAGGGCGCAGTGCTCTTTTCTGCCATTATGTTTGTGTTCTGCAACATGCTGGTGGATATTGCGTATATGGTGCTGAACCCGAAGGTTAAAGGAGCGTGATTCGTATGCCGGAGAAGAAGAGACAGGATATGCTTGGCCGCGAGGCCAATATGGCCATCCTCAAGAAGGAGAGGAAGGCCAACAATGCTTGGAATAAATTAAAACGGAACCGGTCTGCGGTCCTCGGTTTTGTCATCGTGTGCGTGATGGTGTTCCTGGCGGTGTTCGCGCCCCTGCTGGCGCCCTACGACCCCAACGCCATCGCCCCCGCCATCCCCTACAAGGGAATCGGATTCCCGGGGCACCTGCTGGGCACGGATGATCTGGGCAGAGACATTCTCTCCCGCATCCTCTACGGCGCGCGGGTATCCCTGATCGTAGCCGTGGGCGCCACCATCGTGGGCGCCGTGATCGGCGTTTTCATCGGGCTGCTGGCCGGATATTTCGGCGGCTGGCTGGATGTGGTGCTGATGAGATTTATGGACGGTATGTTTTCCTACCCGTTCATTCTGTTAGCCATGATTCTGATCACCGTCCTTGGAAACGGCATCTGGAACGTGATTCTGGCCATCGGTATCGCCAATGTGCCCAGCTTCGCCCGGGTGACCAGGGGCCAGGTGGTGATTGTGAAGGAGGAGGAATACTGCAACGCCTGCCGGGTGGTGGGGGTGTCGGATATCCGGCTGCTGTTCCTCCACATTCTTCCCAACTGTGTATCCCAGATTATCGTGTACGCGACCCTTCGTGTGGCCAGCGCCATCATCTCTGAGGCGTCTCTGAGCTTCCTGGGCCTGGGAATCGCGCTTCCCACAGCATCCTGGGGAAGTATTCTGCGGGTTGGCCGTGAGTGCCTGACCACAGCACCTCATGTGGCGACGACGGCCGGACTCTTTATTCTTGTGACGGTAATCGGATTCAATCTGCTGGGCGACGGCATCCGCGACATCATGGATCCGAAGATGAAGCAGTAGGAGGGACGTCTATGAGCGAAAACAACGATGTAATCTTAAAAGTAGAAGGACTGAAAACCTATTTTTATCAGGCCAGCGGCGTGACCAAGGCGGTGGACGGCGTGAGCTTTACCTTAAAGCAGGGCGAGACCATGGGAATCGTGGGCGAGTCCGGCTCGGGAAAGAGCGTGACCAGCTCCTCCGTGATGCGCCTGATGCCTTCCAAGACGGCTAAGATCGTGGAGGGCAGCATCACCTTCGAGGGGATTGACCTGTTGAAGCTCTCCCAGAAGGATCTGTTAAAGTTCCGGGGAGACGAGTGCTGCATGATTTTCCAGAACCCCATGACCTCCCTGGACCCGGTGTTCAAGATCGGCCACCAGATGGTGGAGATGATCCGGGAGCACCACAAGGTGAGCAAGAAGGAGGCCTGGAAGCAGGCGGTGGAGGCCTTGAAGCTGGTGGGCATCCCCGAGGCGGAGAAGCGGATGGAGGCGTACCCCCACGAGCTCTCCGGCGGTATGTGCCAGCGCGTGATCATCGCCATGGCCGTCTGCGGCAACCCGAAGCTGATCATCGCCGACGAGCCCACCACCGCCCTGGATGTGACGGTGCAGGCCCAGGTGCTGGAGCTCCTGAAGGATCTCCAGGACAAGATGAATACGGCCATTCTTCTGATCACCCACAACCTGGGCGTGGTCTGGGAGATGTGCGACACGGTGATGGTGATGTACGCCGGCAACACGGTGGAGTACGCGGACACCAAGACTCTTTACAAGGAGCCGCTGCACCCCTACACCTGGGGACTTCTGGACTCCATGCCGAAGCTCAGCAGCTCCTCCAAAGAGGCCCTTGTGACCATCCCTGGAACGCCGCCGGATCTGCGGCTGACGGGCTACTGCTGCAACTTCTATAACCGGTGTCCCTACGTGCAGGACATCTGCCGGGAGGCTGTGCCGCCCCTGGTGGAGGTGAAGCCGGGACATTTTGTGGCCTGCCACAGACAGAACGGCGAGAAACAGCTGAAGAGAGGGGAGGTAAATGGAGATGGAAGATAAGAAAGTCATTATGCAGGTGGAAAACCTGAATAAAGAGTTTGTGATCCATGGCAAGAAGCTCATGGAGCCCAAGAAAATGCTCCACGCCCTCAGCGACGTCTCCTTCGAGATCTATGAGGGGGAGACCCTTGGAATCATCGGCGAGTCCGGCTGCGGAAAATCTACCCTGGGCCGCTGCCTGGTGCAGCTGCACAAGCCCACCTCCGGGACGATCCTCTACAAAGGCGAGGATCTGTGGCAGATGACCGGCGAGAAGCGCCGGAATGCCCGGAGAAACATCCAGATGATTTTCCAGGATCCCTACTCTTCCCTGGATCCCAGGAAGACGGCCTCCTACTCCATTGAGGAGGCCATGAAAGTGCATGGCCTGGGCGAGAACTCCAGAGAGCGCCATCAGCGGGCCCTGGAGGCTCTGCAGGAGGTGGGACTGGACGTTCAGCACATGGAGCGCTACCCCCACGAGTTCTCCGGCGGACAGAGACAGAGGGTGAACATCGCCAGAGCCCTGTCCATCTCACCGGAACTCATCGTCTGCGACGAGCCGGTATCCGCCCTGGACGTTTCCATCCAGGCTCAGGTTATCAACCTGTTCAAGAAGATCCAGCAGGAGAGAAAGCTGACCTACGTTTTCATCTCCCACGACCTGGGTATCATCAAATACATCAGTGACCGGATCATCATCATGTATCTGGGACGGATCATGGAGACCTACACGGCCCATGGAATTTACTCCAACCCCCTTCATCCCTACACGAAGGCGCTTCTGTCGGCCATTCCGCCGGAGAGCCCCTTTGAGAAGAAGGAGAGAATGCCCCTGCACGGCGACATCCCCAGCCCCATCGGGGATCAGGTGGGCTGTCCTCTGGCCAGCCGCTGCCCCAACTGTACAGAGCGGTGCAAGAAGGAGATTCCCAAGCTGAAGGATGTGGGCGACCACCACATGGTGGCCTGCTTCCTGTACGAGTAGGAGATATACGAGGAGATAGGAGGCGTTTTTCATGGAGAGAGCACAGCAGCTGGCGCAGATGACGGCGAAGCACAGAGAGCGGATCGTCGGGACGGCGGATTACATCTGGGAGAACCCGGAGACGGGCTACCGGGAGTGGAAGACCTCGGCGTATATGGAAAAGCAGTTTCGCGAGCTGGGCTATGAGCCGGTGATGGCGGGAAATATCCCCGGCTTTTACGCGGATCTGGACACGGGGAGACCTGGCCCGAAGGTGGCCATCCTGGGGGAGCTGGATTCCCTGATTGTGAGAAATCACCCGGATGCCGACCCGGAGACGGCGGCGGTACACGCCTGCGGGCACAACGCCCAGTGCGCCACCCTGGTGGGGGTGGCCGCAGCGTTTAAGGAGCCGGGGGCACTGGACGGGATGTGCGGTTCCATCCGATTCATCGCGGTCCCGGCGGAGGAGCTCATCGAGCTGGGCTACCGGGAGGAGCTGAGGAAGAAGGGCGTCATCCGCTACTACGGCGGCAAGGTGGAGTTCATCTACCGGGGCTACCTGGACGGGGTGGATATGGCCATGATGATCCACTCCGGTAGCCTGAAGGATGGGAAGAGCTTAAACATCAACGCCGGCTGCAACGGCTGCGTCACCAAGAACATTCTCTTCAAGGGTGTGTCCGCCCACGCCGGCGGGGCGCCGGAGCAGGGGGTCAACGCCCTCTACGCCGCCACCTGCGGCTTAAACGCGGTGAACGCCATCCGGGAGACCTTCGTGGACGGGGAGCACATCCGCTTCCACCCCATCATCACCGAGGCTGGACTTGCGGTGAACGCCATCCCGGAGGCCGCGAAGGTGGAGAGCTATGTGAGAGGCGCCTCCTACGAGAGCATTTACAAATATAACAAGAAGGTGAATCTGGCCCTGGCGGGCGCGGCGGCCTCCATCGGCTGCCGCCTGGAGTTAAACGACCGGCCGGGGTACTTCCCCTTAAACAACGATCCCCTCATGTCCGACGTGGTGCAGGCAGCCATGGAGGCGGTGGCCGGGCCGGACAGCGTGGACCGGAATGAAAACTGGGGCACCGGCTGCACGGATATGGGGGATGTGTCAGCCATCATGCCGGCGGTTCACCCCCACGCCTCCGGGGCGGTGGGCACGGGCCACGGCTGCGACTACTACATCCAGGACAAGGAGCTGGCCTGCGTGCGGCCCGCCCAGTGTCTGGCGGTGGCGGCGGATATGCTGCTGACGGACGGGGCGGCCCTGGCAAAGAGGGTGCTGGCGGAGTCCAAGCCCTATTTTAAGTCCAAGGAAGAGTACCTGGCGGCCATCGACAGGCTGGAGATGAGCAAAGAGGCGGTGCGCTACAACGATGACGGGACAGTGACCCTGGATTTCTGCGGCTGACCGATGATTTTGGGGGATTGAGATGGATAAGAAAATTGCATTTTTTGATATCGACGGGACGCTGATCAACGTGCCCACGGGGCTGATGAGCCCGACGGAGGAGACGATCCGGGCGCTGAACCAGTTCCAGGCCCAGGGAAACCTGATCTTTGTGGCCACTTCCAGAGGAGCCCTGCCGTTTCAGGCGGACGATCTCCACTTTGACGGCTTTGTGGGGGAGGACGGGCACTATATCGTCTATGACGGCCAGGTGCTGGTCAACGACCTCTTCACCGCCGACGAGGTGAGGCGGCTGATAGAGGTGTTCCAAAAATACGACGGCCGATGCATGTATCACAGCCATCAAAACAGCTGGTGTGACTGCTGGGAGGATGAGTACATCCAGAGGCACCGGAAGGCATTTTCCCACACTACGGAGAAGCCGGCCAACCTGATCGAGAAGCTGGACGCGGACTCCATGGATCTCATCGCCTGCTGCGTGATGTTCAAGAATGTGGAGGATCTGCGGGGGGCCTACGCGGCCCTGGACGACATGTGCACCATGGTGGCCTACGAGACGGGGATCATCCGCATGGACGTCTACCGCAAGGGCTTCAAGAAGGGCACGGGCGTCCAGTACATGTATGAGAGGCTGGGAATCCCCAGGGAGAACACCTACGCCTTCGGCGACGGCATCAACGATATAGAAATGTTTGAGCTGGTGGGCCACGGCATCGCCATGGGAAACGCCATCGACGAGCTGAAGGCGGTGGCCGAGGCGGTGACCGACGATGTGACGGACAACGGCGTCGCCCACTATTTTGAAAAATATCTGTTGGAATAAGTGCAGTTTAGGAGTAGAATGGAAAGAAAAAGGAGGAGAGGGACATGCTTTGCATTAAAAACGGAATGATCCATGACATGGTAAATCCGGAAGCCTACGAGGGAGATATTCTGATGGACGGCGGCAAGATCACGGCCATCGGAAAGAACCTGGATATTCCGGAGGGAACGGAAGTCTACGACGCCTGCGGAAAGGACGTGTATCCCGGTTTCGTGGACGCCCACAGCCATCTGGGGCTGGACGGCTACGGCATCGGCTTTGAGGGACAGGACTACAACGAGAGAAATGACATCTGCACTCCCCAGCTGCGGGGCATCGACAGCTTCAATCCCATGGATCCGTCGGTATCCATGGCGGCCAAGGGCGGAGTCACCTGTGTGGGCACAGGCCCCGGAAGTTCCAACGTGATCGGAGGCACCTTCTTCGCGGCAAAGACAGCCGGCCACTGTGTGGACGATATGATCGTGAAGAATCCCATCGCCATGAAGTGTGCCTTCGGCGAGAACCCCAAGCGCTGCTACAAGGATGTGAACAACTACGCCCGCATGTCCACGGCCTCCAAACTGAGGGAGATGCTGTTTAAGACCAGGGATTACATGGCGAGAAAGGCTGCGGCGGGGGACGACCCCTTGAAGAAGCCGGCCTTCGACATGAAGCTGGAGGCCATGATCCCGGTGCTGGAGAAGAAGATCCCCCTGAAGGCCCATGCCCATCAGGCCAACGATATCCTCACCGCCATTCGCATCGCCAAGGAGTTTGACATCGACATGACTCTGGAGCACTGCACGGAGGGACACTTGATTGTGGATGAGATGGTGAAGGCTGGATTCCCCTGCGCGGTGGGACCGTCCTTCGGCCACGCCAGCAAGGTGGAGCTGCAGAACAAGACGTGGGAGACGCCCGGCATTCTGGCTGCCGCCGGCTGCCAGGTGTCCATCATCACCGACGCCCCGGTGACGCCCCAGCAGTACCTTCCCATCTGCGCCGGCTTTGCGGTGAAGGCGGGCATGGATCCCTATGAGGCCTTGAAGGCCATCACCATCAACCCGGCGAAGCACCTGGGGGTTGCCGATCGCGTCGGCTCCCTGGAAGTGGGCAAGGACGGGGATGTGGTAGTCTATGACGGATCACCGTTTGAGATTTCTTCTCAGCTGAAACTGGTAGTCATCAACGGAGAGAGAATAAAATAAGCGTAGAAGGGGTTTGAGAGGGATGAAAAACTTTGTTGTAACCATCGCGAGGGGATTTGGTTCCGGGGGACGGCAGATCGCCGCGAAGCTGGCGGATGAACTCAACATCCACAGCTACGACAACCGGATTTTAAAGCTGGCATCCCAGTACAGCGGATACCCGGAGCACTATTTCCGGGAGGCCGACGAGACGCTTCAGGGAAACCTGATCGAGAAGCAGCTGCTGAAGCTCCCGAAAAAGTTCCACACCAGCGGACATCTGTCCCGGTTTGTGTCCGACGACCGGCTGTTCGACTTCCAGAGGAAGATCATCGAGAGCCTGGCGGACTCCGAGAACTGCATCATCGTGGGAAAATGTGCCGACTACATTCTGAAGGACTATGACAACGTGTTCAGCGTGTACGTGGAGGCTCCCAGGGCCTACTGTCTGCAGAGAGTCCTGGAGAGAATGGACGACATCACCCTGGAGGAGGCGGATGAGCTGATCACCCGCACGGATAAGTACCGGGCGGACTACTATAAGTATTATACCGGCGGAAATTACTGGACGAACCCGGTCAACTACGACATCACCATCAACAACGCCCGTTCCGGGGACGAGAAGAGCGTGCAGATGATTATCCAGTGCATGCGCATCAAGTTCGGGGAAGAGTGGTATCAGGACTACATGAAATCCATCGGGAAACTCTAATTCCCGACGGATGGGTTCGGGGAGCATTTTCCCCTTATCTGAGCTTGCTGGAAGGAGGCAGGTTTTATGAATATCAATGGAAATGAATACTATCCCGCGGCGGAATCCTACCGCAGGGAGTCTCTGGGCCGCTACACGGCCAAGACCTTCGGCTGGATGTTTGCCGGGCTGCTGGTGACCTTCGGGGTGGCCATGTTCGGGTATCTCAGCGGATACATTCTTTACGTGTTTATGATCCCCTATCTCCCCATGATTCTTCTCCTGGCGGAGCTGGGGGTGGTGATCTATCTGTCCGCCAGGGTGGAGAAGATGTCCGTGGGGATGGCGAGGGCCATGTTCTTCGTCTACGCGGCGCTGAACGGGATCGTGTTTTCGTCCGTGTTCATCCTCTATCAGCTGACCAGCCTGGTGTTCGTGTTTGCGGCCACCGCCCTGTTCTTTGGGGTGATGGCGGTGCTGGGATACACCACCAATGCGGATTTCAGCCGCCTGCGGCCGTTTATGCTGGGCGGGCTTTTGTTCCTGGCGGCCTTCTGGATTCTGTCCATCTTTATCAATCTGGCCCAGTTTGAGATGATCGCCTGCACCGTGGGCATCTTCCTCTTCCTGGTGATCACCGCCTACGACACCAGAAAGATCCGGGATTTCTACCAGATCTATGCGGGGAAGCCGGAGATGGCGGCTAAGGCGTCCATCTTCGCAGCCCTGGAGCTGTATCTGGATTTCATCAATCTGTTCCTGTACCTGGTTCGGGTGCTGGGCAGGAGAAAATAGAAAAGCCGAGAGCATACAGGCAATCATAGAGCGAATAGACAAGAAGAGCCGTGTCCGTCACGGCTCTTCTGTCAGGTATGGGTGGGAAGTCCAGTAGTCCTTGGCCAGCTTGATGAAATCGCCGGCGGCCTTCATCTGGTAGGTCCCCTTCTTGTACACGGCGTCCAGCTCCCAGGAGGGGCGGGACGGCAGGTAGAAATAGGCGATGTCCGGGTCCGGCCCCGCGTAGGCGGCGGGGAGGATGGTGCAGCCCAGCCGCCGCTTGACGATGGAGCGCAGGGTGTGGTTGCTGGCGGATTCAAAGAGAATGTCCGGGACGTAGCCGGCCTCCTTGAAGAGGGGGTTGATCAGGTTTCTCATGGTGGAGCCCTTGGTCATGAGCACGAACTTGTCCCGCTTGAAGTCCTCCAGGCTGACGGTGGTGAATGGGGCGCCCGGCGCGGCGGCCTGGGCGGCCAGGGGATGGTTTCTGGGGATGGCGAGGACCAGATCCTCCGACATCAGGTGGATGTATTCAAAGGAGGAGCGGTCCTTCTCCGTCACGGTGACAATCCCCAGGTCCAGGTAGCCCTTTGTCAGGCGGGAGAGCTGCTCCCGGACGCCGATTTCCAGGGGCTCGATGGTGATGTGGGGGTACTCCGCGTAGAAGGCGGGGTAGATGCTCATGAACATGGCGATGCCCCGCTCGGGAGTCAGCCCTACCCGGAGCGTCCCCCTCTTGTTGCCGGCCATGTCGTTGAGGATGTTGTAGGCCTCCTGCTTTAGGCGCAGGATCTTGCGGGCGTAGGAGACGTACACCTGGCCGGCCTGGGTGAGGCGGAAATCATTTTTGGAGCGGTGGAAGAGCTGAATCCCTAGCTCGGCCTCCAGCTTCAGGAGCTGCTGGTTCAGCCCGGACTGGGTGATGAACAGGCGCTCCGCCGCCCGGGTGATGCTGTTCTCCTCCGCGATCATGACGATGTATTCCAACTGTTTCAAATCCATGGTGTATTTCCCCCCTGTGGCGGCCGGCTCCCGGGCCGGCGGTTCTACCCACAATTTTAAGGGATCGGGGGAGGAAAAACAAGCGGGCGGGGAAATTAAATCATGAATATATGCGCGAAGCATGAATAAATATGATTGATTTCTGCATATTTTCGTGGGCTTTTCAGGGTTTCGCCCAAGATTGTACGGATTAAAGTACAAAAAACGGCATATTTTTGGTTTACAAACTAATAAATATGCAGTATAGTGTATAAATAGAAAATTTCAGACGAGAAATATTTGAAAATCGTTTTTATGAGGAGGATAAGATTATGAAAAAAGCATTGGCTCTTACACTGATGGGACTGGCACTGGCGGCGGCAGCGGGCTGCGGCGCCAAGGAGGAGGAGAATAAGCTGGAGACGATCAAGGAGAAGGGAGTCCTGGTGATGGCCACCAGCCCGGATTTCGCTCCCTATGAGTTCCAGGACGTGAGCGCCGGCGAGACCAAGTACCTGGGCGCGGAGATCGAGTTGGGAAAATACATCGCGGAGCAGATGGGCGTGGAGCTTCAGCTGGAGCCCATGGATTTCTCCGCTGTTGAGGCTGCCATCAGCACCGGCAAGGTGGACATCGCCATCTCCGGATTCGCCAAGACCCCGGAGCGGGAGGAGAACATGGGTCTCTCCAACTACTACCGCGCGGAGAGCTCCGACGGAAAGGATCAGGGACTGCTGGTTCTCAAGGAAGTGGCGGATCAGTACAAGACAGCCGAGGATTTCTCCGGCAAGAAGGTGGCCGCTCAGAACGGCGCCCTGCAGCAGAGCCTGGTGACGGAGCAGCTTCCGGACGCTGAGATGGAGGTGATCACCAGCATCAACGACGGAATTATGATGCTGACCACCGGCAAGGTGGACGCTGTGGCCGTGGCGGACGCCGTGGGTGAGTCCTACACGGAGAACTACCCGGAGCTTGGCATGGCGGAATTCTATTTTGACTATCAGTCCCAGGGCAACGTGGTTGCCGTGACCAAGGGACAGGATGAGCTGCTGGCGGAGGTGAACCGCATCATCGACGAAGTCAATGAGAAGGGCCTCTACAAGCAGTGGTGGGACGAGGCTGTGGAGCAGGCCAACGCCCTGGGCCTCACCCAGAATTAATGGAGTCCCGGAATTAAAGGAGGAACAAATCAGTGATTGACAATATTGTAAAAGTCTGGAACGGGTACTGGAACCTGTTCCTCTCAGGACTGGGATATACCCTGCTCCTCAGTTTTATCACCGTGTTTGCGGGCTGCATCATCGGATTTTTCCTGGCCCTCATGCGCATGAGCAAGTGGAAGGTGGGAAATGTGAAGCCCCTGTCCGCGGTGGTGGGCGTTTTCGTGGAGATCGTCCGCGGCACGCCGCTGCTGCTGCAGCTGTATTTCTTCTACTTCCTGCTGCCGGATCTCCTGTACTTCTGGGAGCCCAGCAAATTTACCTGCATTACCATCGCCCTGTGCCTGAACTCGGCGGCCTACGTGTCTGAGATCATCCGCGCCGGCATTCAGGCTGTGGACAAGGGACAGACGGAGGCGGCCAGAAGCCTGGGCTTAAACAGCCACCAGGCTATGGTCCACGTGGTGATGCCCCAGGCGGTGAAGAACATTCTCCCCGCCCTGTGCAACGAGTTTGTCACGATGATTAAGGAGACCTCCCTGGCGTCCACCTTCTTTGTGGGAGAGCTGATGACCCAGTACAAATCCATTTCCGGAGCGCTGTATCTGACCATCGAGCCGCTGATCATCGTCGGCATCATCTATTTTGTGGTGACCTTCAGCCTGTCGAAATGTGTACTGGCGATGGAAAGGAGGATGAGGGCAGGTGACTGACAATAAAGAGCTTTTAAGAGTAGAGAATTTACATAAACGGTTCGGCGACCTCCACGTGCTGAAGGGGGTGAGCGAGACCATTTCCCAGGGGGAGGTGGTCTCCATCATCGGACCTTCCGGCGGCGGAAAGAGCACATTTCTGCGGTGCCTGAACCTGCTGGAGATTCCGGATGAGGGCAAGATCTATTTTGAGGGCGTGGATATCACGGACAAGAGCGTGAACATCAACGTTCACCGGCAGAAGATGGGTATGGTGTTCCAGCACTTCAATGTGTTCCCCAACATGACGGTGGGAAAGAACATCACCATGGCCCCTGTTCTCCTGGGCAAGAAGAGCCAGAAGGAGGCGGACGACATGGCCAAGGAGCTGCTGAAGCGCGTCGGCCTGCTGGACAAGATTGACGAGTATCCCAAGCGCCTCTCCGGCGGCCAGAAGCAGCGTTTGGCCATTGTGCGGGCCCTGGCCATGGAGCCGGATGTGATGCTGTTTGACGAGCCCACCTCCGCCCTGGACCCCGAGATGGTTGGGGAGGTGCTGGCGGTTATCAAGGAGCTGGTGAAGACGGGCATGACCACGGTGATCGTGACCCACGAGATGGGCTTTGCTAGAGAGATCTCCGACCGGGTGCTCTTTATGGACGGCGGAATCATCGCCGAGAAGGGGACGCCGGAGGAGATTTTCGGCAATCCGCAGAATCCCAGAACCAAGGAGTTCCTGGGGAAGGTGCTCTATTAAGAGGGGCTTTTAAGCGCGGCTTTCTGAGACGGCGGTTTGCCGCGCAAAATCGGACGGCTGGAAATGGATGCCGGAAGGAAGGATAGACATGGACAAGAAAGAATTTCTGAATTATATTGACGAGAAAAAAGATGTGATCACGGACGTGTCCGACAAGATCTGGGAGTACGCGGAGCTGTCCCTGATGGAGTTTCAGTCCGCGAAGCTGTACTGCCAGGTGCTGGAGAAGGAGGGCTTCCAGGTGGAGACGCCGGTGGCGGGGATTGAGACGGCCTTCAAGGCGTCCTACGGCTCCGGCCGGCCGGTGATCGGCATTCTGGGCGAGTACGACGCCCTCACGGGCCTCTCCCAGAAGGCGGGGGCCACCGAGCGGGAGGAGCTGGTGGCCGGCGGCTGCGGTCACGGCTGTGGCCACAATATGCTGGGAGCGGGCGCCATGGCAGCCGCCTTCGGCATCAAGAAGTACCTGGAGAAGAAGGGGGAGGGCCACGGAACGGTGATCTTCTTCGGCTGCCCCGGCGAGGAGGGCGGCGCCTCCAAGGCGTTTATGGCCAGAGACGGCGTGTGGAAGGATCTGGACGCGGCTCTCACCTGGCACCCCTCCGATGTGAACCAGGTGACCAGCGGCACCTGCAACTCCTGCATCCAGACGGAGTACATTTTCAAGGGAGTGGCGTCCCACGCATCCGGAGCGCCGGAGTTCGGACGCTCCGCCCTGGACGCGGTGGAGGTCATGAACATGGGCGTGCAGTTTTTGCGGGAGCACATGCCGGATTCCGCCAGAATCCACTACGCCATCACGGACGCCGGCGGCAATTCCCCCAACGTGGTGCAGCCCCACGCCAGAGTGCTCTACATGGTGCGCTCCAAGCTGGCCAAGGACGCCCTGGCCCTTCAGGCCCGGGTGGACAAGATCGCCCAGGCGGCGGCCATGATGACGGAGACGGAAGTGCGCCAGCAGTTCATCGACGGCTGTTCCAACACGGTGCCCAACCGGGTTCTGGAGCAGCTTCTGTGGGACAACTTTGACCAGGTGGGAGTGGACACCTACACTCCCGAGGAGATGGAGTACGCCAAGAAGATTATGGACTCCTATGAGATGAAGTCCGACCGCCTGCCGGGAGCTGCCTGCGACGAGGACGAGGCCATCGCGGCCTTTGTGGACGAGAAGTCCCAGCACGGCACCAGGCCCATGAACGATTTCCTCATCCCCTACCACTACAGCGACCGGCAGAGAGCCGGCTCCACGGATGTGGGCGACGTCAGCTGGCTGACCCCCACAGCCCAGATCAACGCGGCCTCCTTTGTGTCCAAGGCCCCCGGCCACAGCTGGCAGAACGTGTCCTGCGGCCACACCTCCATCGGCCACAAGAGCGTGATCACCGCCGGAAAGGTGCTGGCGGCCACCGCCATGGATCTCTACGAGAAGCCGGAGATTCTGAAGGCGGCCAGGGAGGAGTTTGAGAAGAAGACGGCCGGCGGCTACTACTGCCCGGTGCCCGCGGACGCGGTGCCGGTGGTGCCTGGACAGTAGAGGAAAGAGACCGAAACGGAAGAATAGAATCAGAGGAAAAACGGCAGAGCGGGGCGCAGGTCCCGCTCTGTTTGCGCGATGCCCCCTGTTTGCGCGGCACGCCTTTTTCTATCCAGGCCGGGGAAGCCGGCGGAATGCCTGTTCGTTAAAAAAATAACAGAAAACATTCGCGAATTTCAAAATAATACAATTTATTTGAAAATATTCGTCTTTTCTGCGGGCGGACAGGCCCTGCGGTCCGAGGAAATTTCCGGCGATTTTCCCTCGGCGGAAATCCCCGCTTTAAGGAGAAAATTGGGGGTTAAGGTAAAAATAACCAAAAAACTCCCCGCTTTTCTGAAAACATTCACAAAACCCACAATTGACATTTTTTTAACAGTACCGTATAATGAAATCGTTAAATAAATAACGAAAGCAAAACAAACCAACATAAACCAATCAGTAGGAGGATGAATCATGGCAAAGGAAAAGACCGTACAGGTACCAGAAATCATCGACAGTGTGGATGCTCTGGTTGCGAAGATGAAGGCGATGAAGGAAGCCCAGAAGGTGTTCGCAACCTACACCCAGGAGCAGGTGGACAAGATTTTCTACGAGGCGGCGAAGGCAGCCAACCAGCAGAGAATCCCCCTTGCCAAGATGGCCGTGGAGGAGACCGGCATGGGCGTGGTGGAGGACAAGATCATCAAGAACCACTACGCTGCAGAGTACATTTACAATGTGTATAAGGATGCAAAGACCTGCGGAGTCATCGAGGAGGACAAGGCCTACGGCATCAAGAAGGTGGCTGAGCCCCTGGGACTGATCGCTGCGGTTATCCCCACCACGAACCCGACTTCTACTGCAATCTTCAAGTGCCTGATCGCCCTGAAGACCAGAAATGCCATCATCATTTCCCCCCATCCCCGGGCAAAGAAGTGCACCATCGCCGCTGCCAAGGTTGTACTTGACGCAGCTGTGAAGGCCGGCGCTCCCGAGGGAATCATCGGGTGGATCGATGTGCCCAGCCTGGATCTGACCAACGAGGTGATGAGAAGCTCCGACACCATCCTGGCCACCGGCGGCCCCGGCATGGTGAGAGCTGCGTACTCTTCCGGCAAGCCGGCCCTGGGCGTGGGCGCCGGAAACACCCCGGTGATCATCGACGACACCGCGGATGTGAGACTGGCTGTAAACTCCATCATCCACTCCAAGACCTTCGACAACGGCATGATCTGCGCTTCCGAGCAGTCTGTGACGGTTCTGGAGCCGGTGTACGACGCGGTTAAGAAGGAGTTCCAGGACAGAGGCTGCTACTTCTTAAAGCCGGATGAGCTGAACAAGGTGAGAAAGACCATCATCATCAACGGCGCTGTGAACGCCAAGATCGTAGGCCAGCCGGCAGCGAAGATCGCCGCCATGGCGGGCGTGACGGTTCCGGAGACCACCAAGATCCTCATCGGCGAGGTGGAGTCCGTGGACATTTCCGAGGAGTTTGCCCATGAGAAGCTGAGCCCGGTACTGGCTATGTACAAGGCGAAGACCTTCGACGAGGCTCTGGCAAAGGCCGAGAGGCTGGTGGCCGACGGCGGCTATGGACATACCTCTTCCTTATACATCAACGTGAACGAGAAAGAGAAGATGGCGAAGCATGCGGCTGCCATGAAGACCTGCCGTATTCTGATCAACACGCCTTCCTCCCAGGGCGGCATCGGCGACCTGTACAACTTCAAGCTCACTCCGTCCCTGACACTGGGATGCGGTTCCTGGGGCGGCAACTCCGTTTCCGAGAACGTGGGCATCAAACACCTGCTGAATATCAAGACCGTTGCGGAGAGGAGAGAGAATATGCTGTGGTTCAGAGCGCCTCAGAAGGTATACTTTAAGAAGGGCTGCATGCCGGTTGCTCTTAATGAGCTGAGAGATGTGCTGGGCAAGAAGAGAGCTTTCCTGGTGACTGACAGCTTCTTATATATGAATGGATACACCAAGCCCATCACCGACAAGCTGGATGAGCTGGGAATCGTATACACCACCTTCTCCGACGTACAGCCGGATCCCACCCTGGCAAACGCACAGGCCGGCGCAAAGGCCATGGACGCCTTCAAGCCGGACGTGATCATCGCCCTGGGCGGCGGTTCCGCCATGGACGCTGCTAAGATCATGTGGGTGATGTACGAGCACCCGGAGGTGGACTTCCAGGATATGGCCATGCGCTTCATGGATATCCGGAAGCGTGTGTACACCTTCCCGAAGATGGGAGAGAAGGCTTACTTCGTAGCCATCCCCACCTCCTCCGGTACCGGTTCCGAGGTGACCCCCTTCGCCGTGATCACCGACCAGGAGACCGGTGTGAAGTACCCGCTGGCTGACTACGAGCTCCTTCCCAACATGGCCATCGTGGACACCGACAACATGATGAGCCAGCCCAAGGGACTGACCAGCGCGTCCGGCGTCGATGTGCTGACCCACGCTCTGGAGGCATATGCATCCATCATGGCTACGGACTACACCGACGGACTTGCCTTAAAGGCGATGAAGAACGTATTTGACTACCTGCCCATCGCATACAACGACGGAAGCAACGTGGAGGCCCGTCAGAAGATGGCAGACGCCTCCTGCATGGCCGGTATGGCATTCGCCAACGCCTTCCTGGGACTGTGCCACTCCATGGCTCACAAGCTGGGCGCTTACCATCACCTGCCCCACGGCGTCGCCAACGCCCTGCTGATCTCCATGATCGTGGAGTACAACTCCGCGGAAGTTCCCACCAAGATGGGCACCTTCCCGCAGTACGAGTATCCCCACGCAAAGGCCAGATATGCGGAGTGCGCACGCTTCTGCGGCATCCAGGCCAAGGACGACGATGAGGCTGTGAAGAAACTCATCGAGAAGATCGAGGAGCTGAAGAAGGCAGTGGGCATCAAGGCCACCATCAGAGACTACGGCGTGGATGAGAAATATTTCCTGGATACCCTGGATGAGATGGTTGAGAACGCCTTTGACGATCAGTGTACAGGCGCCAACCCCAGATATCCGTTGATGAGCGAGATCAAAGAGATGTACCTGAGAGCTTACTACGGCAATAAATAATTAAGGGAGAAGGAAAGGAGAACGCGACATGAAAACAGATAATGTACTGGCTACCCGCCCGCATAAGGTGATTTATCGGGATGGAGACAAGGTGTGGAAGGTATTTGACGCAAATTATCCCAAGACGGACGTGCTCAACGAGGCGCTGAACCAGGCCAGGGTGGAGGAGACGGGTCTCCCCATCCCCAGAGTACACGGCGTAACGGTGAACGAGGAGGGAAAATGGGCGATCATCTCCGATTACATTGAGGGCGAGACCCTGGCGGAGAAGATGGCGAAGGATCCGGAGAATGTGGAAAAGTACATGAAGGAGTTCGTGGAGATTCAGCTGGAGATCCATGACAAGACGGCTCCTCTCCTGAACAAGATGAAGGATAAGATGAGCGTCCGCATCAACAGCTTAAAGGCGGTGAACGCCACCACCCGCTACGAGCTGAGCACCCGTCTGGAGAGCATGCCCAAGCACAAGAAGGTGCTTCACGGCGACTTCAACCCCACCAACGTGGTGATCGACAAGGAGGGAAAGTACTACATCCTCGACTGGTCCCACGCGACCCAGGGAAATGCCTCCGCTGACGCCGCCACCACCTACCTGCTCCTGACCCTTCAGGATCCGAAGCTGGCTGAGATGTACATGAACCTGTTCTGCGACATGAGCGACACCGCAAAGCAGTACGTGCAGAGATGGCTTCCCATCGTGGCTGCTTCCCGCCTGACCAAGGCGATTCCGGAGGAGAAGGATCTCCTGGAGAAGTGGCTGGACGTTGTAGAGTACGAATAAACAGACCATACAGACGAGAGCGGGTCCTCCGCCGGGGCGAGATTCCCGGCGGGGGATCTGTCTCTCGTTCTCCTGTCTTTTGCCCCCTGTCGCATTCTGTCGTCCATTTCGATATTTTCCCCATCTATTTTGCTTGACAAACAGAGGGGCATTGACTATTATTATTTTGAATATCAAACTTTTAATTTTAAATGCTTATTTCAACGGGAAAAATGCTATGACAATGAGAATATTAGGTACCGGTTCTTATGTGCCGGAACGGATTGTGACAAACGATGACCTGGCCCAGATTGTGGAGACCAGCGACGAGTGGATCAGCACCCGCACGGGGATTCACGAGAGAAGAATTTCCCAGGGGGGGACCAGCCGCCTGGCGGCGGAGGCGGCCAGGAGAGCCCTGGAGCAGTCGGGGGTGAAGCCCGAGGAGCTGGATCTGATCCTTCTGGGGACGTCCACCCCGGACAACTGCTTCCCCAGCGGCGCCTGCGAGGTGCAGGGGGCTTTGGGGGCGGTGAACGCGGTGGCCTACGATATCAGCGCCGCCTGCTCCGGCTTTATCTTCGCCCTGAACACGGCTCAGGCCTTCTTCCAGGCGGGGATCTACAGGACCGCCCTGGTGATCGGCTGCGACGTGCTCAGCAAGATCGTGGACTGGGAGGACAGAAGCACCTGCGTGCTGTTCGGGGACGGCGCGGGGGCCGTGGTGGTCCGTCGGGAAGAGGGGCCGGCTTTTCAGATGGTGATGGGCTCCGACGGCGGCCGGGCCGCATCCATGGTCTGCCCGTCCAGGACCAACGACAATTTCCTCACGGGGAGGAAGCCTGAGGTGGGCTACACCTCCATGGAAGGCCAGGAGATTTTCCGCTTTGCGGTGAAGAAGGTGCCGGAGTGCGCGGAGGAGCTTTTGGAGAAGAACGGGGTGGACCGGGAGGAGATCAAGTACTTTGTCCTCCACCAGGCCAACTACCGCATCGTGGAGGCCATCGCCAAGAGGATGAAGCTGCCCATCGACCGCTTCCCCATGAACATAGAGAGATACGGAAACACCTCCGGGGCCACTATCCCGATTCTTTTAGATGAGCTGAACCGGGAGGGCCGGTTAAACCGCGGGGACAAGATCGTCCTGGCCGGCTTCGGCGCAGGCCTGACCTGGGGGGCCAGCCTGCTGGAGTGGTAAATCCCGTTTTTACCCCCCCTTCTTTTATAAAAAAAGATAGAAAACGGCAGAGCCGTTTGCTATAATAGATTATTGGAAAAATAAAACAAAATAAACCAAAAAGGAGATTAAAACCATGTTAGAGAGAATGAAAGAGATGATCGCAGAGCAGTTAGGAGTAGACGCAGAGAGCGTTACCGAGGCTTCCTCCTTCAAAGAGGATCTGGGCGCAGATTCCCTGGACCTGTTTGAGCTGGTGATGGCTTTAGAGGATGAGTACTCCGTAGAGATCCCGGCTGAGGAGCTGGAGAAGCTGACCACCGTGGGTGCTGTTATGGATTATTTAAAGGCAAAGGGTGTTGAGGACTAATGAAAACCAGAGTGACAGAACTCCTCGGAATTGAACATCCGATCATCCAGGGCGGTATGGCCTGGGTGGCGGAATATCATCTGGCAGCTGCCGTGTCCGAGGCGGGCGGACTGGGCCTGATCGGCGGCGCCAACGCTCCCGGAGAGGTGATCCGGGACTACATCCGCAAGGCGAAGGAGCGGACGAGCAAGCCGTTCGGCGTCAACGTCATGCTCATGAGTCCCTACGCGGACGACGTGGCGAAGGTTGTGGTGGAGGAGGGCATTAAGGTCGTCACCACCGGAGCCGGAAACCCGGGCAAATACATGGACATGTGGAAGGCTGCAGGCATCAAGGTGATTCCGGTGGTGGCCAGCGTGGCTCTCGCCAAGATGATGGAGAAGGCCGGCGCCGACGCCGTGGTGGCGGAGGGAACCGAGTCCGGCGGACACATCGGTGAGGCGACCACCATGACCTTGGTTCCCCAGGTGGTGGATGCGGTGAATATCCCCGTGATCGCTGCCGGCGGCATCGCCGACGGAAGAGGAATCGCGGCGGCGTTCATGCTGGGAGCTGAGGCCGTTCAGATCGGAACCAGATTTGTGGTGGCCAAGGAATCCATCGTACATGAGAACTACAAGCAGAGGATCATCAAGGCCAAGGACATCGATTCCACCGTAACCGGAAGAAGCCATGGCCATCCCGTGCGCTGCCTGAGAAATCAGATGACCAGAGAATACAACAAGCTGGAGAGCGAGGGCAAGTCCTTCGAGGAGCTGGAGTACCTGACCCTGGGCACCCTGAGAAAGGCTGTGCAGGAGGGAGATGTGACCCACGGAACTGTGATGGCGGGTCAGATTGCGGGCATGATCGACAAGGAGCAGACCTGCAAGGAAATGATTGATGAGATGATGGCGCAGGCAGAAGCGCTTTTAAAAGGAGCCAGATAAGAGATATGAGTAAGATTGCATTTATTTTCCCGGGCCAGGGCGCGCAGAAAGCCGGGATGGGTAAGGATTTTTATGAGGAGACCAGCACCGGCAGAGAGGTATTTGACCGGGCCAGCGAGCTGCTGGGATTTTCCATGCCGGAGCTGTGCTTTGCGGAGAATGACCGGCTGGATATCACGGAGTATACCCAGGCGGCCATGGTGACCACCAGCATCGCCATGATGAAAGTGCTGATGGAGGAGACCGGCATCCGCCCGGATGTGGCAGCGGGCCTGAGCCTGGGAGAATACTGCGCTCTTTACGCCGCAGGCGTGATGAGCGCAGACGATGCAATCACCACCGTGAGACAGAGAGGCATCCTGATGCAGGAGGCCGTCCCGGTGGGCGTGGGCGCGATGGCGGCGGTGCTGGCCATGGCGGCGGAGAAGATTGAGGAAGTACTGAAGGACATTCCGGATGTATGGATTGCCAATTACAACTGCCCCGGGCAGATTGTGATTTCGGGAAAGAAAGAGGCGGTTGAGCTTGCCTGTGAAAAGCTCAAAGAGGCCGGAGCAAAGCGGACGGTGATGCTCAATGTCAGCGGACCCTTCCACTCCGGAATGCTTGCGGAAGCCGGGGAGAAGCTGGGAGAATTCCTGGAGAACGTGGAGATCAGCGATCCGCAGATCCCCTACGTGGCCAATGTGACGGCTTCCTACGTGACGGACAAGGCCGAGGTGAAGAGCCTTTTGGCCAGACAGGTTTCCTCCTCCGTGCGCTGGGAGCAGAGCGTGAGAGCGATGCTGGCGGACGGCGTGGACACCTTTGTGGAGATCGGACCGGGCAAGACCCTGGCCGGTTTTATGAGAAAGATCACAAGAGACGCAAAAGTCGTGAATATAGAGACCCTTCAGGATGTGAAGGCGTTAAAGGAAAGCGGTCTGTAAGGGCCGAAGGTTTTCAGGAGGTAAAATATGCTGGAGAACAAGGTGGCGCTGGTGACAGGCGCCAGCCGCGGAATCGGACGGGCCATCGCCCTCAGACTGGCAAAGGATGGGGCGGCAGTGATTGTCAATTACAATGGCTCCAAGGAGAAGGCGGAGGCAGTGGTTAAGGAGATCGAGGAGGCCGGCGGAAAAGCGGAGGCCTATCAGTGCAGCGTGGCGGATTTTGCCGGCGTGGAGGAGATGATGAAGTACGTCATCAAGACCTACGGCAGGATCGACATTCTGGTGAACAACGCGGGAATTACCAGGGACGGCCTGCTCATGGCCATGTCCGAGGCGGATTTCGACGCGGTGATTGACACCAACTTAAAGGGAGCGTTCAACTGCATGCGCCATGTGGCCCGCCAGATGATCAAGCAGAGAGGCGGACGGATCATCAACATTTCCTCCATTTCCGGTGTGATGGGAAATGCAGGGCAGATGAACTACGCCGCATCCAAGGCAGGCGTCATTGGCATGACCAAGACGGCGGCCAGGGAGCTGGCAGGGCGGGGCATCACGGTGAACGCCATCGCCCCCGGATTCATCACCACAGACATGACGGACGTGCTGTCCGATTCTGTGAAGGAGGGGCTGCTGGCCCAGATTCCCATGAAGGCCATGGGAGAGCCGGCGGACATCGCGGGAACGGCGGCGTTCCTGGCGTCGGACGACGCGAAGTACATTACGGGACAGGTTATCAATGTGAACGGCGGCATGGCCATGTAAGCCGGCTGACCGCTGGATTTTAAGGAGATTGGATTTTTTATGAAGAGAAGAGTAGTTGTAACCGGCCTGGGTGCCATCACTCCCGTGGGCAACGACGTGGAGACCTTTTGGAACAGCCTGAAGAACGGTGTGGTGGGAATCGGACCGATCACCACCTTCGACACCGCGGAGTACAAGGCGAAGCTGGCGGCCGAGGTGAAGGACTTTGATCCGAAGAAGTACATGGACAATAAGACGGCCCGGAGAATGGAGCGCTTCTCCCAGTTCGCCGTGGCGGCGGCCAAGGAAGCGCTGGAGGACGCCGGCATCGACATGGAGAAGGAGGATCCCTTCCGCGTGGGAGTGAGCGTCGGCTCCGGCATCGGCGGCCTGGACGCCATCGAGAGGGAGACCAGGAAGCTGATCGAGAAAGGACCCAGCCGCATTAACCCGCTGCTGGTGCCCCTGATGATCAGCAATATGGCTGCCGGAAACATCGGCATCCAGTTTGGTTTAAAGGGCAAGAACATCAACGTGGTGACGGCCTGCGCCACCGGAACCCACTCCATCGGCGAGGCGTTCCGCTCCATCCAGTACGGGGAGGCGGACGTGATGGTGGCGGGAGGCGCTGAGGCCAGCATCACCCCCATCGGAATCGCAGGCTTTGCAGCCCTGACCGCCCTGAACACCACGGAGGATCCCAAGAGAGCCTCCATCCCCTTTGACAAGGAGAGAAACGGCTTCGTCATGGGCGAGGGAGCCGGAATCGTGGTTCTGGAGTCCCTGGAGCACGCCAAGGCCAGGGGAGCCAAGATCTACGCGGAGGTGGGCGGCTACGGCGCCACCTGCGACGCGTACCACATCACCTCCCCGGCGGAGGACGGCAGCGGAGCTGCCAAGGCCATGGAGGTGGCCATCGCCGACGCGGGGATGAAGCCTGAGGATGTGGACTATGTCAACGCCCACGGAACCAGCACGCACCACAACGATCTCTTTGAGACCAAGGCCATCAAGCTGGCCCTGGGAGAGCACGCCTACGAGGTGAAGGTCAACTCCACCAAGTCTATGGTGGGCCATCTGCTGGGAGCAGCCGGCGGCGTGGAGTTCATCGCCTGCGTGAAGTCCATCGAGGACGGCTATGTCCATGTGACTGCCGGCCTGGAGGTGGACGATGAGGAGTGCGATCTGGACTACACCAAGGGACAGGGAGTGTCCATGGATGTGAACTGTGCCATCTCCAACTCTCTGGGATTTGGCGGGCACAATGCAACTCTGCTGGTGAAGAAATTTGTGGAGGAGTAAGCTATGGAAATCAAGGAAATTATTCAGCTGATCGAGGCTGTGTCTGAGAATGCTCTCACCAGCTTTGAGCTGGAGCAGGGAAATACAAAAATCTCCATCAAGAAGAAGGGTCCCAAGGTGGTGCAGGTGGCCGGCGCGGCCGGCAGCGTCACCGGGCCGGCGGAGGAGGTTGTGACTGTCCTGGACGCCCAGGTGCAGCCCGCCGCCGAGCCGAAGAAGGCCGCGGCAGACATCGGGTCTGACAAGGTGGTGACCTCTCCCCTGGTGGGAACTTTCTACAGCGCTTCTTCCCCCGACGCGGAGCCGTTCGTGAAGGAGGGGGACACGGTGAAGAAGGGTCAGGTTCTGGGCATCATCGAGGCCATGAAGCTGATGAATGAGATTGAGAGCGAGTACGACGGCGTGGTTGAGGCCGTTTTAGTGGGAAATGAGGAGGTTGTGGAGTACGGACAGCCCCTGTTCCGCATTCGCTGACAAGAGATACTGGAAATTGTGTGGACGGGATCTTTAGGGGTCCCGTTTTCAAAATCAGCAGGATATGTATAAGGAGAAAAATTATGCTGGGAGTAAAGGAAATTGAGGAGATCATTCCTCACAGACATCCGTTTTTACTGATTGACTGCATCGAGGAGCTGGAGCCCGGCGTGCGCGCCGTGGGCTACAAGGCCGTGACCTTCCATGAGGATTTCTTCCGGGGACATTTCCCCCAGGAGCCGGTGATGCCCGGCGTGCTGATCGTGGAGGCTCTGGCGCAGACCGGCGCGGTGGCGATCCTCAGCGTGCCGGAGAACAAGGGCAAGGTGGCGTATTTCGGCGCCATCAACAACGCGAAGTTTAAAAAGAAGGTGGTTCCCGGCGACAAGCTGAAGCTGGAGTGCGAGATCATCAAGCAGAAGGGCCCGGTGGGCGTGGGCAAGGCCACTGCCACCGTGGACGGCAAGGTGGCTGTGGCGGCGGAACTGACATTTATGATTGGTTAGGTGAGACCTATGTTTAGTAAGATTTTAGTGGCAAACAGAGGCGAGATCGCGGTGAGAATCATCCGCGCCTGCCGGGAAATGGGAATTAAGACGGTGGCGGTGTACTCGGAGGCGGACAAGGACTCCCTCCACACCCTGCTGGCGGACGAGGCCATCTGCATCGGGCCGGCCCCGTCCAGCGAGAGCTACCTGAATATGGAGCGGATTATCGCCGCGACGGTGGCCATGAAGGCGGAGGCGATCCACCCGGGCTTCGGCTTTCTCTCCGAGAACGCCAGGTTCGCGGAGCTGTGCGAGAAGTGCAACATTACCTTTATCGGCCCGTCGGCGGAGATCATCAACAAGATGGGAAATAAGTCCGAGGCCAGAAAGACCATGATGGAGGCCGGTGTCCCCGTGGTGCCCGGCACCAAGGAGCCGGTGTACGACGCGGCCAAGGGCCTGGAGCTGGCGAAGCAGATCGGATTTCCGGTGATGATCAAGGCTTCCTCCGGCGGCGGCGGAAAGGGAATGCGGATTTCCTGGGGCGAGGAGGATTTTGAGTCCAATTTCAACAACGCCCAGATGGAGTCGGTGAAGGGCTTCTCCGACGACACCATGTACATTGAGAAATACATCGAGAGACCCCGCCACATCGAGTTCCAAATCATGGCGGACAAGCACGGGAACGTGGTGCACCTGGGGGAGAGAGACTGCTCCATCCAGAGACGCCATCAGAAGGTGCTGGAGGAATCCCCCTGCGAGGCCATCTCCGACGCGCTGAGAAAGAAGATGGGGGAGACCGCCGTGCGGGCGGCGAAGGCCGTCGGCTACGAGAATGCGGGCACCATCGAGTTTCTGCTGGACAAGAACAAGAATTTCTACTTTATGGAGATGAACACCCGTATCCAGGTGGAGCATCCGGTGACGGAAGCGGTGACGGATTTTGACCTGATCAAGGAGCAGATCAACATCGCCGCCGGCGAGAAGCTGAGCTTTACCCAGGACGACGTGGTGATCCGGGGCCATGCCATCGAGTGCCGCATCAACGCGGAAAACCCGGAGAGAAATTTCATGCCCTGCCCCGGACTGATCACCAACGTGCACATCCCCGGCGGAAAGGGCGTTCGGGTGGACACCCACATTTACAACAATTACAAGGTGCCGCCGAACTATGATTCCATGCTCTTAAAGCTCATCGTCCACTCCAAGGACCGGGCCACGGCCATCGCCAAGATGCGCAGCGCTCTGGGCGAGCTGATCATCGAGGGCATCGACACCAATCTGGATTTCCAGTATGACATTTTAAACAACGAGGCGTTCCAGGAAGGGGACACGGATACGGGATTCATCCCCCGCTACTTCCCGGACTACTGCAAGGAATAGAAGGAGAGGGTGAGTCAATATGCTGAAAAATATGTTCAAGAAGACCTATACTCTGCTGGACACAAAGTATAGAAAGTCTGATGAGCCCAGCGTTCCCCAGGGCCTCTGGAGACGGTGCAACAAGTGCGGACAGCCCATCTATGTGGACGACGTGAAGGCCAACTTCTATATCTGTCCCAAGTGCCACGGATATTTCCGGGTGCACGCCTACCGCCGGATCGAGATGATCGTGGACGAGGGAACCTTCGAGGAGTGGAACAAGGAGATGCCCTTCGAGAACCCCTTAAATTTCCCGGGATATGAGAAGAAGGTGAAGGCGGCCAGGGAGAAGACGAAGCTCAACGAGGCTGTTGTCACCGGAAAGGGAAAGATCGGCGGCAGCGAGGCGGTAGTTGCGGTCTGCGACGCCCGCTTCATCATGAGCAGCATGGGCCATGTGGTGGGCGAGAAGATCACCCAGGCGGTGGAGAGAGCCACGGCGGAGAAGCTGCCGGTGATCATTTTTGCCTGCTCCGGCGGAGCCAGGATGCAGGAGGGAATCGTCTCCCTGATGCAGATGGCCAAGACGGCGGCGGCCCTGAAGAGACATCACGAGGCGGGGCAGCTCTTTATCAGCGTGCTCACGGACCCCACCACAGGGGGAGTGACTGCCAGCTTTGCCATGCTGGGCGACATCATTCTGGCGGAGCCCGGCGCCCTCATCGGCTTTGCCGGCCCCAGGGTGATCGAGCAGACCATCGGCCAGAAGCTGCCTGAGGGCTTTCAGCGGGCGGAGTTCCTGCTGGACCACGGCTTTGTGGATATGATTGTGGGCAGAGAGCACCAGAAGGAGACGCTGGCGAAGATTCTTGCCATGCACAGAATGCCGAAGAATGCGGCGGCAAGGCTGGCGCCCCAGGGCGGCCCGGTGGTGAGCTTCCACAAGAGACTGTCCTCCAGGGATCCCTGGGAGACGGTGCAGCTCTCCAGAAACGCGGACCGGCCCACGGCCCTGGACTACATCGACGCCCTGTTCGACGATTTCATGGAGTTCCACGGGGATCGCTACTTCAAGGACGACGGGGCGATTGTGGGCGGAATCGCCACCTTCAAGGGAGTCCCGGTGACGGTGATCGGCCAGCAGAAGGGCAAGAACACCAAGGATAACCTGAAGAGAAACTTCGGCATGCCCTCCCCCGACGGCTACCGCAAGGCCCTGCGCCTGATGAAGCAGGCGGAGACCTTCGGACGCCCGGTGATCTGCTTTGTGGATACGCCGGGGGCGTTCTGCGGGCTGGAGGCGGAGGAGAGAGGTCAGGGCGAGGCCATCGCCAGAAGCCTCTTTGAGATGTCCGACTTGAAGGTGCCGGTGGTCTCCATCGTCATCGGAGAGGGGGGCAGCGGCGGCGCCCTGGCCATGGCGGTCGCCAACGAGGTGTGGATGATGGAGAATTCCATCTACTCCGTGCTCTCCCCGGAGGGATTTGCCTCCATCCTGTGGAAGGACAGCAAGAAGGCGCCGGAGGCCTCCAAGGTGATGAAGGTCACGGCCAAGGATTTATACAAGATGAAGATCATCGAGCGGGTGATCGTGGAGAAGGAGCCCGCTTCGTCTAAAAATATCGATGTGATCGCCGGCGAGATGCGGCGCGGCCTGGAGGAATTCCTGTCCAGTCATGTGAATATGACGGGCGAAGAGCTGGCAGCAGAGCGCTATGAGCGGTTCAGGAGAATGTGATGGAGAAATTAAAGCCGTTAGTGATAGGGGATTTGACAGCGAAGGTGCCGATTATACAGGGGGGAATGGGAGTGGGAATCAGTCTCCACTCCCTGGCCGGGGCTGTAGCCAAGGCCGGCGGAATCGGCCTGATTTCCACCGCCCAGATCGGATTTCGGGAGCCGGATTTCCGGCAGAAACCCCTGGAGGCCAATCTGAGAGCCATCGGCAAGGAGCTCAAAAAGGCCAGGGAGATTGCCCCAGGCGGGATTTTGGGATTCAACATTATGGTGGCTACCCACGACTACGCCCTCTATGTGAAGGAGGCGGTGAAGGCGGGAGCGGACATTATCGTGTCCGGCGCCGGACTTCCCGTGGATCTGCCCGGTCTGATCGAAGGTTTTAAGACCAAGATTGCCCCCATCGTCTCCACAGCCAAATCCGCCAACGTGATCTGCAAGCTGTGGGACAGAAAGTACAAGAGAGTGCCGGATCTGGTGGTGATCGAGGGACCTCTGGCCGGCGGCCACCTGGGATTTTCCAGGGAGGATCTGCACCGCCTGGGCGTGGACACGGAGGACGTGCCCGCCACCTACCACAGGGAGAAGTACGAGGGAGAGATCCGCAGGATCCTGGATGTGGTAAAGAGCTTTGGAGACAAATACGGGGTTAAGATCCCTGTGGCCCTGGCCGGCGGGATCTATGACCGCAGCGACGTGGAGCGGGCCATGGAGCTGGGCGTGGACGCCGTGCAGGTGGCCACCCGCTTTGTGACCACGGAGGAGTGCGACGCCCCCCTGGCCTACAAGGAGGCGTACATCAACGCCAAGAAAGAGGACATCGTCATCACCAAGAGCCCAGTGGGAATGCCCGGGCGGGCGATCATGAATCCCTTCCTGGAAAATGTGGGCAAGACGCCCTTCAAGCTGGAGTGGTGCTACCAGTGCCTGGAGCACTGCGACCGGAAGACCATTCCCTACTGCATCACCAAGGCCCTCATCGACGCGGCCGAGGGGGATGTGGAGAATTCCCTGCTCTTCTGCGGCAGCAACGCCTACCGGGCGGAGAAGATCGAGACTGTCCCGGATGTGATGAGGGAGCTGTGCGGGGAGTGAGGCCCCGAAGTCTTTAGGTTCAGAGTGCGATTTTGAGGAGGCATTTATGAGAAGAAAAGACAGGGAAATCACGGATTTTGACGCCATCATTGACATCATCAAAAAATGTGACACGTGCAGACTCGCCATGAACGACGGGAATTACCCCTACATCGTCCCCATGAACTTCGGCCTGGATGTCCAGGACGGCCAGGTGTATCTGTATTTTCACTGCGCCATGGAGGGGAAGAAGCTGGATCTGCTCCGCAGGGACAACCGGGTGACTTTTGAGATGGACTGTGACCACAGCCTCATTCTCCACGAGGAGGATATGAACTGCACCATGAGCTTCGAAAGCGTCATCGGCCGCGGTACCGTGGAGTTTGTGGCGGATGAGGACAAGTATGAGGCCCTGATGATCCTGATGCGGCACTATCACGCGGAGGATTTTAAGTTCAACACGGACATGATCAAGGTGACCGCCGTTCTCAAGCTGACGGTGACGGAGATGACCGGGAAGAGACGGAAGAAAATCCACTAGAACGGGTGAGGATAGAATCCAATAAAACATAGTTTCCAAAAACAACAGACTCCGGAGTTTCGCTCTCAGACAGAGCGATGCTCCGGAGTCGTGTTATTTAACGGGAAGTTTCACCTCCCGTCAAATAAATCTTACGCCTGATATACGATGTCGCCGCCCAGAACGGTCATCTGACAGTTCATGACGGTCTCCAGATTCTGGGTGGGATCCTCGGCAAATACGGCCAGGTTGGCCTTCTTGCCGGCCTCGATGGAGCCGTGGGTCTTGTCCACGCCGCACATCTCAGCGGCCACGATGGTGCCGGCTCTCAGGGCATCCCATACGTCCATGCCCGCGTTGGTCATGAGAATCATCTCGTAAGCGGTCTTGTCGTGGGGGTTGAAGGGGGTTCCGGCGTCGGTACCCAGAACGATCTTCACTCCCGCCTTGTAGGCGTTCCGGAAGGTGCTCAAATGATCCTCGAAGGTGGCGTTCACCTTGCGCACAGCAAACTCGGGGATGCCGGCGGCGGTGCCGTTCACCTTGATCCAGTACATGGCGGCCAGGGTGGGAACGTAGTACACGTCATGCTCCTTCATCCAGTCGAAGCACCAGTCGTCCATGTAGAAGCCGTGCTCGATGGAGTCCACGCCGGCTCTCAGGGCGTTCTTGATGCCGGTCATGCCCTGGGAGTGGGTGCAGGCCTTGGCGCCCACCTTGTGTCCCTCGGTGATGGCGGCTCTCAGCTCGTCCTCGTCCAGCTGGGGAGATCCGGGCTCCACGCCCTCGGTCATGACGCCGCCGGTGCCCATCACCTTGATCCAGTCGGCGCCTGCCCGCAGCTGCTCCCTGGCGGCCTTTCTGCAGTCGTCCACGCCGTCGGCCTCACGTCCCATCTGCCAGCCGTGTCCGCCGGTCATGCAGATGCATTTGCCGGAAACCTGCATGTCGGGAGCGACAATCTCGCCCTTCTTCGCGGCGTTGCGGATGTCGATATCGATGAAATTCATCCCGCCCACATCGCGGATGAAGGTGACGCCGGTGTCCAGGAACTGGCGCAGATGCTTTAAAGCCTTCATGGTCACCTGGCAGTCGTTGAGGCTGTAGTTGGTAGCCGGATCCGGCGGCAGGCAGATGTGGGTGTGGCAGTTGAACAGGCCGGGCATCACATATTTTCCGCCCAGGTCGATCACTTCCGCATTCCCGGCTTCCGCAGCGCCCACGGCGGTGATCACGCCGTCCTCCACCAGGACGGAACCCTCGGTCACAGTTTTTCCGATCACGTCAACAATGTGGCAGTTGGTAAATAATTTCTTTCCCATAGCAACACTCCTCCTCTTGTCTATTCAAATAAAATCACAGCGGAAATCAGCATGTCTTCGTCTCCGGTGTTCTCAATGCTGTGCCAATCCCCGGGGTTCATGGAGCCGGCCTGTCCCGCGTGGATGGGTTCAGATTTGCCGTTTACCGTGAAAATTCCCTCTCCCTGCAGCACATAGTAGATCTCCAGATTGCCCGTGTGCTGATGAGAGCCGATGGAGCTTCCAGGGTGGAGCGTCACGGACATGATGGATTTCGCGCGGCCTTCCAGCTGCTCATCCGCCATGGCGATGCGCAGGATGCCCGTCCCCTTTCCTCCGGCCCGGTTCTCAAAGGGAATGACTTGTTCGTTGTAGATCATCGATAGAACCTCCTCATGTTGATTTGTACTAATAATACAAAAACAAGGATAAAAAATCAACATTTTTCATAAAATAGTTGGGAGAAAACGGGGGAGGCAAGACATGCTCAATGGTCTTTGGGCCGCCATGATGGCGGCGGGGATTGTGTGGGCGGCGCTCCACGGCACGCTCCCGGCGGTGACGGACGCGGTGCTGTCCTCCGCCAGGGAGGCGGTGACCCTGGCCATCACCATGCTGGGAATCATGGCCTTCTGGAGCGGAATCATGGAGATTGGGAACAGTGCCGGGCTGATGGACGCCCTGACCAGGCGGGCGGAGCCGGTTTTGAACTTTCTGTTTCCCGGACTGAGGAGAGGGCACCCGGCCAGAAAGCAGATTGCGGTCAATCTCATCGCCAATATGCTGGGCCTGTCCTGGGCGGCGACGCCGGCGGGGATAGGAGCCATGAAGGAGCTGAAAAAACTGGAGGACGAGAGGAGGGCCGGGCGGGCGCCCGGGCCGGCGAGGGAGGAGGGGACAGCGGGAAATGAGATGTGCACATTCCTGATTCTCAATGTGTCGTCCCTGCAGCTGATTCCGGTGAGCATCATCGCCTACCGCAGTCAGTACGGGAGCGTGAACCCCGCGGCGGTGGCGGGCCCGGCGCTGGCGGCAACCCTGGTCAGCACGCTGACGGCGGTGATCTTCTGCAAGCTGGCTGAGAAAATAAGCACTTGACCCGTTTCCGGCGTCCGTGCTATAATGATCCCGCTAAAATTACGTGTGGATTTTTCAGTTTCACAGCTTTTTTCGCCACACAACCGCTTCCCGGCGGTTGTGTGGTTTTTTTAGCGATGAAAGCATTGCCAAGCGTCTGTGCACACGGCATGCTCGCATGCCAGTGTGCACAGACATTTGGCAATCTGGACGGCATGAGGAAGGAGGCCGGCAGGCCGGATTCCGAATACCCGTCCGGCGATTGCGTGAGCGCCGAAGGCGCGGAGCAATCGGCTTTCATGATACTAAGGAGCGGCCGGGCCAGACGGCATGAGGAAGGAGGCCGCAGGCCCTGCCGGCGGCAGACAAACGAGAACGGAGGATGAAGATGAACGAGACATTTATGAAGGAGAGGCCGGTATTTCCCCTGATCATGTCCATGGCACTGCCCATGATCGTATCCATGCTGGTGAGCTCCCTGTACAACATCGTGGACAGCTTTTTTGTGGCTCAGATCAGCGAGGACGCCATGACGGCCCTCTCCCTGGTGTATCCGGTGCAGAATCTGATCAACGCCCTGGCCATCGGCTTCGGCGTGGGGATCAACGCGGCCATCGCATTTTTCCTGGGAGCCGGGGAGAAGGCGAAGGCGAACCGCGCGGCGGCCCACGGGTTCGTCCTGTCGGCGATCCACGGGGCGGCGGCCACGGGGGTGAGCATCCTGATCATGCCCGCCTTCCTCAGAATGTTCACCTCGTCGGAGACGGTGCTGGATCTGGGGCTGCGGTACTCCAATATCGCATTTTCATTTTCCCTGGTCATCATGCTGGGGCTGTTTTTTGAGAAGGTCTTCCAGGCGGTGGGATGGATGAAAGCCACCATGGTGAGCCTCCTGGGAGGCTGCCTCACCAACATTATCCTGGACCCTGTGCTGATATTTGGAATTGGAATTTTCCCGGAGATGGGGATTGAGGGGGCGGCTCTGGCCACGGGAATTGGCCAGGTGGTGACGTTGGTGATCTACCTGGCGATCTGCGCCGTGCGCCCTCTGCCGGTGAAACTCTCTCTGAAGGGATTTCGGTGGAATGGACGGACGGCGGCGCGGCTGTATTCTGTGGGCATTCCCGCCAGTCTGAGCCTGGCCCTGCCGTCCCTGCTGATCTCCTGCCTGAACGCCCTGCTGGCGGCCTACTCCCAGGTGTATGTGGTGGTTCTGGGGATTTACTATAAGCTCCAGACCTTCCTCTACCTGCCGGCCAGCGGCATCGTCCAAGGAATCCGCCCCATCATCGGCTACAACTACGGGGCGAGGGAGTATCAGCGGGTGAAGAGCATTTACCGCATCACCCTCCTCCTCTCCGGCCTCATCATGGTCTTCGGCACGGTGATCTGCATGGCGGCGGCGGAGCCCATCATAGGACTTTTTACGGAAAACCCGGAGACGGTTCAGGCGGGCGGGGCGGCCCTGCGCATCATCAGCGCCGGATTTATCATTTCCTCCGTGTCCGTGACCACGTCGGGCGCCCTGGAGGGGCTGGGAAAGGGAACCCAGTCCCTGGTGATCTCCCTGTGCCGCTACACGGTGGTCATTCTGCCGGCGGCCTTCATCCTCAGCCGCCTCTTCGGGGCGGTGGGCGTCTTTCACGCATTCTGGCTCACGGAGGCGGTGACAGCCGCAGCGGCGGTGATCGTGTACCGCCGCACGGTGAAGCTGTGAGGGAAATCCAGCCGCAGCGAAATGATGCCGGGGCGTTCTACTCGTTCAGATAGTCCACGGCGTACTGGGCGTAGAAGGCGACGGAATTTTTCAGGCAGTCCTCGTCGATCTGGAAGCGCCCGGAGTGATGGGGCTCGTCCGTCCCCTTTTCCGGGTCTCCGATGCCCACGAAGGCCAGCAGAGAGTCCGGAACCTCGTGCATCATGTAGGAGAAATCCTCACCGCCCATCATAGGTTCGATGCGGCCGATTCCCGCCTCCCCCAGAATTTTTTTGACGGCGGCGGTTCCCCTGGCGGAAGCCTGCTCCGGGTTGTTGCAGGGGAGCATGGCGTCGTAGACGTATTTTTCCGTCACCTGACAGCGGTAGGCAGCGGCGGTGTTCTCCACGACGCGGTGCATGGCCTGGGGGATGTCGTGGAGGAAGCCCTGCACGTTGTAGCAGCGCATGGTCCCCTCAAACATGGCCTCCGGGGCGATGACGTTGAAGCGGGTGCCGGTCTCAATGTGCCCCACGGTGATGACCACGGGCTCGTCGGCGGGGAACTCTCTGCTGACCACAGACTGAAGGTTGACCACGGAGGCAGCGGCGGCCAGGGCGGCATCCACACCCTGATGGGGGCGGGCGCCGTGTCCGCCCTTTCCCTTCAGACGGTAGCGGAACCAGTTGGCGGCAGCCATGCGGGGGCCGGCCTCCACGGAGATGGTGCCGCTCTTCACGCCGCTCCAGAGATGAATGCCCAGGGCGGCGTCCACGCCCTCAAGGCAGCCGGCCTTCACCATGTCGTCGGCTCCGGTGCCCAGCTCCTCGGCGGGCTGGAAGATGAGCCGCACCGTTCCGGGGAACTGATCCCTGCGGGAGACGAGGATTTTCGCCGCGCCCAGCAGGGAGGCGGTGTGGCCGTCGTGGCCGCAGGCGTGCAA
>DXEU01000100.1 GCA_019114845.1 Candidatus Lachnoclostridium stercoripullorum | reverse complement strand
GTCGTTCATTTTGAACCTCCTGAATCTATTCGATGTTCTTAATACCTTCATCCATTCCGTAACAGAGGAACATCTCTTATTTTTCATACCGAGACAGTTTACCATAATGAGGCGGAAAATGCAAGGGGGAAAATGCCCTTTCCGGCGATTTCAGAAAATTTAGGGAAGAAATTCAAAAAAATCTGTGATATACTGTTGTTATCTCTTATGAGGTTTCACAAAAAGCAAAGTCAGGAGGAAGAAGTATGAGTATTGACATCAAAGCTATGCCGAAGCTGGGATTCGGCCTGATGCGCCTTCCCCAGAAGGACGGGGAGATCGACTTAGAGCAGGTAAAACACATGGCGGACGCCTACCTGGAGAGCGGATTCAACTATTTCGACACCGCCTACGTCTACCACAGTGGGAAGTCGGAGACCGCCATCCGGGAGGCCCTGGTGGAGCGGCACCCCAGGGATTCCTTTTTCCTGGCCACCAAGCTGCCGGTCTGGGCCATGAACGGCCCGGAGGACAAGGACCGGATTCTGGCCGAGCAGATGGAGAAATGCGGGGTGGACTACTTTGATTTCTATCTGCTCCACAGCATCGAGGACGGGAGCAAGTACAATCTCTACGAGGAGTACGACTGCTTCCGCTGGGGGCAGGACATGAAAAAGGCCGGAAAGATCCGCCATTTCGGCTTCTCCTTCCACGGAACGCCGGAGCTTTTGGAGCAGATCCTGGACAGACATCCCGACATCGATTTCGTCCAGATCCAGCTGAATTACGCGGACTGGAACAATCCCCTCGTTCAGTCCGGCAGGCTCTACGAGATCCTTCACAGCCGCCAGATTCCCATCATCGTCATGGAGCCGGTGAAGGGCGGAACCCTGGCCAGCCTTCAGCCGGAACTGGAGAGCCTCCTAAAGACGGAGCACCCCGATGCCTCCGCTGCCTCCTGGGCCCTGCGCTTTGTGGGCTCCCTGGACGGGATCGCCACCATCCTCAGCGGCATGTCCTCCGAGGAGCAGATGGAGGACAATCTCTCCACCTTCCGGAATTTCAAGCCCCTCACTGAGAAGGAGAAGGACATCATCGCCGAGGTGGTGAGAAGAATGCAGGATATGCCCCTCATCGCCTGCACCTCCTGCCGCTACTGCTGTGACGGCTGTCCCTCCGGCATCGCCATCCCCGATATGATCCGGGCCTTAAACACCGCCAGGCTCTATCCCAAGGACCGGCGCCCCATCCTCTTCTACCGGAACCTGGTCCTGGACAGCGGCAAAGCCAGCAGCTGCATCGCCTGCGGCCAGTGTGAGAGCGTCTGCCCCCAGCATCTGCCCATCATTGAACTGATGAAGGAGGCAGCTGAGAAGCTGGAGGAAGAGTAAAAGAGCAAACAGTTAGAGAGGACTGCCCCAGGCAGTCCTCTCTTCTACACTTCCCTCTCAAAAAACAGATGTCCCTCGTGGGCGATCTCCCCGCCGATGGCCATGGAGCCGTTGGCGGCCAGCTGGAATCCCATCCGGGTGTAGAGGCCGGCGGCCGGCCGATTCTGGGCGCCGGTGTCCAGGCGGACGGCCAGGCAGCCGGTCCGCTTCGCCTCGTCCAGGACAAACTGCACGATCCGTTTTCCGAGCCCCTGCCCGGATTTGGACGGATGGACGCAGAGGAGATGGATGACCAGAACCTCCTCCGGCTTTGCGGGATACTTCCAGGGAACGGTTTCGTACTCCTCGGGCTGAACCTGGTTCACGATCACGCTGGCCAGGATCTCCCCCGCCTTCTCCGCCACGTACAGGGTTCCGGCCGCCAGGGCGGCTGCCGCCGTCTCCCTGGTGGGGTATACTCCCCGTTTCCAGGCTGTCCAGGCGCCGTGCTCCTCCTCGTAGGTCAAAAGCTCCTCATACCCCGCCTCCACCTGGTCCAAGTCGGCCTCACAGGCCCTGCGGATCACCGGCTCCGCCCTCTGGGCCATCAGTTCCTCCAGAAATTTCTTTTCCTTCTTGTCCAAATTTGCCTCTCTCAGCAGATCCGGCCTCCGCTCCAGGGTGCGGAGGATGGACTGCTGCCGTCTCCACTCGTAAATCTTTTTGTGGTGGCCGGACAGCAAAATCTCCGGCACCTTCATCCCTCTGTACTCCTCCGGCCTGGTGTACTGGGGGTACTCCAGAAGGTTGTCGTGGAAGGACTCCTCCTCCGCCGACGCGTCGTTGTTTAACACCCCGGGCACCAGGCGGGAGATGCAGTCGATCATCACCATGGCCGGAAGTTCCCCGCCGGTGAGCACGTAGTCCCCCACGGACAGATAGTCCGTCACAATCAGCTCCAGCGCCCTCTCGTCGATCCCCTCATAGTGGCCGCAGAGAAACACCAGGTCCTCCTCCTTGGCCAGCTCCTGGGCGATCTTCTGGTTGAAAACCTGACCCTGGGGCGTCATGTAGAGGACCCGGGGACGTTTTCCCAGCCGCTCACACAGCGCCTCGTAGGCGTCGCAGACCGGCGCCGCCTGCATCACCATGCCGGCTCCCCCGCCGTAGGGGGCGTCGTCCACGTGGCCGTGCTTTTCCTTTGTGTAGTCCCGGATGTTCACCGCCTCGATGGAAATCTTTCCGGCCGCGGCTGCCCGGCCGATGATGCTGGTGTTCAGCCCCTCCAGCACCATCTCCGGGAACAATGTCAGAACATGGTAGTTCATGCGTCCTCCTCCCGTCACAGATCCAAGAGTCCGTCCAGCACATGGACGGTCATCACGCCATTTTCCAGGTCCACGTCCAGGATGCAGTCCTTGATGGCCGGAAGGAGCAGCTCCTTCCCGTTCTCCCGCTCCACCACATAGACGTCGTTGGCCCCGGTGAACATCACGTCCTTCATGGTCCCCAGAGTCTCTCCCCCGTCGGTCACCACCGCCAGGCCGATGAGATCCGCCACAAAGTTCTCGTCCTCCCCCAGGGGAACCGCCTGCTCCCTGGTGATCCAGAGATCCTTTCCCCGGTATCTCTCCACGTCGTTGATGCTGTCATATCCCTTAAACTTCAGGATCACCATATTTTTGAAAAACTTCACGCCGGCAATCTCCAGCTCCAGCTTCTCCTTTCCGGTATCCAGAAGTACTGTCTCCAATTCCTCAAATCGGGCCGGATCGTCGGTGGTGGGAAATACCTTGACCTCGCCCCTCACTCCATGGGTGGAGCTGATGACTCCCACCCGCAGCATATCTTCCATCGTCGGTCTCCTCTTCTATGATTCTGTGGGCAGGAAAACCTGCCGCAAACATTCCCCGTTAAACGAAGAAAACCGCCTTCCAGGTGTCAGGCGGTCCTAAAGCTACTGAATATCTACAATAACTTTCTTTTCTTCTTTTGAAGCGGCTGCTTTTACAACAGAACGAATGGCTTTGGCGATTCTTCCCTGCTTGCCGATTACCTTTCCCATGTCGGACTCAGCAACCTTCAGCTCGATGACGGTCGCGTTCTCCTTGACGGTCTCCGTAACCACCACTTCCTCGGGATGATCCACCAGCGCTTTTGCAATTACTTCCACTAATTCTTTCATATTGTTCACCTCGCACTGCGCCCGGTAACTCTAGATTACTGAATTCCAGCGATCTTTAAGAGCTTGCTTACAGTCTCCGTCGGCTGTGCGCCTGTTGCCAACCATTTCTTGGCTGCCTCTTCGTCAAACTTGATCACGCTCGGATCAACGGTGGGATCGTAGTATCCAACCTCCTCGATGAATCTGCCATCTCTCGGAGAACGGGAGTCTGCAACTACGATTCTATAGAAAGGAGCCTTCTTCTGACCCATTCTTCTCAGTCTCATCTTTACTGCCATGTTTTTCACCTCCTTAACATGTCCTGATCTATAAACAACGCAGGGGTACTGCCTTGCTATCTGCTGTGCGTCAGAACGGCATCTTGAGCTTTCCGCCCATGAGGCCGCCTAAGCCGCCGAAGCCTTTCCTCTTTCCGCCTCCCATGAGGCCGGGGAGCTGCTTCATCATCTTCTTCATCTGGTCAAACTGCTTGACGATGCGGTTCACCTCGCTCAGGGGAACTCCCGCCCCCTTTGCGATTCTCTGCTTCCTGGACAGATTCAGGATGCCTGGATTGGATCTCTCCTTCGGCGTCATGGAGAGGATGATTGCCTCCACCCGGTCCATGGCCTTCTCATCGATGTCCACATCCTTGATCTGGGACATGCCCGGCATCATCCCCAGGATGCTGCTCATGCCGCCCATCTTCTTCACCTGGCGCATCTGCTCCAGAAAGTCGTTGTAGTCAAACTCCGCCTTCTTTAACTTCTGTCCCAGCTCCTTGGCCTTCTCCTGGTCGATCTCCGCCTCCGCCTTCTCAATCAGCGAGAGGATGTCTCCCATGCCAAGGATCCTGGAAGCCATGCGGTCCGGATAAAACTGTTCCAGATCGGAGAGCTTCTCCCCCATGCCCACATACAGAATGGGGCAGCCCGTCACCTGACGAACCGAGAGCGCTGCACCTCCTCGGGTATCTCCGTCCATCTTGGTCAGGATCACGCCGTCCAGCCCCACCTTCTCATTGAAGGATCCGGCCACATTGACTGCGTCCTGTCCGGTCATGGCGTCCACCACCAGGATCGTCTGATCCACGGTGACCGCGCCCTTGATGGCCTGAAGCTCCTCCATCATCTCCTCATCGATGTGAAGGCGTCCGGCCGTGTCCAGAATGACCACATTCTGGCTGTTGGCCCTGGCGTGCTCCATCGCCGCTCTGGCGATGTCCACCGGGCTGTGCTGGTTGCCCATGGAGAAGACGGGTACTCCCTGCTTCTCGCCGTTGATCTTCAGCTGCTCGATGGCCGCCGGGCGGTACACGTCGCAGGCGACGAGCAGGGGCTTTCGTCCCTTCGCCTTCAGTTTTCCTGCCAGCTTAGCCGCCGTGGTGGTCTTACCGGCGCCCTGAAGGCCCGCCATCATAATCACAGTGATCTCACTGCCGGGCTTCAACTCCAGCTCCGTGGTCTCGGAGCCCATGAGCTTTACCAGTTCCTCATTTACAATCTTTATTACCATCTGCGCCGGAGACAGGCTGCCGAGCACATCCTGGCCCACTGCCCTCTCCTGCACAGAACTGATAAACTGTTTTACAACCTTGAAGCTGACGTCCGCCTCCAGAAGAGCCATCTTCACTTCTTTCAGGGCCGCTTTCACATCGGCCTCAGACAGCCGTCCCTTGCCCCGCAGGTTTTTGAATACATTCTGCAGTTTGTCTGTTAAGCTCTCAAAAGCCATTCAATCCTCCTCTGGGTTCTCAGCCCAGTTCCAGAATCTCCGTGGAAATCTCGCCGATCCTGCGGATCAGATCCCCGTTGCCCGTCTCGGAAAACTCTCTGGTGAGCCGGTGGATCTCCTCCACCTTCTCCTTAGTCTTCTGAAACTTGGCAATCAGGCCCAGCTTCTCCTCGTACCCCTCCAGGGTTCTGTCACACCGGCGGATGAGGTCATGCACCCCCTGCCGGCTGATCCCCGCCTCCCTGGCAATCTCGCTGAGAGACAGGTCGTTGAACACTGCATCCTCGTATATCCGTCTCTGATGCTCCGTCAGGAGCTCCCCGTAAAAGTCATAGAGCAGCGTCTGCTGGACGATTTTTTCCATTTCAATCACCTGTGCTATCATACACGATGCGGGCGGAGGTGTCAAGCATTTTTTCTTGACAGGCAGAATTATTTTTCAGGGACAGAGTGTCTGGCAAAAAAGTTGGCCAGAATCGCGCCGGACACGTTGTGCCATACGCTGAACACCGCCCCCGGGATGGTGGCCAGGGGATACTGGGCAAAATGGGTGGTGGCCAGGGAGGTGGCCAGGCCGGAGTTCTGCATGCCCACCTCGATGGAGATGGCGCGGCACTTGGTCTCATCCAGCCTGAGGACCTTGCCGATCACATAGCCCAGGGCGTATCCCAGCACATTGTGCAGGATCACCACTGCCACGATCAGCAGGCCGGAGGTCATCAGCTTGGCGGAGTTGGCGGCCACCACAGCCG
Organism: Candidatus Lachnoclostridium stercoripullorum; assembly: GCA_019114845.1. Taxonomy (GTDB): domain Bacteria; phylum Bacillota; class Clostridia; order Lachnospirales; family Lachnospiraceae; genus Lachnoclostridium_A; species Lachnoclostridium_A stercoripullorum. The sequence goes on along the minus strand of DXEU01000100.1, from coordinate 13,465 downwards.
CCACGATGGCCACAATGGCCAGGGTGGAGACCAGAGGAAGCACCTCCACGGCGGCCTCCGTGAATTTGTGGAAGAAGCGGTTGATCACAAAGCCGGCGGCGATGGGAAGGATCACCACCTGCAGGATGGACAGGAACATGCTCACCATATCCACATCCACCCTGGCCCCGGCGTACACGTAGGTGAGGAAGGGGGTCAGAAACGGCGCCAGGATGGTGGATACCGACGTCATGCCCACAGACAGGGGGACATCCCCCTTGGACAGGTAGGTCATCACGTTGGAGGAGGTGCCGCCGGGGCAGGTGCCCACCAGGATCACCCCGATGGAGAGCTCCGGGGAGAGTCCAAAGAGCCTGGTGAGCAGGAAGGCCAGCAGCGGCATCACCGTAAACTGGGCGGCGCAGCCGATGACCACGTCCTTGGGGCGGCTAAAGACCACCTTAAAATCTCCGGGCTTTAAGGTCAGACCCATGCCGAACATCACCACGCCCAGCAGGGGATTTACATAGCTGGTCTTTAAAAAGCTCACCGTCTGGGGGGAGAAGAGGGCCACCGCCGCCACGGCGATGACGATCAGCGCCATATTCTTGCTGAAAAAATTGGTTACCTTCTTGAGTGCTTCCATACTCATTTCTCCTTTTATCTTGTTTTTTTCATAGCCATCGTGCAAAAGGAGGGAGAAACCACCTGTAAAATTAAAAAGTGTGCGCATCCACAAAAAAAGCCTTTGTCTCCTAAGAGACAAAGGCTCAAACCTCTGCGGTACCACTCTTCTTGCCGTAAAAAACGACCCCTCGCACCCGTCCAACAACAGGCAGCCGGATAACGGCGGCAACCCCGTCCAGACCTACTGGATACCCGTTCGGCCTGAAAGCTCCGAGGTGATTTTCATCGGATCCTCCGCACTGACTCGCACCGCCCGTCAGCTCTCTGCAGCTTCCCATCCAATTACTCTTCCTCTTCAACGCGATCTATGAAATTACAGAGATTATAGCGCTGCCGGCCGCACCTGTCAATACCCCGGGTGAAGATTTCCCAGGCAGCTTCCCGGGCTGCCGGCGGATCAGGTCTGGAACTCCAGCACCTCTCTCCCCAGCTTCTGGAGGGAGTTTTCCTTATCCTTTCCCTCGATCTCCTCCGAGGAGACCAGGCGCAGAGCGTCCACCGGACAGGCCCGGACGCAGGCCGGCTCCAGGCCGTTCTGAATCCGCACCGCACAGCCGTCGCACTTCTGCATCTTTCCCTCCTCGTTGAAGGACGGGATGCCGAAGGGGCAGGCCATGGCGCAGCTGTGGCAGCCGATGCAGTTGGTGTTGTCAAAGATGGTCAGGTTGGTCTCCGGATCCTTGGCGATGCAGGCGCTGGGGCAGGCCGCCACGCAGGGGGCGTCTGGGCAGTGCATGCAGGCGATGGAGATGTGGATGAATTTCTGACACCCCGGCTCCCGGCTCTCCCAGTCGAACACCGTCCGGAAGGGCCGGATCCCCCGCTCCACGTCGATGTCGTTCTGATCCATGCAGGCGATGGCGCAGGCCCCGCAGGATGTACATTTTTTCAGATCCAGGTCAAGCGTCAGTCCCATGATCCTCTCCTCCTTTCCTGATTCCGCAGCGGGCCGAACGGTACGACGGGAATCCGCAGTAGGGATCCAGATGGTTGCCGTCCAACAGGCCGTTGACGTTGGCCTCTCGGTAGCCGTGGTACATATACACGGTCCCCGGGAGCACCCGGGCTGTGGGGTGGGCCTTCACGGTGATGCTGCCCTTCTCCGTGTAGATCTCCATATCGTCCCCCTCCCGGATTCCCAGGCGTTTTCCGTCCTCCAGGGAGATGTCCGCCGTGGGATAGGGGCGCAGGCTCCGCACCCAGGGCACCTCGTGGAGGCGGGAGTGGATGGCGTTGGGGATTCTCGCCCCGGCGCAGAGGGCAAAGGGGTATTTCTCCTCGTCCGCCCCGTCCAGGGAGTCACAGTAGGTGGGGAGGGAGTCCAGCCCCCACTCCGGGTGATCCTTGATCAGGCTGGAGTCCAGCTCAAATTTCCCGCTCTTCGTGTCCAGGCCGCCCCGGATGTAAGCTCCCTCCTGGTAGGGCTTTCTCTCCGGCACCAGGGTGGGAAGGGGATTTGCCTTCAGATCCTCCACCGTCACGGAGAGGTTGCGGATCATATAGCGGATGCAGTTCTCATATCCGCTCTTCAACAGCTCATCGTCCAGTCCCAGGGCCTCCGCCAGCTCGCAGAGAATCTGGGCGTCGCTCTTGGCCTGCCCCAGAGGCTCGATCACCGGGTTGGTGTACACCGCGTAGCCGCCGGGATAGGTCTTGAATTCTCCCCGCTCAAAGGAGGAGCAGGCCGGCAGGACAATGTCCGCGTACTTGGCGGCGTCCGTCATAAACAGGTCTGTGTCCACAAAGAAATCCAGCTTTTTCAGGGCGCGGATGATGTTCTCCGTGTCGGGAAGCATCCTGAGGTTCATGCCCAGGGCCACCACCGCCCGGATGGGGTAGGGCTTTTCCTCCAGAATCTGCCTGGCCATGTCCGTGGCCTGGGCCTCCCGCTCCGTCTCATACCAGAGGGGGAACCGCTCCGCCCCCACCGGCTTTCTGGCGTGGGCGGGGCGAACCTCGTCCACGAACTCCTCCTCCTCCGTGAGGAAGCCAGACGCCTGGTGGATGTAGGTGTGGAGAATGGGCTGCTGGCCGCCCACCCGGTCGTAGTTGCCGGTGATGGCCGACAGGGCCATGATGGCCCGGTAATTCTGCATCCCATTTTTGTGGTGGGCCAGGGGGGCGCTGGACTCGTTGATGGCCATGGGCCTGTTCTCATGGATCATGCGGCAGGCCTCCACCGCCTGGCTGTAGGGCACGCCGGTGATGGCCTCCAGATTGGACTCATTGAAGCCGGACACGTACTCCGCAAAGGCGTCAAAGCCCTCCACGTATCGGTCGATGTACTCCCGGTCGATCCAATTGTTCTGGATCAGGATGTTTGCCATGGCCAGAGCCAGGGCCCCGTCGGTGCCTCCCCTGGGCCGCAGGTGGATGTCCGCCAGCTTTTCCACGGCGGGGGTGATCCTGGGGTCCACGATGATGAATTTCACGCCCCTGGCCTTGGCCTCATCCGCCTTCTTTCCGTTGAGATACCGGGAGTGGTAGGGGTTGAAGGCCCAGCCCAGGTACACGCCGCAGTGGGCCATATCCCCCTTGGCGCCCCGGCCGGTGGCGATTTTCCAGGCCATGAAGCCGGAGGTGAAGCAGGTGCTGGACTCCGTGGCGTAGTTCTCCGTCCCGAAGGAGAACGCCAGGCGGTGCAGCCAGGGCCGGAACCACTTGGTGTAGCCGCCGAAGAAGAGCACGCTGTCCGCCCCCTCCTTCTCCTTCCAGCCGTTGAGCTTTTCCGCGCAGATGCGGTAAGCCTCCTCCCAGGTGATCTCCTGGAATTTTCCCTCTCCTCTCTCCCCCACCCTCTTTAGGGGGGTGAGGATGCGGTCTCTGCGGTAAATGTACTCCCTGTTGGAGAGGCCCTTGGTGCACAGAAGGCCGTCGTTCATGGGGTGGCCCTTGGTCCCCTCCACCTTGATCACTCTCCCGTCCTTCACGTAGGCGTCGATGCCGCAGTGAAAGGACGGGCAGCAGATATCACAGATCGTGCGGCGGATCTCGATCCCCGTCTCTTTTCCGGGAATTTTTGCCTTAATCAGCTGCTCTGTTCGTTCCACTGACTGTCTCCTCCAATCTGTCTATAAATTCTTCCTCCATCCCGGCCTGGATCAGCATCCCCTTCTGCGGGGAGGAGACGGTATCCATCTTCCAGGCCGTGGGCGCCGGCAAAAATTACGCCCGGCGCGGGGAGGATATCGCAAAGGGCAGCCTGCTCCTTTCAGCCGGCCAAAAAATCACTCCCGCGGAGATGGGAATTCTGGCCAGCATGGGGGTGACGGACATCCCCGTATCTGCCCGCCCGCGGGTGGCCCTCCTCTCCACCGGGGACGAGCTGGCCCTCCCCGGCCAGCCCTTAAAGCCCGGCTGCATCTACAATTCCAGCCTCTGCCTCCTGGCCGCCAGGCTGAGAGAACTGGGCGCCGAGCCCACAGTCATCGAGCTGCTGAGGGATGACCCCGCCGCAGCCGCCCTGCGGATCCGCGATATCGCCCTGCAGGGCGCCGCCGATCTCATCCTCACCACCGGGGGCGTCTCCGTGGGACAGAAGGATATTTTCCACCAGGTGGTGCCTATGAGCGGCGGTGAGCTGATCTTCTGGCGCCTAAAAATCAAGCCCGGCTCCCCGGTCATGTTCTGGAAACTGGGGGAGACTCCCATCCTCAGCCTCTCCGGAAACCCCTTCGCCGCCTACGCCACCTTCGAGCTCCTGGCCCGCCCGGCCCTGGGGAAGCTTTTGGGAACCGCCTCCCTGTCCCTGCGCCCGGCGCAGGCCGTGCTCGCCTCCCCCTTTGAAAAAAGCGGGGGCCTGCGGCGTTTTCTGCGGGGGACCTACGCCGGGGGACAGGTCTTCCTCCCGGAAAACCACTCCTCCGGCTCCCTCCAATCCCTGAAGGGCTGCAACTGCCTGGTGGACATTCCCGCCGGCAGCCCGCCCCTCTCCCCCGGCGACCGGGTGACCATCCTCGCGGAGGACTGGCTCCTCCCGCCCCAGAAGAAAGGAGGCAGATAGTATGCAGATTCTCGCCGTGTGCGGGGTGAAAAATTCCGGAAAGACCACTCTTTTGGAAAAGATCACCGCCCATCTCTCAAAAGAGGGCATAAAAATAGCCGTCATCAAGCATGACGGCCACTCCTTCGTGCCGGATCGCCCCGGCACCGACAGTTTTCGCCTGAAGGCGGCCGGCGCATACGGCGCCGCCGTCTTCAGTTCCCAGTGTTTTTCCATTGTAAAAGATATCGATCCCCCTGTGACGGAGGCAGACCTCATCTCCTTCTTCCCGGAGGCGGACCTGATTCTTCTGGAAGGCTTTAAAAATTCCCCCTATCCCAAGATCGAGATTGTGCGGAGGGGCGTTTCCCGCACCCCCGTCTCCAACCCGGACGGACTTAAACGATGCGGACGGCATCTGCCACCTGATCCGGGAAACTCTCCTGCGGATCTAGCAGCCGGCGGTCACTCCGATTTCCGGTTGATGTACTCCGCCTTCAGCTTGGAGTAGGCGAACTTCTGGCTCTTGTAGAGCCCATAGTAGCCGGACAGGGTGAAGCTCACCGGCACGATCAGGGCGAAGTAGGGCATGGCGCCGTAGCCGAACATCTCGAAGGCTAAGATCACCGTGGCGATGGGGCAGTTGGTCACCCCCACAAACAGCCCCGTCATGGCGCAGGCCGCCCACAGGGCCTGGTCAAGCCCCAGGAGCCTGGCCGCCGCCGCGCCGAAGGCGGCCCCCACGCACAGGGTGGGGACGATCTCTCCCCCCTTAAACCCGGCGCCCAACACCACCGCCGTGAAGAGCATTTTCCACAGGAAGGCCCCATAGCTCACCTGCTCCCCCTCCATGATCCGGCCGATCAGACTCATGCCGCTGCCGTTGTAATCCCGGCTGCCGGAGATCAGGGTCAGGGCGATGAACAGAAGGCTGCCTGCAAGGATTCTCATGTACGGATTGGGACATTTCTCATGGTACAGCTTCTCCGACCGGTGCAGGAGCACGCAGAAGGCCATGCTCAAGAGGGCGCAGAGAATTCCCAGCCCCACCGTCAGGGCCGCCTGGGCGATTCCAAACTCCGGCACCGCCTCCAGCAGGAAGCGCTCCGGCGGATTTCCCATGGCCCCGGAGATCCCGGCGCCGATGAAGGCGGAGAAGACGCAGGGCACCAGGGCCGCATAGTAGAGCACGCCGATGCTCACCACCTCCAGGGAAAAAATCCCCGCCGCCATGGGCGTCCCAAACAGGGCGGCAAAGCAGGCGCTCATGCCGCACATCACCGCCACCTTCCGGTCCTTCTCATCCAACCGCAGCCATTTCCCCAGCTGCTCCCCCAGGGATCCCCCCAGCTGCAGGGCCGCCCCCTCCCTTCCGGCGGAGGCGGACACGAAGTGGGTCAGCAGGGTGCTGACAAAGATCAGGGGCGCTGTGGCCAGCGTCACCTCCTCGTCGGCGGAAATGCTCTCCAGCACCAGGTTGGTCCCCCGGTTTCCCTCCTCGTGGAACATGTGGTACAGCCACACGATGAGGAGGCCGGCAAGCGGCGCCAGAAACAGCGTCCAGGCGTGGGCGTTCCAGAAATTGGTCACCCAGGCAACCCCTCTGCCGAACACGGCGCCGATCACCCCCACCGTCACGCCGATGACGCAGGAGATAAACGTCCACTTCAGAAAATAATGTATGTTGCTCCCCATGGGAGTCGTCTTATCCAGTTTTAACATATTTCTCACTCTTTTACATCAAACAGCGCGTTCACAAACTGATCCGCGTCAAACTTCTGCAGATCGTCGATCTTCTCCCCGATCCCGATATATTTCACCGGAATCCCCAGCTCCGACTGAATGGCCACGGCGATGCCGCCCTTGGCCGTCCCGTCCAGCTTGGTGAGAATGATGCCGGTGACGTCCGCCACCTCCATGAACTGCCTGGCCTGGGACAGGGCGTTCTGCCCGGTGGTCCCGTCCAGCACCACCAGATTCTCCCGGTAGGCGTCCGGGTACTCCCGGTCGATGATGCGGTTGATCTTTTTTAACTCCTCCATCAGGTTCTTCTTGTTGTGGAGGCGCCCCGCCGTATCGCAGATCAACACGTCCGTCCCTCTGGATTTGGCCGCAGAGACCGCGTCGTAGACCACCGCCGCCGGGTCAGAGCCCTCCTGCTGGGCGATGATCTCCACCCCCGCACGGTGGGCCCACTCCGTCAGCTGCTCGATGGCCCCCGCGCGGAAGGTGTCCGCCGCCGCCAGGAGCACCTTGTGCCCCTCATCCTTCAGCTGGCCGGCCAGCTTTCCGGCGGAGGTGGTCTTTCCCACCCCGTTGACGCCGATCACCAGCACCACGGATTTGCGCTTTTCAAACTCGTAGGCATTCTCCCCCAGGTCCATCTGCTTCTTGATGCTGTCGATGAGAATCTTCTTGCACTCGGCCGGCTCCTTGATGTGCTGCTCCTTCACCGTCTCCCGGAGCCGCTCCATGATGGACATGGTGGTCTGAATCCCCAGATCCCCCATGATCAGCGTCTCCTCGATCTCCTCGTAGAAATCCTCGTCGATGGCGGAAAATCCGCTGAAAATGGAGTCGATCCCCGACACAATGTTATCCCTCGTCTTGGTCAGCCCCTGCACCAGGCGGCTGAAAAATCCTTTCTTCTGCTCTTCCATTCCCTCACTCCTCCTATTGCTCTAACTCGTCCTCGATCAGATTCACGCTCACCAGCGTGGAAACGCCCTTCTCCTGCATGGTGATCCCGTACAGGCGGTCCGCCGCCATCATGGTTCCCCGGCGGTGGGTGATCACGATGAACTGGGTGTATTTCGTCAGCTTGTGGAGATATTTTGCAAAGCGGTCCACGTTGGAATCATCCAGGGCCGCCTCGATCTCATCCAGCAGGCAGAAGGGGGACGGCTTCAAATTCTGGATGGCAAACAGCAGCGCGATGGCTGTCAGGGCCTTCTCCCCTCCGGAGAGCTGCATCATATTCTGCAGCTTTTTGCCCGGGGGCTGGGCGATGATCTGGATGCCGGCCTCCAGAAGATCCTCGTCCTCCAGAAGCTCCAGCTTTCCGCTTCCGCCCCCGAACATCTCCTTGAACACCTTGTCGAACTCCCTCTGGATCTCCCTGAATTTCTCCTCAAACTGGCGGCGCATGCCGGCGTCCAGCTCCTCGATGATCTTTAGGAGGGCTTCCTCCGCCTTCACCAGGTCCCCGTGCTGGGTCTTCATGAACTCATAGCGCTCAGAAATTTCCTTGTAATCCTCGATGGCGTTGACGTTGACATTTCCCAGGCTGCGGATGGAGGATTTCAGCTCCTCCAGGCGCCGCTTCAGCTGCCCAAGCTCCGGAGCGTCCTCATCCCGGAGGGCTTCCGCCCCCTGGCGGGTCAGCTCGTACTCGCTCCACATGTAATTTACGTAGCTCTCCATCCGCTCCGACAGCTTCTCACTCTGGTTCTGCAGGCGGAGAAGCTCCTTGTCCAGGCGGCCCATCTCCCCGGAGATCTCCTCCCGGCGGGCAAAAAACGTGTTCTGCCTGGCGGTCTGGGCCTCCTTCTCCTGCCTGGCCTTCTCGATCTCCTCCTCCAGCTGGGCGCTCTTTCTCCCCGTGCTCTCGATCAGCTCTCTCAGCTGGCCAATCTCCGCCTCCCTGGAGGCGATGGCCTGGCTGCTGCCGCCGGCGCCCTGACTCAGCTCTCTCTTCTCCTCGTCCAGGCGCCTCATCTCCTCCCTGACCCGTCGGATATTTTCCAGGGCAAACTGGTGTCTCTGGTGCAGTCCGGAGGTCTCCATCTGGGCCCCCGACAGTTCCTGCCTCCTGGCGTCGCTGTCCTGTCTGGCCCGCTCCAGCTCCCCTGTCAGCCGTTCGATCTCCCGGCTCGTCTGGGCATTCTGCCCCTCCAGGCGCTCCTCCTCTTCCCGGAGCTGCTCCTGGCTGCGCCCGATCTCTCTCAGCTGCTCCTCCAGGTCCTGGTTCTCCCGCACCATGTCGGTGGAGGACTCGGCGATCTCCGTCTTCTTCTCCTCCAGCCCGGCGATGCCGATCTGTATGGTATTGCGCTTCAAGATCGCCTCCTGGCCGGCGGCGCGGAGTCTCTCCAGATTCTCCCTCTCCTCCGTCAGCAGGCCCTCGTTCAGGCTCAGATCCTTCTGGATCTCGTCCACCCGCACCAGGGCTTTCTTGCAGGCCGCCTCCAGCTCCTCGATCTCCCGCCTTCTCCCCAGCAGGTTGCTGCTGTTTTTGAAGGCACCTCCGGTCATGGAGCCGCCGGCGCTGAGGAGCTCTCCCTCCAGGGTCACAATGCGCAGGGAGTAGCGGAATTTCCTGGCCAGGGCGATGGCGCAGTCGATGTTTTCCGCCACCACCACCCGGCCCAGCAGGTAGCTGGCCAGGTCCCGGTACTGGGGTTCCACATGGACCAGGCTGTCCGCCAGCCCGATGATTCCCGGCTCCCGCAGGGCCGCCTCCTGGTTAAATCCTCCCCGGCTGCCCACGCTGGTGAGGGGGAGGAATGTGGCCCTTCCGTATTTATTTTTCTTCAGGTACTCGATCAGCTGCTTGGCCGTCTGCTCCGAGTCGGTGACAATGTTCTGGATGCTTCCCCCCAGGGCGGTCTCCACGGCCACCTCGTATTTCTTCTCCGTGGAAATGATGTCCGCCACCACTCCGTGGATGCCCTTCACCCGGTCCCGGACCTCCATCACCCGGCGGATGCTGCCGCCGTAGCCCTCGTAGCGCTCCGCCAGATTCCGCAGGGACTCCAGGCGGGTGTAGCTGGTGTGGTACTGCTGCTGGGTGTCGTTTAAATTCTTGTTCAGGCGGCGGACCTCCTGCTCCAGGCCGGCGATATTCTCCTCCGCCGCAGTCCGCTCCCCCATGAGCCGGTTGATCTCCGCCTCCACCGCATCCAGCTTCTCTCTCTCCGCCTTCAGCTGCTCATCCTGGACGGATTCATCGCTCTTAAATTTCAGGAGCCTCTGGGCCACCTCCGAGCGGCGCACCTGGGCCTGCTCCAGCATGGTGGCGTATCGCTGCTTTCTGGCGGCCAGGGAAGCCTTTTCGTTGAGGTTGGCGATGATGGACGCTTTGCCGTCCTCGATCTGCTGATCCAGGAGCATCATCTCCTCCTCCGTCCGGCGAAGAGCCTCCTCCGCGTCCTCCTGCTTCTTCAGGCAGGTCTCCGCCTGGGCGGCAATCTCATCCCGCTCCCGCTCGTATCCGGTCATCTGGAGGTTCTTCTCCTCCAGCTCCCCATCGATGGAGGACAGGCGGGAGGCGATGTGCTCCGCGTTCATCCGCTCCGTGTTGATCTGCTCCTTCAGGACGCCGATCTGGCCCTCCAGGTTGCCCATGAGCATCCCCGCCTGGGTCCGCTCCTCCCGCTTCCCGGCCAGCCCCTCATCCAGGGCCGCGATGGCCTCCGTCAGCTGGTCATACTCCCTCTTCAGGTTCTCCGACGCCAGGCTGGTCTCCTCCAGCTGGTCCGCCACGATGGTCTCCTTCTCCTCCAGCTCCTTCAACTGGGTCTGGATGCCGGCCGTCTCCGCCAGGAAGGCGTTGGCGTCGCAGCGCTTCAGTTCCTCCTTCAGGCGCAGGTACTCCTTGGCCGTCTCCGACTGCTTCGCCAGGGGCCCCACCTGCTTTTCCAGCTCCGCGAGAATGTCCGTCACACGCACCAGGTTCTGCTTCTCATCCTCCAGCTTCTTCTGGGCCACCGTCTTGCGGCGCTTGAACTTCACAATGCCCGCCGCCTCGTCGAACAGCTCCCTGCGCTCCTCCGGCTTTCCGCTGAGAATCTTGTCGATCTGGCCCTGGCCGATGATGGAGTACCCCTCTTTTCCGATACCGGTGTCGTAGAACAGCTCGTTGATATCCTTCAGCCGGCACTGGCTGCCGTTCATCCGATACTCACTCTCCCCGGAGCGGTAGATGCGGCGGGTGATGGTCACCTCGTCGTAGTCCACCGGCAGCTTGTGGTCAGAATTGTCCAGGGTGATGGCCACAGAGGCGAAGCCCTGGGGCTTTCTCAGCTCCGTGCCGGCAAAAATCACGTCCTGCATGCTGGCTCCCCGCAGCTGCTTTACCTTCTGCTCTCCCAACACCCAGCGGACCGCGTCCGCCACGTTGCTCTTTCCGCTGCCGTTGGGGCCCACGATGCCGGTGATGCCGTTGTGAAACTGAAATACGATCTTGTTGGCAAATGACTTAAAGCCATGAATCTCAATACTCTTTAAATACATACGTTTTCCTGTTCTCCCGGCCTGACGGCGCCCTCCTCCTTCAGCTTCAAAATCCCCCGATAGGCGGCCATCTGCTCCGCGGCCTTCTTGGACCGGCCCTGACCGCGGCCGATCTCCCGGCCCCCGATCTTGGCGCAGGTCTCATAGACCCGGTTGTGCTCCGGCCCGTCCTCTCCCAGGAGCTCGTAGGTGAGGGCTTCCCTGCCCATCCCCTGCACCATCTCCTGCAGAATAGTCTTGCTATCGTAAAAGAGCTGTTTGTTCTCCAGATCGTTTAAGATGAATTTGTGGATGAACTCTTTTGCACTAGCAAAACCACCGTCCAGGTAGATGGACCCGATCAGCGCCTCCATGGCGTCGGACACGACGGAGGCCCGCTCCCTGCCGCCGGTGGCCTCCTCGCCCCGTCCCAGCATCAGGTACTCCCCCAGATGGATCTCCCCGGCACAGTACGCCAGCGCCTGCTCACAGACCATGCTGGCCCTGGTCCTGGTCATCTCCCCCTCCGGCATGTGGCTGTTCTTGTGGAAGAGGAAATCGCTGGACACCAGTTCCAGCACCGCATCCCCGAGAAACTCCAGCCGCTCATTGTTCCTGGCCTTCTCCCAGTGTTTTTCGTTCGCATAGGAGCTGTGGGTCATGGCGTGGGCCAGAAGATCCCTGTCGTTGAATTTGTAGCCGATGACCTGCTCCAGTTTTTCCAGTTTCCGATTCATATGACTCCTCTCTTTCCGGAGAGGCTGTCCAAAAATCCCGCGGACAGCCCCTCAACAGAAAAAGCCCTGGCTTCCAGGGCTTTTATCCCAGCGCCGCCTTTAGTTCAGCGCATTTTTAATCTGCTCCACCGCATCCCCGACGGTCACGATCTTCTCCGCCTCCTCGCTGGGGATCTCGATGTCAAACTCTTCCTCAATGCCCATGATGATCTGGAAGAGATCCAGGGAATCCGCCCCCAAATCGTCCACAAAGGTGGAATCCGGCGTGATCTCCTCGGGATCAAGATTCAGCACTTCTCCAATAATCGACTGCAATTTCTCAAATTCCATGTCCTCATTCCTTTCCCTACTCAGTTTTTTCTGTGCCAAGGCTCTCTCTGATCTTTTCGTTGATGCCCTGCTCCTTAAATGTCACACACTGGATGATGGAATTGCGTACCTCCGTCGCCTTGGAATTACCGTGGGTCTTCACCACCAGGCCGTTCAGGCCCAGAAGGGGAGCTCCGCCGTACTTGCTGGCGTCGAAGGACTTGAGCGTCTCCTTCAGCGCAGGCTTCACCAGCAGCGCCCCGATCTTGCTGCGCAGGCTGGAGAGCATGCCCTCCTTCACCTTGGAGATGAGAGTGGCGCCCACGCCCTCATAGAGCTTCAGGATCACATTTCCCACAAACGCCTCGCAGACCACCACGTCCGCTCCGCCGTGGGGAATCTCTCTGGCCTCAATGCTGCCGATGAAATTGATCCCCGGGCACTCCTTCAGAAGGGGAAATGTCTCCTTCACCAGAGCGTTTCCCTTCTCCTCCTCGGCCCCGATGTTGACGATGGCCACCCTGGGGTTTTTGATGCCCACCACATGCTCCATGTAGATGGACCCCATCCTGGCAAACTGCACCAGGTGGGACGGCCTGGCGTCCACATTGGCCCCGCAGTCGATGAGCAGGGACACCCCCTTCTCCGTGGGAATGAGGGGAGCCAGGGGCGGTCTCTCCACGCCCTTGATGCGGCCCACAATCACCTGTCCGCCCACCAGAATGGCTCCTGAGCTTCCAGCGGACACGATGGCGTCCGCCTCCCCCCGCTTCACCATATTCATGCCCACCACCAGGGAGGAATCCTTCTTCTTGCGGATGGCATTCACCGGCGGCTCCTCCGTGGCGATCACCTCCGTGGCGTTCTGCACGGTGATCTGCCCCTCCTGGAACGAATACTTCTTCAGCTCCTCCCGGACCACTTCCTCCTGCCCAATGAGGACGATCTGAATATCCTTTCTCTGCTCCGCCGCCTGGACCGCGCCCTTTACAATCTCACCCGGCGCATAGTCTCCGCCCATGGCGTCCACTGCTACTCTTATCATGTCATAACTCCTTCCGCCTGCCGGCCTCACGATAATCTACTACATACTATACTAAAGAATATGGTAGAAATCAACCTGGATTTTGCCGTTGAGCGCTCCGCCGGATTCCGCTTCGCCCTCTCCTCCCCCCAGGCTCCCCGCGGCTCTCCCTCCGTCCAAAATCGCGGGCTGAAATTTTTTTTAAAAGTTGTTGACAAATCCTTTTATATCCAGTATACTATGTAACGTGCTTGTGAGACAGGTTCTCACAGGAACGGTTCGCAGAAGTGGCGGAATTGGCAGACGCGCACGGTTCAGGTCCGTGTGGTAGCAATACCGTGAGAGTTCAAGTCTCTTCTTCTGCACGAGTTGAAAGCTGTCGGCTTGGCCGGTAGCTTTTTTATTTAGGCTCTGTCACAACAAATGGTTGATTTTTGACGAGAAATAGCGTATAATAATAGTAAGAAACAGTACCACCGAAGGAGGTAATTGGATATGCCTACTATCAAAGACGCATTAGATATTATCGGTAAG
>DXEU01000099.1 GCA_019114845.1 Candidatus Lachnoclostridium stercoripullorum | reverse complement strand
CTCCCGTCCGCCTGGTCGTGGAGGAAGAACCAGTCTCCCCGCGCATCCTGATACCAGCCGGTTCTGAGAAGTCCATTCTCATCAAAGCAGTACCAGTCGGCGATCCCGCTGTACAGGATAAACGCCCACTCACCGGCCACATAGGTGCCGTCCGTCCTGCGGAATTTCCATCCGTCTTCTGCAGACTCCCAGCTTCCATCCAGGGCCGGTACCGGCGCCATGGGAACGCCGCCGTCGCTGATGGTGGTGCCGCCGGAGCTGCCGCCAGAGCCGCTGCCGGAACCCCCGCCGGAACTGCCGCCGGAGCCGCTTCCGGAACCGGAATCGCCGCTGTCACCAGAGTCGCCGCTGTTTTCCTTCAGGGCCTTTCTGGCAGCCTCCAGTTCCTTCAGCGCCCGCTGCAGGTCGTCCCGGTCGGAGCTCTCGTCACCCAGCACCTGGTTTGCCTTCTCCAGGGCATCCTCCAGATTCTTCCAGCTGTCGGACGTATAATCGGAGGGATTCATCTCCGTCATCTCCTCCTCGATCCGAGTGATGGCGTTCTCCAGCTTCTCCTTGTCCTTCGCCAGGGGATCTTCCTTCTTCTCCAAGCCCTGGAGGGCCTTCTCCAGATCCGCCTTCGCCTTGTTGACCTGGCTCACGGACGCCTTGTCGTCGTCCAGAACTCTCTCCGCCTTGGCCAGCGCGTTCTCAAGCTTCTTCCAGGATGCCTCGGTATAATCCTCCTCCCGGAGCGTGTTCATGGCGTCATACGCCCGGTCGATGGCCGCCTCCAGATTGGCCTTCGCCTGCTCCAGATCCGGATCCTGCTCCTTCTCGTAGCGGGCCTTGACCGTCAGATTTTTTGTCACCTCGTCAAAATCCTTGTCCCATCCCACGAACACGTAGCCGTCCCGAACCGGATCCTCCGGGGCCTCCGCCGCCTCGCCGTAGGCCACCCGCTGCCGGCTGAGCACCGTGCCGTCATAGTCCACAAAGATCACGTCAAAGCACTTGGTATAGAAAATTCCGTAGACCGCCTTGGTGTTGGCCAGGAAGCGGATGAAGCCGCCGTCGCTCTCCGCGGCGATCACGCCGTACAGATCCTCCCCCTCAGACCGCTCATAGGAGATCACCTGATAGTTCTGCATGTTCCGATCCTCCGCCGGCAGTTCGATCTCCACAGAGATCTCCGACGCTGTGGCGATCGCCACCTTCTTCTCCAGCTGGCCGGCAGGGCTTACAAGGCGTTTTTCCAGGCCCAGTTCCACATAGAACGCCTCCTCCGTCTTTCCGGAGTCGTCCGCCTCCTCTGCCTCCTGCACCATCCGTTTTCTCATCTGAGCGCCCGTCTTCAGCACCTTTTCCGCCTTCAGCTCAGAAGCTGTGGCAATCTCCGAGGGCGTGGCCACATAGTCCGGCGCCTTCTCCGACCTCTTCATGTTCAGAGCCAGCTCGACGCGGCCGCCCTTCTCCACATGCTCCTGATCCTCCTCTGTCATATACTCGCCCAGAAGATTCTCCAGATCTCCCTCGTCCCCGCGGGCAAACCAGGTGTCAGGCACCGTCTCCGTGTAGGTCTCCGTCTGTACCGCGCCTTCCTCGTCCCCGAAGACTGCGCTCAGCCTGACGCTGGACTCCGGCATGGAAAAGGTCAGCGTCTCCTCCGAGGCGTCTCCCACATTCAGCCCGGACGGAACCACTCTCCAGTGGGAGAATGCCGTTCCCTCCTCCGCCTCAGCCGCTTTCACCGTCACCTTCTGGCCCGGATTCAGCCGGATCTCGGCCGCCTCGTCCACAGGACTTCCGTCCACATCCACCACGGATCCGCCTTCCACAAATACGGTCCGGCTGTCCGGGGAGCAGATCATAAACTCCAGCTCCAGCGTTCCGCCGTACTGGAGAATTCCCTCCACGATGGCTTTGGCGACGCCGTACTGCTCATTGTTCTCATAGGTAAACCGATAATCGATGCCGTATCTGAGGGCCTCTCCGTCCCTCGTCACCGTCACCTCCGGCTCCACCGGCCCAGTGATCTCCTCCAGCTCAAACTCCGTCTGGGAGAGCATCGCCTCCACGCCGGAGTCCTCCGCGGAAATGTCGATCACATCCGGGGCCATGCGCACTCGGATCTCATCGGCGCTCATGAACATATCCTGCTGGCTTCCGTCGCCGTAGGTGTGCACGCCTGTCAGCTTCACATACTTCGCCTTCACCGGGCTGAACGCCGCCAGCTTCCACCCGCCGGCATTCTCCCAGTTTCCGACCGCCGCTTCTCTCCAGATCTCCCCGTCGGAGCTGACCTCCACCCGGTACTCATCCACGCGGCCATTGGTCTGATCCTCTCTGGCGTAATACCGCAGGCCGTCCACCAGGATCTCCTCCTCCAGCTCCACCTGGATCCACCGGTTCTCCACCGGGGTGGTCGTATTCCAGGTGGTGTGCCATCTGGTGCCGATCTGGCCGTCGATGGCCAGCTCAGGCTGCTGTGTAGAGTGGGAATCCCCCGCCGTCGCCGTCATGGCTGTCCGGTCATAATCCCGGCTTCCGTCCTCCGGATCCAGGTTGGAGACATTCTCCCCGTTGAGTTCAATCACAAAATCCTTCCGGCTGCTGTGGTCCTCCGCCTCAAGGATAAAGTGGGCCTCATCCTCGTAGGGCGGGATAAAGGTCACGGCGGCGTTGTCCTTGGCCGTGTACTCCACATCCTCCATCACCAGGGCCGGCGTGGAGTAGGAATCTCCCTCCAGCGCTCCCGCGGGCACCTCGTAGCCGTTGAAGCTCAGGGAAGCCAGCTGGGCGGTGGAGCGGGTGTCGTAGGATCCCTGCACCCTCCTAAGCTCAATCTCCGTGATGCCGGTGCATGCCTTCTGAGCCGTTCCCGTGGGCTCAGCGGTGTTCTTCACCGCCACCTTCACGAACGTGGCGTTGGTGGGGGCGAAGTCGTAGGTGTAGGCCTTCACGCGGCCGTTCTCCTCCCCTATGGTCTCCTCCGTCTCCAGCTTGATCCAGCTGTCCTCCTGGCCGGACTCGGACACGTAAATCTCCGTGGTCTCCGCATCTGGATAGCGCATGGAGCCGCTGTCCTTGGCGAAATAGATCACCACCTGCCCCAGACGCAGCTGGGTGGCATACCGGAACGTCAGCTCCGCCTCCGTGATGCCCAGCTGGTTGCTGGCCTTCCAGTTGCTCCACACGGTGGGATTGGCTCCGCCGCTGGTGTTGTCAGAGATGGTGGTGCTGCCGTCCCGCACCGCCTCCAGGGTGTCGGACTGCTGATCCTCCGTCAGGCTCTGGGTCAGCCCTTCCGCGTCCTTGGCCACATTCTCGCCCAGGGTGAAGGTCTCCTCCTGGACGCGCACGGAGGCAGTCACCGCCACCTCGCTGCCCAGCACATCCGCGGTTCCATCGATCACCACCGTGCCGGGGGCTCCGTAAACGCTCTCATCCGGCTCATTCCACTCCACCGGGAAGGACGCGGAGAGCACCTCTCCGTCTTCCAGAACCGCCTGCCTGGACGCCGGCAGCACCGGCTTCTGCCCCACCGGGGTGGTGGTGGAATAGTTGAGCAGCGCCGCGACGTCGCTGATCATGTTCACATAGACGCTCACCAGCGTGCCGCTCTTCAAGGTGCCGTTCACCTGGAAGGTGCCCACCTGGCTGATCTGGGACTGGGAAATGGTCTCCCACTCCACCGGCTCCTCCGCGGTGGTCTGGTCTGAGTAGACGACGGGAATGGTCTCCGGGAGCTCCGGCATATTTCCCGTCTTCACATAGTAGTTCTTGGCAATCTCGTAGCTGTAGACGCTCTTCTCGCCCACCGTCTCGCTCTCCTCCGGCACGGTGGAAACGGTCACAGACGCGCTCTCCAGCCCCGGGGCCGAGGCGGCCACGGTGAACTCGCCGGCCTCCTTCGTGGACTGCACGATGGCCAGCACTTTTCCGCTGAATGCCTGGCGGCTGTCCGCCTTGTAGGAATCGTGATCCGGGGCGCTTCCGTTGTCAACGCCCACCAGCACGCCGTCGCCCTCCACCTGGAAGGTCACGCGGTCGTCCGCGTCGGGAACCATCTGCCCGTTCTCGTCCGTCACATCCACCTCGATGTAGGCCAGATCCTTCCCGTCCGCCGTGATGGAATCCCGGTCTCCGTACACCTTCGCCGTCAGCTTCGCCTCCTCGCCGGTGGTGGAAACTTCCCTTCTTCCCTCGGTGTCCGTGATCTCCGTCTGCCTGCTCTCGTCCGTGTAGGCCTTGGCCGTGATGGTCCCCGCCTTGTAGGGCACAGACCAGGTGCGGTACAGGCTGGAGGCGCTGTCCGGGTTGTCCCCGTAGTACTGGTACTCGTACAGGCCGCCCTCGCTGGCCTGGGTCTTGAAGGTCTTGAGGCCCAGGGACTCCGCCTCCCCGCCGTCCGCCGGCGTGAAGAATAGCTCCACCGTCGGGGCGTCGGAGTAGACCACCACCTCCACGTTTCCGCTTCCGTCCTTCTCCACCACATCCTCGTTCCACGCCGGGAGGACATGCAGGGTGTTCACGTCGTCATTCCACAGGCTCTGGTACAGATAGTAGCTGTCCTTGGGGAAGCCGGCCGTGTCCACAATGCCGAAGTAGGAGTTCTTCGGCGACGGCCATGCGCCCTGCGCTCCCGGACCCGTTCCGTTCCAGGGGGTCGGCTCCCCGATGTAGTCGAATCCCGTCCACACAAACTCGCCGGCCACAAAATCGGACTTGATGGTTCTGCGCCAGGCCTCCGCCGCCGTCGCTCCCCAGTTTACCTTGGAAATGTCGTAGGAGGTCAGCTGTTTGGAGGCGTTCTGGCCGTTGGCATAGCCGCTCTTTTTGTAGATTCCCCGGCTGTTGATGGCCGACGCCGTCTCAGAGCCGTAGATCTTCCAGTCCGGATGCTCCTGGTGGAAATTCTTCATGGTCTGCCAGTCGGTGTAGTTGACGCCCACCAGGCCGCCGGACTCCGTCAGGTCGTTCTGGATCTGCGTGAAGCTGGCGTTGCCGTTTTTCAGGCGATTGTCGCCGATGGTGAGCGGCCTGGTATCATCCGCCTCCTTCGCCCACTCGATGAGAATGGGCGTCTGCGCTACATAGTTTGCCTCGTTTCCGCTGGTTCCCTCGGTGATCTCATTTCCCAGGGACCAGGCGATGACGGACGGGGCGTTCCGATCCCGGCCGATCATGGCCTTCAGGTCGAACTCCGCCCAGGTCATGCCCTCCTCTCTGCCGATGATGGCGTTGGAGGCGCCGATCTCCTGTTTGAAGAACCGGCTGTAGTCCTTGCTGTTGGTGTTCTTGGGATCCAGCCAGCCGTCAAAGGCCTCCTCGATCACCAGCATTCCCAGCTCGTTGCAGACTTTGATCAGGTTCCGGGACGCCGGGTTGTGGGTCACGCGGACCGCGTTGCATCCCATATCCCTCAGGATCTCCATCTGCCTGCGGATGGCCGCCTCGCTGTCCACCGCTCCCAGAGCTCCCTGGTCGTGGTGCATGCAGACGCCCTTCAGCTTCATGTTTTCCCCGTTGAGGGAAAATCCCGTGTCGCTGTCAAATTCAAAATACCGGTAGCCAAACTCCGTGCTGTAGGTGTCTGTCACCTGTCCGCCGGACTGCACCTGGGTCTCCACCACGTAGAGCTCCGGGCTATCCAGGCCCCAGAGGTCCGGATTGGAGACCGTGGTTTCTGTTTCAAATTCATGGCTGGCGCCGGGGGCGATGACCGCCTCCTCCGTCTCGGCGCTGGCCACCGGCGTCCTGTCCCCGTCCCCCTTCTTGTAGAGGGTGTGGACCAGTTTCACCGTCTTCTCCTCCTGGGAGTCGTTGTCCACCGTGGAGGCGATCACCGTCCTCACCCGGCTGGTGTTTCCCTCCCCCAGATCCGGCGTCGTCACCTGGGTCCCGCAGAGGCCCACGTGAACCGGGTCCGTGATCGTCAGATCCACGCTGCGGTAGATTCCGCTCCCGGAATACCAGCGGCTGGAGGGAGTCTCGTGATTCACCTTCACGGCGATCACATTCTCCTCCCCGAACTTGATATAGTCCGTCAGGTCGTAGGAAAACGGCGTGTAGCCGTAGGGATGATTTCCCACCTCCTGGCCATTGATGTATACGGTGGCATCCATGTAAACCCCGTCAAAATCGATGCGCACCCGTTTGCCCGCCTGATCTGCGGGGATGGTGAAATTCTTGCGGTACCATCCGATTCCTCCCGGCAGATAGCCACTCTCCGCCTCCATTCCCTGGGAATACTCCTGCTCGATGCTGTAATCGTGGGGCAGGGACAGGCTTCTCCAGGAGGAGTCGTCGTAGGAAGGCTCCTGCCCTCCGCTCACATCCCCCAGATTAAACTTCCAGTTGTCGTCAAAATTCTGTGAGCGAACCGCACCGCCGTAACTGTTGGCGAATACCGTCTCCGGCTCTGAGCTCATCTGAGTCTCCGACTCCGAGGCCACCCGGAACACCCGTTCAAATCCAGACGCATTCAGGGGAAGCGACGTGGCTGTCACCGCCGCGCAGAGCAGCGCGGAAGCCGCCCGTACTCGTCTCTTTCTCATACCTTACTTCTTTCAACTCTTGTAATTGCGCCCAAATTATACCAGCTAAAAGGCGGATTCTCTATGCAATATTCTATCTTTTATCTATAAATTTTTTGTCTATATTAATATTTTGCACGTTTTTCCTCCCATCCCCGCCCACTCTTTATATCTTATTGCAAAAAGCGTGCGCTGCCGCGCCCCAGCGGAGAGAAGTTTCCTATTAAATGAAAAAGCCGGAAACCCGCGGCCCATACCATATCGCAGATTTCCGGCATTTTCACTTTTTCGCTGTCCGTTTTCGCTACTCCACGCCCTCAAATTTCAGGAAGGGGTAGGGCATGATCCCGCCCACGGTGGTCTCCAGGACCTCCCCGTCTCCGCCGCCGATGTACACCGGCGTGTCCAGATTCTCGCAGAATTCGCCCATCACCTGGCGGCAGGCCCCGCAGGGCGCGGCATCCCCCTTCCCGCTGGTGACCACCGCCAGGGCGGTGAAGGTCTTGCACCCGTGAACCACCATGTTGAAGATGGCGTTGCGCTCGCCGCAGACCGTCAGGCCGTAGGACACATTCTCAATGTTGCAGCCCCGGTACACCTGGCCGTCCGCCCCCATCACAGCGGCTCCCACCGGGAATTTGGAGTACGGGCTGTAGGAATTTTTCAGCCCCTCCCACGCCTCCTTGATCAGAAGGTCTCTCAGCTCTTCCTTGCTCATGTCATACCTCTCCTTTTCTAAAAAGTGTGCGCTCCTGCGCGGCCTCGTCCATGTAATTGGTACTCTCATTATAAGCCATCCGCCGGAAAGAGGCAAGAAAAAAGAAAGACCAGGCTCTCCGCCTGGTCTTTTTCTATTCACTGATGTGATATGAAATGTTCCGTTTTGGATTAGTTGCCCAGCTTGGCAACGTTTAATTTCACGCCCGGGCCCATGGTGGACGTAAGGGTTACGCTCTTTAAGAAAGCGCCCTTAACGGTGCTGGGTCTGGCCTTCATGATCGCATCAATAAGCGTCTGGAAGTTGTCCGCTAACTGCTCCTCGGTGAAGGAAGCCTTTCCTACTGGCACATGGATAATGTTGGTCTTATCGAGTCTGTACTCAATCTTACCGGCTTTAATCTCATTGATGGCCTTGGTAACGTCCATGGTAACGGTTCCAGCCTTGGGGTTGGGCATTAAGCCCTTCGGTCCAAGAATACGGCCCAGACGTCCAACTACGCCCATCATATCCGGGGTAGCAACTACAACGTCAAAGTCCAGCCATCCCTCATTCTGGATTCTCGGGATCAGCTCCTCAGCGCCCACATAGTCAGCGCCTGCAGCCTGAGCCTCGTCGGCCTTCGGTCCCTTTGCGAATACCAGGATGCGAACCGTCTTACCGGTTCCGTGGGGCAGCACTACGGCGCCGCGGATCTGCTGATCTGCGTGACGTCCGTCGCAGCCCGTTCTTAAATGAACCTCGATGGTCTCGTCAAACTTTGCGCCGGCGTTCTTCTTCACAAGAGCGATCGCCTCCGGCACATCATAAAGATTTGCGCGGTCTACGGATTTCGCAGCCTCAATATATCTTTTTCCTCTTTTCATTCTAAATAAACCTCCTAGTGGTGTTGTCGGGAGTTCTCCCTCCCACGTATTTCATGCTCCATTTCCCTGACGGGTGATTAGTCCTCTACCACGATACCCATGCTTCTTGCGGTACCGGAGATCATGCTGATAGCGGCCTCGATGCTGGCAGCATTCAGATCGGGCATCTTTAACTCAGCGATCTTCTGGACCTCTTCCTTGGAAATGGTGGCTACCTTCGTCTTGTTGGGGGTTGCAGAACCGGATTTCAGCTTGCAAGCCTTCTTGAGCAGTACGGCAGCCGGCGGAGTCTTGGTGATGAAGCTGAAGCTTCTGTCAGCGTATACGGTAATAACTACCGGAATGATCAGATCACCCTGATCTGCTGTTCTCGCGTTGAATTCCTTCGTAAACTGTACGATATTAACGCCATGCTGTCCAAGAGCCGGACCAACAGGCGGAGCCGGCGTAGCCTTTCCAGCCGGGATCTGCAGTTTAATATAACCTGTTACTTTCTTTGCCATAATTAGGCACCTCCTAAATCATGTGGTATTGTCGGGGATTTCCCTCCCACCAGCGCTTCAAACGCCAAAGCGCCGATTCCTGTTACATCTTCTTTACTTCCGTAAAGTTCAGCTCGACCGGGGTCTCACGGCCAAACATCTCAACATTGATCGTAATGGTCTTCTTCGTCTCGTTGATGGACTTGATGGCTCCCACGGTGTCCTTCCAGGCTCCTGAAATGACCACAACCATGTCTCCCACCTCGTAATCCATCTGGACATCTTCACCCCGAAATCCCAGGCTGGCGATCTCCTCATCGGACAACGGCACCGGCTTGGATCCGGGACCAACAAAACCTGTCACTCCACGTGTATTGCGTACAACGTACCAGGTGTCGTCATTCATCACCATGTTGATGAGAACGTATCCGGGGAACATCTTCTTGTCCGCCTTCTTCTCCACGCCGTTTTTCAACTCCACGACGGGCAGCATCGGCACGGACACCTCCAGGATCTGATCCTGAAGCCCGCGGTTCTCAATCGTCTTCTCAATGTCGACCTTCACCTTGTTCTCGTAGCCTGAATAAGTATGGACCACATACCAATGCGCTTCTGCCATATCTCTCACCCTCGCCTTATCCTAATATAACATCAAGTCCCAGTCTGATAACCAGGTCGAGGACCGTGATCACCACACCTAAAGCAATCGTCGATACCAGAACCGCGATGGTCTGCTTCGTCACGGTGTCCTTGGACGGCCATACGATCTTTCTGTACTCCGCCTTCATCCCCTTGACAAAGCTCTTCTTCCCAGCCTGCTCGTTTTTCGTTGTATCTCCCATAATTCACGTCCTTTACTAAAACAGGTTACTTGGTTTCCTTGTGTAAAGTATGTCTCTTACAGAATCTACAATACTTCTTGGTCTCCATCCGGTCCGGATGAGCCTTTTTGTCTTTGGTCATGTTGTAATTGCGCTGCTTACATTCCGTACATGCCAGTGTGATTTTCGTACGCACAACTTCCACCTCCACGTTATTTTTTGTTTTTCGGTCCTTTCTCTATTTTTGCGCATAAAAAAAAGACCTATAGCTTCCATTCGCCCGTCCACTATACCACAAATCTTGCTCGCCGTCAACTGTTTTCTGGGAGCGCTGCAAAATGCCGCAGCACCCCCTTGGATCCCATTTGGGAAGAAAAACGGCGGAAACATGTCTAGCGGGCGGCGTCGATCTTGTACCCCACGCCGCGGATGGTCTCGATGCAGTCCCCGGCCTCCCCCAGCTTCTGTCTGAGGGTCCGGATGTGGACATCCACCGTGCGGCTCTCGCCGTCAAACTCGTAGCCCCAGATCTCGTCCAAGAGCTGCGCCCTGGTGAACACATTTCCCTGGTGCCGGATCAGGATGCACAGCACCTCAAACTCCTTGAGGGTCAGGGTTATGGGCTCATTCTTCACCTTCACCACGTGCTTGGCGGGATTGACATAGAGATCCCCGATCTGGTACTCCTCCGCCTTCTCCTCCTTGCTCGCCCGGCGAAGCACCGCCCGGATCCTGGAGATCAGCTCCATCATCCGAAAGGGCTTGGGGATATAGTCGTCCGCGCCGCTGTCCAGGCCGATGACTGTGTCGTACTCCCCGTCCTTGGCGGTGAGCATGATCACCGGCAGCCGCTCCGTCTCCTGGTTCGCCTTCAGCTTCTTCAATATGGTCAGTCCGTCCTCCTCCGGCAGCATAATGTCCAGAAGAATCAGCTCCGGTTTCTGCCTCTCCATGGCCTTCCAGAACTGGGAGGGCACTGCAAATCCCTCCGCGTCCATTCCCTGGCTGTTCAGCGTGTACGTCACCAGCTCCCTGATGCTCGCGTCGTCCTCCACAACATATATCATCGGCATTCTCTCCTATATGATTCCCAGCTGCTCCATGGCCCAGGCCACTCCGCCCTCCTCCACCGTCTTGGTGATGAAGGGGTTGAACCGCTCTAACTCCGGCGAGTGGACGCCCATGGCGATCCGGTTGGGTGCAAACTCAAACATGGCGATGTCGTTGGTGCTGTCCCCGAACACGTAGGCGCTCTCCCTGGGGAGCCCGTACTCTCTCAGCACCCACTCCATGGCCGTGGCCTTGCTGCAGTCCGCCGGCACGCACTCCAGCATCCCGTCTCCTCGGTCGATGACGTCCATGTCGTACATCCCCCTGTAAAACCGCTCCAGGTCGCTGTTCTCGTCCATCACCACACAGCACTTGTCGAACACGCAGTCCGGATCCTCCCAGCTGCTCATGAGGTCGCTGTACTTCCTCATCATGTTCTCCCGCACCGGGGCGATCCGGGGCAGCACCACCGGGGGATTCTCCCGAAAGCAGACCCGATCGGAGGCCTCCAGCCACGCGTCCATGCCGCAGTCCAGGATCAGCTGGCGGATCTGGCGCCCCCGCTCCACGGAGATGGAGCGGTGAAACCGGCTCTCCCCGTGGACCACGATCTCCGTGCCGCAGCCACACAGGAATCCGTCGGCGGGAACCGTCTCCTCCAGAAACCGAAGCTCACACCGGGGTCTCCCGGAATTGACAAACACCAGATGTCTCCTCTCCATGGCCCGGGTGAGGGCATCCACGGAGCTGTCCGGGACGATATTCTTGGACTCGCTCACCAGCGTTCCGTCCACGTCAAAAAACAGTACTTTTCTATCACTCGTCATCTCGGAACACAATCTCCCCTGTAGTTTCGTCCATGCTGTCCACGATGGCCAGGGACTCCACCCTGAGTCCCTCCCGGCGCAGCCGCTCTCCGCCGCCCTGGAAGCCCTTCTCGATGATGATTCCCGCTCCCGCCACATGGGCGCCGGACTCCCGGATCACCTCCAGCAGGCCGTCCATGGCAGCCCCGTTGGCCATGAAATCGTCGATGATCAGCACCTTGTCCTCCGGCCCCAGGAATTTCTTTGACACGATGATGTCGTAGATTCTCCCATGGGTGTAGGACTGCACCTGGCTGGAATACACCTCCCCGGCGATATTCTTGCTCTGGCTCTTCTTGGCGAACACCACGGGAACGCCGAAGGACTGGGCCACAATGCAGGCGATCCCGATTCCCGACGCCTCGATGGTGAGGATCTTGTTGATCTCCTCCCCCTCAAAGCGCCTCTTAAATTCTTTTCCAAACTCCTCAAACAGCCCGATATCCATCTGATGATTCAGGAAGCTGTCCACCTTCAACACGTTGCCAGGGAAAACCTGGCCATCCCTGCGGATGCGATCCTTCAGCAGCTGCATGTTTTCCTCCCGTTTATCCTTATTTGTATACCGCGTTATCCTTCAAAAACTCCATGGCCGTCCAGTTGCGGGCGAAGCGCTCCGCGTCCGCCTCCCCGGCCACCTCCTTCAGCGCGTCAAAATTCTCCACGCCGTTGATGTCCGCCACCGCCTGGCGCGCCTCGTCGTCGATCTCAAGGCCCTCCGTCTCGGCGATCTTCGCCAGAACCAGCTCCAGCTTCACGTTGTAGTCCGCCTGGTTGTGCATTCTCTCCTCGTAGGCCGCCTGATCCATGTTGAAATAGCTCAGATACTGGTCTAAATCCATCCCCTGCATGGCAAGAAGCGTCTCATTCTGCTCCATCATTCGCTCATACTCCGCCTCGATGGACGCGTCCACATCGGTGAAGGTGGCGTTGGCCACCACGGCGTCAAACAGGGCGTTCTCCTCCGCCGTCTCCGCCTGCTGCTCCTTGGCGTCCTCCAGCTGTGCCCTCAGATCCGCCTCCCAGGCGTCCACCGTGTCAAAATCGGAGATTCTCTGCACAAAGGCGTCGTTCAACTCCGGCGTCTGCGGCTCCTCCACCCGGTTCACCGTCACGTCGAACACCACCGGCTGCCCGGCCAGGTCCGGATTGTTGAGATAGGGGTCGGGGAACGTCAGATCCAGGGACAATTCCTGCCCCTTCACCGCCCCCACCAGGCCTTCCTCAAAGCCGTCGATGAAGCTGCCGGAACCCAGCACCAAATCATAGTTCTCCCCGGTGCCGCCCTCAAAGGCCTCCCCGTCCCGGATGCCCACGAAATCAATGTTCACCGTGTCGCCGTTCTCCGCCGGGCGCTCCACTTCCACCCAGTCGGGATTGGCCTCCAGCCGGGAATCGATGGCGCTCTGGACCTCCTCGTCCGTCACCGTGCGGTCTTCCCTCTGGATCTCCACACCCTTGTACTGGCCCAGCTCCACCTGGCCGGTGATCTCCTGGTCGGTGTCCGCCGCCGCGGTGGTCTCCTCCGTCTCTCCCTGCTTCTGCCCGCAGGCGGAAGCAAACATAAGCGCCGCCGCTGCCGCGCAGACGCAAAACTTCACATATCGTCTCATGATAACCTCCTGTAAGTTGTGCGGCATCCCCGTTTTTCAGGCCATACAGATGCCGTCCAGCTAGTTATACCATAATCATGCCCGCCGCGCAACTGCACAGACAGCTTCCGCAGAGATTTGATCTGTCCCGGCCATCCCGGCGTACAGACCACCGCCCGGACCAGCCGCCAAAGAGACGGCCGCTCTCAGCTGGCACTGTAAAATGCCCGGAACGCCAGGTAGGTATGGTATACATCCAGCTTGGAGGCCAGCTCGAAGGGGGCGTGCATGGAGAGGATCGGCACTCCCAGATCCACCACGTCCACATCCATCATGGCCACAAACTGGGCGATGGTTCCGCCGCCGCCGGCGTCCACGGCCCCCAGCTCCCCTGCCTGCCAGCACACGCCCGCCTCGTCCATGATCCGGATCACCCGGGCCATGGTCTCCGCGCTGGCGTCGTTGGAGCCGGATTTTCCCCTGGCTCCCGTGTACTTGGTCAGCACGCAGCCCTTGCCCGCGTAGGAGGAGTTGCGGCTCTCGTACACGGAGGCGAAGGTGGGGTCATAGGCCGCGTTCACGTCGGAGGACAGGCAGAGGGAGTGGGTCAGCACTTCCTTCACATCCGCTCCGGCCATCTCCGCCAGAGTCTCTATATAGTGGAGGACATAGTCGGAGTGGAGTCCTGTGTTGCCCACGGATCCGATCTCCTCCTTGTCCGTGAGAATGGTCACCGTGGTGTAAAATGGCTCCTTCACATCCATCTCCGCCTCCAGGGCCGTGTAGGCGCACACCCGGTCGTCCTGCCCGTAGGCGCCGATCATTCCCCGATCCAGGCCCACGTCCACCGCCTTGTAGGCCGGCACCATCTCGATCTCCGCCCGCAGGAAATCCTTCTCCGTCATGCCGTAATACTGGTTTAACAGGGCCAGAGCCTTCAGCTTCACGGCCTCCTTCACATCCTCCTGATCCTCATAGGGGAGAGAGCCCACCACGATGTTCAGCTCCTCACCCTTCAAGCCCTCGGAGAGCTTTCTGCCGCTCTGCTCCCCCGCCAGGTGGGGCAGCAGGTCCGTCACGCAGAACACCGGATCCCCCTCCTTCTCGCCCAGGGAAATCTCCACCTTGGAGCCGTCCTCCAGGTACACCACCCCGTGCATGGCCAGGGGCACCGTGCCCCACTGATATTTGCGGATTCCCCCGTAATAGTGGGTCTTGAAATACGCCAGCCCCTCCTTCTCGTAGAGCGGGTTGGGCTTCAAATCCAGCCTGGGGGAATCGATATGGGCGCCGTTGATCCGCAGGCCCTTCTCCAGGGGCTCACGCCCGAAGGTGGTGGCGATCAGGGCCTTGTCCCTGTTGACCATATATACCTTGTCCCCGGCGGTGTAGGACGCATTTTTGTCCAGGGGGCGGTATCCGGCAGCCTCAAGCAGCTCCACCGCCTTCTTCACGCACTCCCGCTCCGTCTTTCCCTCGTTCAAAAACTCCTTGTAGCCCTCGCAGAACCGGCCTGCCTCCTCCAGCTGCTCCGGATATTTCTTCGCTATGTCCGGGAACTCCCATCCCAGCTTCTTCTGCAGTTCTTTTCCTGTCATCGTCTCTCGTCCTCCTGCCATTTTATCGTTTCCGCCGCCATCCTGCGGCACTACAATTCGGGGGACGCCGCAAACCTGCAGCCTCCCCCTTCACGGCTCTACGCCTGTCTGTTCTGTTCTCTGCTGACCTCCAGAATCCGCTCGTTGAGCGAGTACATCTTGGCGTCCAGCATATCCACCATGTCCGCGCAGGCCTTCAACTCCTGCTGCAGGTTCTCCGGGCCGTCGCCCTCAA
This sequence comes from Candidatus Lachnoclostridium stercoripullorum, assembly GCA_019114845.1. Taxonomy (GTDB): domain Bacteria; phylum Bacillota; class Clostridia; order Lachnospirales; family Lachnospiraceae; genus Lachnoclostridium_A; species Lachnoclostridium_A stercoripullorum. The sequence goes on along the minus strand of DXEU01000099.1, from coordinate 1,436 downwards.
ACTTGTAGTAGATCTTGTGCTCCAGACTGGCCCAGAAATCCATGGCCACCGTGCGGATCTGAATCTCCACCTTGGTCTCCACCATCTCCCCGTTCAGGTAGATGGGAACCGTCACCACCATGTGGTAGCTGCGGTAGCCGTTGGGCTTGGGCGACTTGATATAATCCTTCACATAGAGCACGGTCACGTCCCGCTGCCTGGCAATCATATCCGCCAGAAGATAGATGTCTGTGCGGAAAGAGCAGATGATGCGGATGCCGGCGATGTCGCTCAGCTTCTCCACCATATTTTCGATGGTCACGTCGCAGCCGCTCCGCTTGAGCTTCTTCACGATGCTCTCCGGCGTCTTCAGACGGGACTTCACATGCTCGATGGGATTATAATTGTTGATCTGGACAAACTCATTGTTTAAAATCTCAATCTTCGTATTGATTTCCTTCAGCGCGGAATCATAGAGGAACATAATGGATTTCCACTGGTCTATCTGATTCACCTCTCCCGGGATCTTCATCAGTCCGCCTCCTCTCACGCCTGTTATTCCGTCTTACAGCTTAATGTTCTTAAGCAGTTCTCCCAGGCCTGTGGAAACGCTTCCCGTCTCCTTATAATTGAACACCTCGTGCTCCTCTCTCTCGGTCTGCTCGCTGACCAGAGCCTTCATGCTCAGGCCAATCTTGCCGTTCTCGGTGGAGATCACCTTGGCCTTCACCTCCTGGCCCTCCTTCAGCACAACGCTGGGATGCTTGATTCTCTGGGTGCTGATCTGGGAAACGTGCACCAGGCCGGAGATTCCGTCCTCCAGCTCCACGAAGGCTCCGTAGGGCTGCAGACTCTCCACCTTGCCGGTCACCACATCGCCCACATGGTACTGGGCCAGCTTCTGCTTTCTGGCCTCATCCCTTCTGGCCTTCTCCACCTCGCGGCCGGAGAGAACCAGTCTCTTCTTCTCCAAGTCGGCGGTGATCACCATCACATCCAGGTGCTTGCCGACCATATCCTCCAGCTTCTCCACGTAATGGGTGGAAATATGGGAGGCGGGGATAAACGCCCTCACATCGTCCACGAAGGCCACCAGGCCGCCCTTGACAGCCTCCTTCACCTTCACGTCGAATACCGTCTTATCCTCCATCATCTGGGCAAAATTCTGCCACTTCTCCGCCGCCGGATCCTCCTCAGCCTCATACACCGGCTGCTTGCCCTCCAGAGTCTTGTAGGACTCCTCCAGCTCCGCAGCGTAATCGTCCATGGTCTCCGCCGGAGCCGCAGTCTCCACAGCCTCAGCAGTCTCCATTACATCCTTCTTCATCTCTTCACTCATAACGATACTTCCTTTCGTTCTATGTTATCTAGTATTTAAATCTACCATATATCACCTGATTTTTCTATAGTTTTGTGATAAAAAATGTGGTATAATCCACGTAAGCAATGAGCAGTGC
>DXEU01000098.1 GCA_019114845.1 Candidatus Lachnoclostridium stercoripullorum | reverse complement strand
ACAACATCATACCACTCCATATAATGCATTTCAAGTGATTTTCTTCAATCCCTCTTCTTTCTCCGTTCAGGCTATTGACTTAAAGTTAGCTTTAAGAGTTATAATGATTCTATCAAACACACAGAAAGGAGTCCTTCACTATGAGTACAAAAAAACCCGTGCCGGGAACCGGCGGAGACCACTATATTCCCCTCTCTGAGCGAACTGGAGAGGCAGCCGCCGTATATTTTACCAGAGATCTGTCCGCCCAGGGACTCGAAAAAATCTATCGGCGCATCTGCCAGCCCCTCACCGGAAAAGTGGCCATCAAGCTCCACACCGGCGAGCAGCACGGCCCCAACATCATCCCCAGGCCCTGGGTGGAGCATCTGATTCAAAATAATCTCCCCCAGGCCACCATCGTGGAGACAAACACGTACTACGAGGGAGACCGCTATACCACCGAGCAGCACCGGGAAACGCTGAAGGTAAACGGATGGACCTTCTGCCCGGTGGACATCATGGACGAAAACGGAACGGTCAACCTCCCCGTGACCGGCGGCAAATGGTTCACCGAGATGTCCATGGGAAAAACCATCGTCGATTACGACTCCCTCTTTGTCCTAACCCACTTTAAAGGGCACTCCAAGGGCGGCTTTGGCGGCTCCGCCAAGAATATCGGCATCGGCTGCGCCGACGGGCGCATCGGCAAGGCCATGATCCACACCACTCCCGGCTCCGATGACATGTGGGATATCTCCAACGAGGAGTTTATGGAGCGCATGATGGAATCCGCCAAGGCGGTAGCAGACCATTTCAAAGGGCATATCTCCTACGTAAATGTTCTGCGGAACATGTCTGTCTCCTGCGACTGCGAGGGAACCGCCGCCATGCCGGTGGTGACTCCCAACATCGGAATCCTGGCTTCCCTGGACATTCTGGCCGTCGACCAGGCCTCCGTGGACCTTGTTTACGCCCTGAAGGAGGCGGATCACCGGGATCTGGTGGAGCGGATGGAGAGCCGCCACGGCCTCCGGCAGCTGACCTACATGAAAGAACTCCAGATGGGCAGCGACTGCTACCGCCTCATCGACATCGACCGCGAGGATGTGGAGATCACCCCCGCCCAGGCTGTGGAGGGAGTTGTCCCCTTCGTCCGCGAGCCATAACCCCATACGATCCGCTGCGGCGGCCAGGTCTCACTGGACCTGGCCGTCCTCCAGCTCCACGATATCTCCCAGGGGAATCTCCCGACGATCTTCCAAAACCAGCACCCGAAACGATGGATCCAGACGGTGAATCCGTCCCTCCGCCGTCACATACTGTCCCCCATCCTTTCTCTCATCCCGCAGAAAATAGGTCACTCTCACCGACGGATGCCCATCTCCCTGGCTCATCAGCCGCTGCAGCCTTCCGTCCAGCTCCCGCTCCCGGTCTTCATCCAGCTCCCGCTTCTCCTCCGTCCATCTCCCCGTCTCCCGAATCACATCCTCATATCCGGTGAGTGCGGCAAAAGGTGAAAACTGGGCCGCCCGGTCCTTCACCGCCATCCTCGGATGCCGCCCAGACTGAGGCCTTTCACAGTGAATGATGTCCTCATATGGGTTCTCTCGCCTCTCCTCCATCATGCTTCCCCCCTCTCACGCTCTGTGACCGCCAATCTGCCGGTTTCTCTCCGCCCCTGTCGCCCCCTCCTCCAGGTTCATCCCCTTGAGGATGGCATTTCCGCCAAACTTTTTCTTGATGGAGAGCATGGCTTCCTGCATCTTTTTTTCCCTCTCCATATCCTCCTTCGCCTGAGCCTCATCCCTCCGCTGTTTTTCATAATCTGTAAACAGATCCAGCTGTTCAAACACCGGCTGCTCCATCTGCTCCCTAAAACTCACCGCCCGATTGGCCACAATGTTGATCCTGCGGACCAGAAGCTGCGGATCTGTAATCTGCTCAAATAGCTGGACAGCTGACTCCGTCAGCTTCCTGGAGGAAGACGTGGGGCGATCCAGGTTGAGCGTCCCGTGGGCGTGGACAGGCACCTTCCTCCCGTACCGGTCAAGCCGAATCTCTCCCCGATAGCTGCCTCCGCTCCCCGAATCTGTCAGATTCTCCCGGTCATATCCCACCGTCAAGACCAGCTGGTCTGTCACCAACCCCTTGTCCACCAATTCCAGGGCGAGGAGATCCGCCATCTCCTTCACCACCAGCCTGGCCTTCTCCCAGGGATACGGGCAGTGGAGAACCTGTCCGGACCCCACACTGCTGCTCTCCGGCCGGTAAGCCTTGATATCCGCCATGGTACACGGCTCCCAGCCCCAGGCATGGTCGATGAGAAGCTCCGCATTCACCCCAAACATCCGGTAAAGCAGATCCTCATTATAGTAATCTTCCGCTTTTCCCAGGGAACACCTGGCAATATCTCCCATGGTAAAAAGTCCTCTCTCCTCCAGCCTGCGGGCATATCCGGCTCCCACTCTCCAGAAATCTGTCAGCGGCCGATGATTCCACAGGCGTCGGCGGTAGCTCTCCTCATCCAGGCTGGCGATGCGAACCCCGTCCGCATCCGGAGAACTATGCTTCGCCTCAATATCCATGGCCACCTTGCACAGATAGAGATTGGGGCCGATTCCAGCCGTGGCCGTGATGCCGGTGGTCTGAAGCACATCCCGGATCATCCTGGACGCCAGCTGCTCCGCCGTCAGTCCTCCCGCTTTCAGATAGGAGGTCGCGTCGATGAACACCTCATCGATGGAGTACACATGGATGTCCTCCGGGGCCACATACTTCAGATAAATCTTGTAAATCTCTGAGCTGCGCTTCATATAGAGGGCCATGCGCGGAACCGCCACAATGTAATCCACCTTCAGCCAGGGGGATGTCCTCAGCTCCGCATCGCTCCAGGAGGCGCCTGAAAAGCGATGCCCAGGCGCCCGCTCCAGGCGCCTGCGGTTCACCTCCTCCACCTTGCGAATCACCTCAAACAGCCGGGGCCGCCCAGGAATCCCCCATGCCTTCAGAGAGGGGGAGACAGCGAGACAGATGGTCTTGCTGGTGCGGCTCTCATCCGCCACCACCAGGTTGGTCGTCATGGGATCCAGCCCCCGCTCCGCGCACTCCACCGAAGCGTAAAACGATTTCAGATCGATGGCTATATAACTTCTCTCCCCCATGGGATCCCTCCTTCCCGCCGCCGTCCTCTCTGCAGCTGCATTTACAGAATCGAACATCTGTTCTTTTTATTTAGAATACTCCAAAAAACCGATTTCGTCAAGGGGGAAAACATGGAAAAACCGCCCGGGTATTCCCAGACGGTTGGAAGAAAATATTTTAAATTTAGATAAATTCTACCCGCTGTTCCAGCTGTTCGCCGATTTTTCCGATCACCTTTCCCATGGTGAAGGCAGCCAGAACCGTCCCCAATCCCAGGCCTCGAATTCCGCCCGCAAACACCCAGGTGACCAGGGCGGTGACTGTCAGGCAGGTGACGTCAAAACAGATCTTCACCCTGGAATACGGCTTCTCTGTCAAAGCAGAGAATTCCCTGGGAAACAGATCCGCGGGCGCCAGGGGCATCCGGCTCTTGTTACCGATGGCGATTCCCACGCAGAGCAGGAGGTAGCTGACGGCAAAATACAAAATTCTCCAGGACAGATCCGTCGGCAGAATATCGCTCCAGGACTCATGGACGTCCACGGCAATCCCGAACAGAAAGCCCACCACAAAGCTGAACAGATAGGGAATGTGGATGTTTCTTCTCACCCCAAACAGAATGCACACCAACAATCCCTGGAACAGGTAGGTTCAGGTTCCCAGGGAAATATCCGGCAGCACTTGGTTGAAGGCGTACGGCACGCTGGAGATGGCCGAAATCCCGAACCCGGAAAACAGCATCAGGACCACCGCAAAACTGTTTACGCATATGATCGGTATCAGAGCCAGTTCCTTCCTGACTCTTACCTTGCCGCCCCACATCACTCTCCCTCCACACTTCTGCTGCCAAAGCCCTGCTGCTCCGCCGCATTGTTCAGAGCGTAGAAGGACAATGTCTCATCCTCCGCACCTGACAAGTCATAATAGCCGATCCAGCTGCGAAATTCCTGGGAAAGCTCCTCCAGAGGCGCCCCCGGCAGATAAATTAGGATTTCTCCGTCCCGGCTCAGGCCGTACACGTCCGTATACCGATATAAAATGCCGTCCCTAATCTCCTCGCTCCCCGCCGGCTCCACGTAGTCCATAGCGGCAATCTCCACGGAATATGTATAATCATTCACTTTTTCCGGCTCCGTAAACTGCCCGCTGAAATCGCAGCGGTACTGGGTACCGCCCGGATACTCCGGCCCGGTCTCCCCCATATTGCTGTCGCTGTAGGTCCCTGCAAAACTTCCGTCCCAGCGGACCTGCAGAGTCGTCCCCCAGGCCCCTGCCCCGCTGGAAAATATAAACTCCAAGCCCTGCAGGTCATCAAAGGAAAACTTGGTTTCCTCTGCCGGAAGTTCCCTGGCCGGCAGTTCCATCGTTGGAAGTTCCATCGCTGGAAGTTCTCTGATCACGCCGTTCCCGCACCCCGCAGCCAGGGCGGAGGCGGATAGGAACATCAGAAAAAATGTCTTCCTTTTCATCTCACTTTTCCTCCCAATCGGTCTCTTCTCTGCCTTTACT
>DXEU01000097.1 GCA_019114845.1 Candidatus Lachnoclostridium stercoripullorum | reverse complement strand
GATATTCCGGATCCCTCAAGCTGTGAAGATGCGACTGCTAAGGCGAAAGAAGATACAGAGGATTTTGATTACACTCAGGGAATGTTGACAATGGTTGATGTTGATTTTGCTGAGTACAGAAAAAAGATGGATAACCGGATGGTTCGCCGGAATGTCACTCTTCCAAATTGGCTTAACCTGGAGGCGGATCGGCTGCACCTGAACGTATCAAAGGTTCTTCAGGAGGCGCTTGCCGAAAAAGTTACAAACGCAAAATATCCCGGCTGAGACCTGTCAGCCGGGACATCTCCCCAATCTGATATTACATGGAAGCCAGAGCCTTCCCCAGCTCCCTGCACTTCTCCAGCCCTTCCTCATCCGGGGTGGAATAGATTTTAAGTCCCATTCCCCCGCAGAGAACGGCCCCGTCCCCGATGGCCCGCTCCGACCAGTCGTCCATCCACTGGCCTTCCTCGTTCCACTCGTGGGATCCGAAGAGCGCCACCTTTTTCCCGCCCAGGCTGCTCTCCAGCTCCGCAAAAAACGGCTCAAACTCCGTCTCCTCCAGCTCCTCCGCGCCCATGGCCGGGCAGCCCAGCGCCAGGGCGTCGTAGGCCAGAGCGCCGGCCGCGTCCGTCTCCGAGACCGTCATCACGTCCACATCCGCCCCCGCGGCCCTGGCGCCTTCCGCCACCGCTGCCGCCATCATCTCCGTATTGCCCGTTCCAGACCAATAGATTACTCCAATCTTCATTTTGATTTTCCTCCCATATCATAAATTCTCTTTCCGGAGTCCACCGCCCTCAGCATCCCGTCCCTGGCGCGCTCCCAGCGGCTACACCAGGCCTTGGCCCTGTCCACATCGGAGTACACCTTCCAGTAACAGGAGTAGAGACAGTTTTTTCCACAATTCTCCATGAATCCCACCACATCTTCCACAGGATATCCCAGGAAAAGTCCGATCTCATGGGGAAAATCGCAGGAGCCGGACCTGCGCACCCGCTCCTCCAGCTGCCCCAAAAGCTCCTCCAGCTCCGCCTCCCGGTATCCCTCGGATGCCAGGATTTGTCTCACCTCTGGGCGCCTCAAATGTCTCTCCAGCTTAGACGGCCGATATACCATGAGAAGCCGCCTCCTGGGGCACTCCCGCAAAATCCGAAACCTCAGATCCCTTCCCTGAAACCGGCGGTTGTAGGCCGCGGCCAGTTCCCCGGGCCGCATTCCCTCCTCCCCATCCTTCACCGGAAAGGTGACAATATTGGCCGGCTTGATTCCCACCAGAGCCGGCGCACAGTGCATGGCGAGCTGTCTCTCAAAGGCAATCGCAGTCATCTGTCTCCTCCGTCTTTTTCTTGGTTAGTTTTAACTAACTTCTGGGGATAGAATAGCACAGCTCCGCTTTCTTGTCAATATTTTTGAGAATTATTTTCAATATCATCCATGTTCCAGCGCTTCCAGCATACTTTTCCCGCCGCTCTCCCGGTCAAAGGTGCGCAGAAACATGAGAATCAGCTCCCTGAGTTCCTGCGTCATGGCCAATGTGCCCCCCAGCACGATTTCCAGCGTATAGTAGGCCGCCGGCCTCACGGGAATGTGGGAAAAGCTGTCCGTCTCCTCGATGAATCCTTCCGGTATAATCCCGTAGGCGAACTGAAGGTTCAGAAGCTTCCTGAGATGTGCGTAGGAGGACGCATAGCAGAGTAGTTGAGGGTCCAGCCCCGCGCTCCGCAGATAGTACAGATCCGCGTAGCGGAGCGCAACATGCGGCGCGGAGATGTAATCCAGCGGCTGAAGGGCCCGGATCAGCTCGTCATAGGGGATTTCCGAGACTCCTTCCGGGAAAAGAGTTCGGGGAAAAGCCAGGTGCAGAGGTTCCCGCTGCAGGGGAATACTCTCCAGGGAAGTGGCCTTCAGCCCGCTGGCTATGATAAACCCGATGTCTGCCTTCCCTCGGAGGATTTCATCCTTCGCCGAGGTCTCCGTCACCAGCACCGCCTCCAGCTTCATGTATGGGAACCTCTTCTCAAATTCCGAGATGATGTACGCCTGCACAAATTTGTAAAAATTCTGATTCAGCGCAATATAGATCACCTTTTTCTGATTTTCCGCTCCGGACATCTGCTGGATCTTCTCCATGGCCTGGCGCTTGATCTCCATCATGGCCCTGGCCCCGGAGAGGTAGAGATTTCCCTCGGGAGTCAGAGACATCCCCTCGCGGCCCCTGACAAAAAGAGTCGTTTTCAGCTCCGCCTCCAGATTTTTCAGCTGCTGGCTGAGGGCGGAGGGAGTGACATACATCCGCTCCGCCGCCCGGGAAATGCTCCTCTCCTCCTCAATGGCAATTATGTATTCAAGCTGTCTTGTATCCACTGATAGCCCTCCCTCCCATCGTAGCTCTCCATGATTCTGCGGGACTGCCCATTGTAGAGCAGAGAATCCCCCTCCTCCCTGGCCGCCCTCTGCAGGATACAGTAAATCAGCAGGCGCTCCACCCCGTCCGGTTCCCGCCCGCGGCTCAAGGCAATCCCCATCTGCTCCGCCGGATGGCTGGTCAGGGCAAGCACTCTGCACCTCATCTCGTCCGTGCGCTCCGCAAGGCGTTCCGGCAGAAAGGCGATCCCAAATCCCGCGTTCACCAGCTCCCGCGTCAGAAAGAAGTCGGATGTGGTGTAAATCACATTTGGCTCAAATCCCGCCTCCTGAAACAGCCTGTCTATGATCTGCCTCTTTGAGGTGTTCCGATCCGGGAGGATGAAGGGGAAATTTCTCATCTCCTCCAGGGAGATCAGCTCATGATTTCGGCTGTTCTCCATCAGCGGGTAGGAGAGTTCAAAATTTTCAGGGATCACCACATAGATTTCCCGGCTGGCAAACTGATAAAAATTTTCATCAGACCCGTGGGAATCCCCCTGGCTGAAAACCGCCATGTCAATCTCCCCCCGGGCAACCTGTTCCTTAAGCTGCTCCTCCCTCCCGATAATGGGAATCACCGTCACATCCGGGTACTGGCCACAGACCAGGGGAACTGCCTTCGCGGCCGTCCGCCTGGTCACCGGATCGGCAAAGCCGATCTGGATCGTTTTTACGGAGTCTGCCTGGTAGGATAGGATTTTCCGGTAGGTCTGCTCCTTGATCCGGATCATCTCCGACGCCGCGCTGATGTAGACGGCCCCCGCCGGCGTGGGGTACAGTTTATTCTGGTAGGAGAAGAAGAGCTGGGTGTTCAGACTCCTCTCCTCCGCCGCCAGGAACTGACTCAAAGCCGGCTGAGAAATGCCGAGAACCCTGGCTGCCCCGGAGAGACTCTGCTGCCTGGCTATCTCCACAATGTAATTCAGCTGCTTTGTCTGCATCTCAATTCTCCTTATAGATATAAGTTTTTCTTAATCATATTATAAAATTAACCAGCTTGTCCAGAGAAATACCGGCAATTATAATATAAAATATAGAAATCGCCGGTGATCAAAGAAAAATACAATAATTTTATCTAAAAAGGAGACGTGAATCATGACAACAGAAATGATTATCGTGCTGCTCCTGCTGCTTTTTGTGGTCATCGCTCTGCTGACCCACATTATCCCCTACGGCGTGGCAGGAATGATTTGCTGTGTTACTCTGGTTCTCACCGGTGTCTTCACCATCGAGGAATCCTTTGCCAGCATGTCCAGCGGCAACTGCATTATGGTCGCCTGTATGATCGTAGTCGCATCCGCCCTGGGAAAGCTGAGCTTTATCAAAAAGCTGCAGAACCGTATGCAGCAGATGAAGGGGTCTCAGGGAATCCTGCTCCTGTGCATCATCTTTGGCTTTACCATCCTTTTATCCCAGTTCATGGGATCCACCGCCTGCCTCTCCATCATGATCCTGCTGGTGCAGGCCCTGGATTCTGACAGCGAGATTCAGCCCGGGCGCATCTTCTTCGTGGTGGCTGTCATGAACTGCCTCTGGGTGTCCCGTATCCCCATCGGAATGGGAGTCGCCATGACCGGCATCATCAACTCCCTGTACACGGGCATCGGCGGCCCGGAGAATATGCTCTCCACGGCAGACTTCCTGAAAGTGGGACTGATTCCCTCCATCATCGGCACCGTCTACTGCCTGCTGTTCTACCGCCTGGTTCCCAAGACGGTGATGAACGAGGCCGCTGCCCCCGCCGGTGTGCAGAAAAAGGATGAGCCGCCCTTAAGCTTTACCGGAGAGCTGGTGATCTGGGGCGTATTCATCGCCGTAACCCTGGGATTCATGCTGCAGGATGTGGTGGGAAGCAATATTTCCAACATCATTCCCGCCGCCGGCGTGCTGGTGATGATTCTTTTTAAAGTTCTCCCCGTAAAACAGGTTACAGCTACCCTGAGTTCTGATATGATATTTATGGTAATCGGTATGCAGACCATGTCCAGCGCCCTCTCCGCCACCGGAGTGGACAAGCTCATCGGCGAAGGCGTGCTGAAGATCTTGGGAAGCAACCCCAGCGGTCTGACTGTGGTGATTGTGTTCTGTCTGGTTGCGACGGTGATGACCAACTTCATGAACAACATGGGAACTATGTCCGTGCTGATCCCCATCGCCGCCTCCACCGCCATCGCCGGCGGGTTCAACGTGCGGAATGTGGTTCTGGTAGTCGCCGCCTCCGCGTGGATGATGGCGTTCGTGCTCCCCACGGGAAGCTCCGCCGCCATCATGGGATTCGGAATGGGCAACCACAACCCCTTGAAGACCATGAAATTCACCCTGCCCCTGATCGCCATACTGGTCGTCAGCCTGATTATCAGCGCCAGCATCTTCTACCCCATCTGATTTAAAAAAGGAGGAACATTATTATGAAGTACACCATTGACCCGGGCAGAAAACGCCCCAGCGTAAACTTTATCGACAGCATCGTATATTCCAGGAAGCCGGATCTGGACGGAAATATGCTGGACCTGGAGATGTCCATCATGCTGCAGAACGGAAACAGCGAGATGCGCCTGGCTGCAGGATCGGAGGGGGAGGACCGGAAGAAATACTTAAAGCCCGCCATCCTCTGGGTTCCCGGCGGCGGATACCGCGGATGCGACAAAAACCTCATGACGGCGGAGTGCGAGTACCTGGTGGAAGCCGGCTACGTGGTGGCCTCCATGTACTACCGCAGCAGCGCCCAGGCAAAATGGCCGGAGCAGATCAAGGACGTGAAGACCGCCATCCGCTTTCTCCGGGCCAACGCGGACAAGTATGAGATCGATCCCGACCGCATCGGCGTCATGGGAAGGTCCGCGGGCGGACATCTGAGCGCCATGGCCGGCATGAACACCGACAACTTTGAATCCGAGGAGTGGTCCGAATTCTCCTCCCAGGTTCAGGCCGCCTACGACATGTTCGGCCCGGTGGATTTTGTGGCCCTGATGGAGGCGGATGAAATCGCCATGAAGGACCCCAACCACAGATGGAAGACCGTGGAGGACACCCACGCGGGGGCCATCATGGGCGGCGACCCGGCGACCATGAAAGAGCGCGCCAAATCCGCCTGCACCAAATACTACATCAACCCCAAGATGTCTCCCATGCTGATCATGCACGGTGACGCCGATCCCCTGGTTCCCACCGCCATCAGCGAGGAATTCTACCAGCAGATCTGCGATGCCGGCATGGAGGACCGCACCGATCTCTATATCCTGAAGCACGCCGGCCACGGCACACCGGAATTCTTCCAGCCGGAGACCAAGAAGATCGTGGTGGAATTCTTTGACCGGTATCTGAAATAAATAATGAATTCAGCGAAAAAGAGCTCCTCATTGGAGCTCTTTTTCCGTCTCTCTTTTCATTTTGCACTGTCTGAAGCGCTCCGCCGTCGTCTCGATGGCCCCCGTGGGGCAGACTGCCCGGCAGTCGCCGCAGCGGATGCACTCCACACTGTTGGGCTTCTCCCACACCGGGATATCCATGCCGCAGGCCTTTTGGCAGGCGGAGCACTTCACGCACTTGTCCTCGTCCACCCGCAGCCGGTACAGGGCGATGGGGTTGAACCATCCGTACACAGCCCCCAGGGGACAGAGATACTTGCAGAAGGGGCGGTAATATTTCACCGACAGGAGAAGCACCGCCAGCAGAACGGCAAATTTCCAGCCAAAGAGCGCTCCCGCCGCGGAGCGAAGGCTCGGATTTGCCGCCAGCAGAGGCAGTCCCCCCAGCAGAGTCCCGCTGGGACAGATGTACTTGCAGAACCAGGGTTCCCCCATGCCGGTGACCGTCACTGCCACCGTGGCCGGCAGGATCAGCACAAACAGGGCCAGCACCCCATATTTCAGATAGACCAGGGCGCTGTGGCCCGGCAGATTCTTTCTCTTGCGGAAAATGGGGATCCGGTGCAGCAGATCCTGCACCAGCCCGAAGGGGCACAGCCATCCGCAGATAAACCGCCCCAGGCAGGTGCCAAAGAGGATCAGGAAGCCAAACACGTAGCAGGACACCTGAAACTTCCCGCTGTCCATCACCGCCTGGAGAGAGCCGATGGGACAGGCTCCCAGGGCGCCCGGGCAGGAATAGCAGTTTAGCCCCGGCACACAGACAGACTTCAGCTTTCCCCGGTAAATCTTCCCCTCCAGAAATCCTAAAACGTAGCCATTGGTGAGGGCGAACCAGGCGGCCTGGACCCAATGGCGCATCACTCTGCCCTTTTTCTTCTCAGCCAATGCCGATGCACTCCATGCAGATATTGGCGGCCTTGGTGAGCACCAGGGCCACCTCTCCCCGGAAGATTCCCGCTGCCAGGAGAATCACCCCGGCGCACAGGAGAGCCAGGCGCAGAGCTGTCCGTCCTCCGCCTGCAAAATCCCCGCGGTTCTCTCTCCTGCCCCTCATCCTTCCTCCTGACCCGCCTGGGCCAATTTCTCCTCGATCACCTGAATCCAGGCGTCCTTATCCTTCGCGCCTATATCCGCAAGGCCGATCTGCTGCCCTTTGCTGTCCACAAAGATGGTGGTGGGGACTCCCGTCACCCTGGGCAGAAGATCCGTGAATATCTCCCCCACAGGCACAATGTGAAGGTAGTCCGCCCCGGTCTCCTGGGCATCCGCCTTGGCTGTCTCCACCACATCCTCCAGAATCTCACCGTCCAGATTCACCGCGTCGGTACAGATCCCCACGATCTGAAATCCCTTATCCGCATACTCGTCTGAGATCTCCCCCAGATCCGGCATCTCCTGGAGACAGGGGCCGCAGAAGGTTCCCCACAGATTGATCATGGTCACATCGCAGTCCGCAAAAATGCTCTCGTCCACCGGATTTCCGTCCAGATCCTGGGCTGTAAAATCCTCAAACACCGTCACCTGGCGGCTGGACTCCCCGCCGCTCTCCCCCTGCCCGCAGGCCGTCAGCGCCCCAAACAGTGCAGCCATACCTGCCGCCGCCATCCACTTTCTGTTCATCTTCATATTTCTGACCTCATGCCTCCTTTTTTCTCTTTCTCTCCCGGCGCTTCTGCCGGTTCCTCTCGTTTCGCTTTTTCTTCTCCTCGTCTCTCCGAACGCTGATCTCCGCCGCGCCCTCCTCATCCACCGGCTTGATGGTCTTCACCACAAAGACCGTCCCGTCCTCCGTCCGCTTTATGCGCAGTTTCCCCTTGTGGAGGCCGTGTTCCCTGCAGGCGGACAGGCACAGATACGCCCTCTGCCCCGACGGAAACCAGCGGATCTTCTTCTTCATGGTCTTCTGGCAGACCGTGCAGACCATATCCGTCACCCGCCGGTCGCCGATGGCATCCTCCCGGGATGCGAAAGTCCTGGACACGTACTTGGTGTATCCCGGAAACCGCAGAAATACCTCCTCCTTGCGGTTCTCCGGAAGCCGGTAATAGTCGATGGAGATAAACGGCTCCGCCTTCTCCCAGTCCAATTTCTCCATCACCCGCGCCGTGTAGCAGGCGTCGTCAAACGCCTGGTGAAACGGCCGGTCCTCAGGGATTTCCAGCTCCCTCACCGCCGTGTCCAGGGCCGTCTTCTCTTCCCCATTTTTCCTAAACAGGCTGTACAGCTTCTGCACATCGTAGTAGAGAAGCGGCTTGGGAAACGGATTTTCCATCCCGAAATAGGCGATATTTCTCTGAAGCTCTGTCAAATCCATGGGCCCCCAGGTGCAGTAGACCGCGTCCGGCCCGCACCACTCCTCAAAGTCCCTCATAACCGTCTCAAAGGGCTGGCCCTTCGCCTTCAGCTCGTCCATGGTGATATGGGTCACCTGAGAAATCTTATAATGGAGTTCCCGGTAGACCTGAGGGCGCACCAGGCGGTTGAACTCCGAGATGATTTCCAATTTATCATTTAACTTCACTGCCCCGATCTCGATGATCTCAAAGGTGAGATTTCTCTCCGGCAGTTCTCTCCCGCAGGGGTTCTGATTCCATTCTAAATCTAGTACTACGTATTCTCTCATAATGGGTAAATTATATAATAGATTCACAGGAAAAACAAGGCCGGCCCTCTCAGGCCGGCAGTCTCCTCGTATATTTTACCGTTTCCCGGACCACGTAGACGGCTGTCAGCGCCTCCGTCAGGGGCATGGCGAGCCATATGGCATCCGCCCCGAAGAGCTGGGGCAGCAGGTAGATGAAGATGCCGCTCACCGCCAGTCCCCGGCCCACCGACACCACAAACGCCGCCCCGGGCTCCATGAGAGCCTGGAAGTAGTAAGTGGAAAATACGTTGGCCGGCAGCAGGAGGAAGGAGATCCCGTACATGCGGAAAATCGCCGGCGCGATGGCCAGCACCTCCTCCGTGGGGGCCATGAAAATCCGGATAAACCCGTTGGGAACCGCCATGGCAAGCCCCGTCCAGATCAGGCCGAACACCGCCGCCGTCCCCAGGGCGTACTTTAAAGTCTCCCGGATTCTTCCCCCCAGCCCGGCGCCGAAATTGGTGGAGAGAATCGGCTGGGCCGCCTGCCCCACGCTGTAGGCGCAGCACTGGACAAAGGTGCTGATGTTGACAATCACCCCGTACACCGCCAGGGCGTTGGTGCCCAGATATTTCATAATCTGGCGGTTGAAGAGGATGGTGAGAATTCCCATGGCCACATCGATGAAGAAGGTGGAAAATCCCGTGACGCAGATTCTCCTCAGCTTGTCCCCCAGCCGGGCGGGGCGCACCAGCCGCAGGGTATTTTTCTTCGTAAAGAAATGGGCCAGCAGCACCGCGAAGGTGATGGCCGATCCCACAGCCGTGGCCAGACCGGCGCCGTATGCCCCCATATCGCAGACAAACACGAAGAAATAGTCCCCGAATATGTTGAAAATCCCTCCCGCCAGCACCGCCGCCGTGGCCAGCCCCGGGTTCTTGTCGTTGCGCAGGTAGGCGGAGAGCATCTGGTTGAGCAGGAACAGGGGCACCGCAAATTTGATGGGGGCCACATAGGCTCTCGCCAGCTCGAGGGTGTGATCCCCGGCCCCGAAGGCCACCAGAAGGGGCTCGTCGAACAGGGCGATGAGCACCCAGATCGAGGAGGCCAGCACCGCCGAACCGATGACGGAGGCGGTAAAATACTCATTTGACTCCCGCTCTCTCCCCTGGGCGGAACCCCGGATCATGCTGAAGAGGACCGACCCGCCGATTCCCATCAGCAGGCCGATGCTGTAGATGATGTTCCAAATCGGGGCCACCACCGCCAGCGCCGCCGAGCCGTCGGGTCCGTGGTACTGACCCACCATGGCCATGTCCACCACCGCGTAGATGGACGAGATCAGCGTGCTGCCGAAGGACGCCGCCAGGTAGCGGAAATAGATGGTCTTGATTTTGCTGTTCAAAAAATCCATGGAAAATAACGCTCCTTAAAATTTCTCCCAGTGGATTCTCTCCTCAGGCAAGTCCTCCAGCCTTCTGGCCTCCGGGTGCACCGCCGGCATGCCCAGGGAGAGGATCGCCTCCAGCCGGTATTTCTCCGGGAAGCCCAGAATATTCCTCACCACCTGCTCCGTGCTCTCCCCGTTTACCGTGCGCAGCCTGCCCTGGATCCAGCAGCTGCCCACTCCCAGGGAGGAGGCCGTCAGGTGCATATTCATCATGGCCGCAGAGCAGTCCTCCGTCCACACATCCGTCTTCTCCTCGTCCCCCAGCACCACGACGGCGCAGTCCGCTCCCTTTAACATCTCCGCCGAGCCTTCCCTGCACTGGGAGAGCTTATTTAAGGTTTCCCGGTCACGGACCACCACAAACTCCCAGGGCTTGGCGTTGTGCCCGCTGGGCGTCAGAAGCCCCGCCTGGAGAATCTGCTTTAAGCTCTCCTCGGGGACTCTCTCCCCCGTGTATCTGCGGATGCTGCGCCGCTCCATCAAAAGTTCCACCATGGTCTTTTCCATCAAGTGTGCCTCCTTCTCTCTGACAATCGTCTCATTCAAATCTGTATTCTGAGGATAAACCTCCTTCTGCCCATTATAATCGATAAAGAGAACCCGCGCCACTTGAATTTTCATATTGACGAATCCTATGGATTGACGGAAAATAGAGCTATTCTTGTGAATTATTTTTCGTGAACAGTGAGGAAATTTTATGAAACTGCATTCTATATTCAGTCATACTGCTACCGCCCTGGCGCTCTCCGCCCTCCTTCTCTCCGGGTGCGGCTCATCCCGCTACCATGACCCGGATCTGACGGCAGCCTTCGCAGCCCAGGAGACGGCCCAGGGGGCGGCTCAGGGGACGGTTCAGGAGACGGCCCAAGGGGCGGCCCAGGGGGCGACTCAGGAAACCACCCAGGGGCCGGGAGCGAATATTCCCGCCGCGCCGGAGACCTCCCCCGAGGCGGACTCCCCCGCCAATCCGGAAGTCTCCTCCGGCCCGGACTCCCCCGGGCCGGAAATTCCCGCGGAGGCTGAGCCGCAGCCCGTCCGCCTCCTTTTCTCCGGCGATATCTACCTCTCCGACCACGTGTTAAACGCCTACGACCGGGCAGGAGACATCTCAGGGGTTCTGGACGACGGCTACCGCTCCCTCATCGGGGAGGCGGACTATTTCGCCGCCAACCAGGAATTTCCCTTCAGCAGCCGGGGGCAGCAGGCGCCGGATAAGCAGTACACCTTCCGGCTGCCGGAAAGCCGCGTCTCCCTCATGAACGAGATCGGCGTGGATCTGGTCACCCTGGCCAACAACCACGCCCTGGATTTCGGCACCGACGCCCTCCTGGACACCGTGAGCACCCTGGATCAGGCCGGCATTCTCCACGTGGGAGCCGGAGCCGATTCGGAGGCGGCCAGGCAGCCGGCCATCGTGGACGTGAACGGGGTCCGGGTGGGCTTTATCGGGGCCTCTCGGGTCATCCCCGTGGCCTCCTGGACAGCGGGCGCCTCCTCCCCCGGCATGCTCACCGCCTACGATCCGGCTCTTCTGGTGCAGACCATCCAGGAGACCCGCCCCCTCTGCGACTACCTGGTGGTGCTCATCCACTGGGGCGTGGAGCGGGCGGAAATGCCGGTGGACCATCAGACCTCCCTGGGCCGTCAGTGCATCGACGCTGGGGCCGACCTGGTGGTGGGCAGCCATCCCCACGTTCTCCAGGGCATCGAATACTACCGGGGAAAACCCATTGTCTACAGCCTGGGAAATTTCATCTTCGGCAGCAGCATTCCCCGCACTGCCCTGCTGGAAGTCTCCCTCACGCCCCGGGAAGCGTCCTCCGACGCGTCCGGGGGCGCCTCCCGAGACGCGAATGTCTCCCCAGACGCCTCCCTGACCCTTCACCCTGGCACCTCGTCCGGCGGCTTCACCAGGATGGTCACTGAGTCCGTCAAAAAAGAAGAATTTTTCCAGTACATAGAGGGAATTTCTTTTGATATTTCCATCGACAAGAGCGGAGCGGTCACTCCGCCGTCCGACACACAGGAGGATTTGCAGAAATGATAGGAATTGGAACCATCGCCAACACCGGCGCAGTCATCGCCGGCGGCTTGGTGGGAATGCTTTTTAAACGGGGGCTGTCCCAGAGATTTCAGGACACCATCATGCAGGCCATCGGCCTGGCCGTCATGTTCATCGGAATCTCCGGCGCCTTAGAAAAAATGTTCACCGTCCAGGGGAGCGGCCTGAGCGCGGACGGCACCATGATGTGCGCCGTCTCCCTGGCGGCGGGGGCCGTGATTGGAGAATGGCTGAACATCGAGCGCCGCTTCGTCAAATTCGGCGACTGGCTGCGGAAGAAATCCGGCCGGGAAAAAGACTCCAAATTCATCGACGGATTCGTCATGACCACCCTCACCATCTGCGTGGGAGCCATGGCCGTCATCGGCCCCCTGCAGGACGGGCTGGCGGGGGACCCGTCCATGCTGTACACCAAGGCGATCCTGGATGGAATTATCGTGGCCATCTTCTCCGCCGCCTTCGGGGTGGGGGCCGTCTTCTCCGCCATCCCCCTGCTCCTGTTCCAGGGCAGCATCACCCTGTTGGCCAGGGGAATTCAGATATTTCTCACCACTCCCATGATCGACAGCATGTCCATGCTGGGCTCCATGCTCATCTTCTGCGTGGGCGTCAACATGATCTTCCCCGTAAAGATCAAAGTCGCCAACCTGCTGCCGTCCCTGGTCATAGTGATTCTCTACACGGCCTGGCTGGGATAAGACGAAATCAGGCTCCCAGAATCCGGCTCTCAGAGGCTAGATCCCAGGAGCCAGATCCCAGGAGCCTGCACCTTACCAGCCCTGATTCAGGCACTCTCCGTTGGTCTCAATCACATGCTTATACCAGTCGAAAGAATCCTTTCTCAGGCGCTTCAGGGTTCCATTTCCCTCGTTGTCCTTGTCCACGTAAATGAACCCGTAGCGCTTCTTCATCTCCCCGGTTCCCGCAGAGACAATGTCGATGGGACCCCAATAGGCATATCCCATCACTTCCACCCCATCCTTGATCGCCTCCTGCAGGGCCTTCAGATGCTCTCTCAGATAGTCGATGCGGTAGCTGTCGTGGATTTTTCCATCCTCCACCACGTCCACCGCTCCCAGGCCGTTCTCCACCGGGAAAAGCGGCACCTGATACCGGTCATACACCTCATTTAACGTGTAGCGGAATCCCATGGGATCGATCTGCCAGCCCCAGTCGCTGGTCTTCAAAAACGGGTTGGGGGTGTTCTGCTCGCCGCCGGTGTCGAAGAAGGACGGCTTGCCCGCCTCGTGGGCCGTGGTTTTATAGTAGCTGAAGGCCAGGAACTGACTGGGATACTGCCGGATCACCTCCAGATCCCCCTCTTCTATCTCAAGCTCCACGCCCTCCTCCTTCCACACTCTCTCAATGTACCCCGGATAATAGCCCCGGATCATCACATCGGAGAAGAACAGGGATTTGCGGCGGATATCCATGGTCTCAACACCGCCTGGGGATCGCAGTTGTAGGGGTAAATGTTGCTGAGGGACAGCATGCACCCGATCTGCGCGTCGGGGATGATCTCATGGCACAGCTGATTGGCCTTCGCGCTGGCCACAAACATGTGGTGGGCTGCCTGATAGATCAGGTTCTGCCTGGTTTTCCTGTCCTCTGAGCCGTCAAAAATCACCCCCGCCACATAATCCGCATTTCTGCGCATGTTGTTGATCTCGTTGAAGGTGAGCCAATATTTTACCTTATCCTTGTACCGGCGGAAAATGGTCTCGCAGAAGCGCAGATAAAATTCAATGAGCCTGCGGTCCCGCCATCCCCCGTATTTCTCCACCAGGTTCACCGGCATTTCGTAGTGGGAAATGGTCACCAGCGGCTGAATGCCATACTTCAGCAGCTCGTCAAACAGGCTGTCATAAAACTCCAGCCCCTTCTCGTTGGGCGTCTCCTCCTCGCCGCTGGGGAAAATTCTGGTCCAGTGGATGGAGGTGCGGAACACCTTAAATCCCATCTCCGCAAACATGGCCACATCTTCCTTGTATCTGTGATAGAAATCGATGGCCTCCTTCTGGGGGTAATAGATTCCCTCCACAGGTCTTCCCCGGAACTTGTGGTGGATGCCGTAGGGGAAGCAGGACGCCAGATCCAGACCCTTTCCATCCTCCAGCCACGCGCCCTCCGCCTGATTGGCGGCGATGGCTCCTCCCCAGAGAAATCCCTCTGGGAACTGGTCCCTGTACTTTGACTGGTACTTCATATGATATCCTCCTTCTATTATTTTTCCTCATTTCCATGTTTTTCGCTGCCATCATAGCACAGGGAAATATATTTGTAAAATCAATTATTTAGTTATAATATATTTATAAAACCATTATTTAAAAAGGATATGTGCGAAGATTAATCTGTTTCTTCCGCCTAAAATAATGATATACTCAATGAAAATACACTCTGGGAGGAAACTGGAAATGGATAATCAAAAAATATTTCAGATGCCCTTTTCTGCAATCTGGCCGCTGCTGGAACAGAAGGCGCTGCGCAAGGGGCGGACAGCTGCGGAGGTAATCACAGTCACCCAATGGCTGACCGGTTACGGGGAAGAGGATATTCACAGAATGCTGGAGGATGGAACTGCATATGGAGACTTTTTTCGGAACGCACCCGCGATGAACCCCAACCGCTTTCTCATCAAAGGGTCCATCTGCGGCGTAAAATTAGACAGCATCGAGGACCCGCTGATGCGGGACATCCGCTATCTGGATAAGCTCATCGATGAGTTGGCGAAGGGAAAGGATTTATCAAAAATATTGAGGACATGACTGGCATCGGTTCTGTCTTAAAGGAATTGTAAATCATTTTAATCTGTAATAGCAGATGTTCTTTCCAACACCCTCCCGTTTCAATTCTCCAGCGGCCACCAATTTCCGCAGCGCCCCCTCGATGGAGCTGATGCTGAGGGAGGGGCAGAGTTCCCGGATGTCCTGCTTGGTAAACCGGCCGACCTTCTCCATGGTGGCTCGGCGCACAGTCTCCAGGGCAGGGAGCTTGGTCTCTACAAGAGCAAAACGATCTGCAAAATCTTTGCAGGCGGAAAGAATGATTTCCAGCAGATACTTGATGAACGGAACCACATTTTCAGTGCCTTCATGCCATCCGATTTGGGCCTGACGCAAGACATCATAATAGAGATCCTTGTTTTTTGCAATCTTGGCCTCCAGTGAGATATATTTGCCTACATAAAACCCGCTGCGGTAGAGCAACAGCGTGGTCAGCAGGCGGCTCATTCTGCCGTTTCCATCGTTAAAGGGATGAATGCAGAGAAAGTCGTGGATGAACACGGTAATGACGATCAGCGGCTCCACTTCCATATTCCCAATGACCCGATTGTACTCCTCGCAGATTCTGTCCAGGGCCTCCGGCGTTTCGTATGAGGCCAAGGGCGTGAACAAGGTATCCACATGGCCATCGGGATAGGTGGCGCTGATATAGTTCTGCACGTTTTTAGTTCTGCCGGCCATGGGGTTGTTCATGTGGCTGTAGAAGATTTTATGGAGCTGCAGGATATAGTTTTGTGTAATAGGGATGGCGTCGAAGTTCTCGTGAATGAGGTTCAGCACATCCCGATAACCTGCAATCTCCTGCTCATCCCGATTTCTTGGCGTCGTTTTCTCCGCCACCAGCTGCCGGATGCGGGTGTTTGTGGTCACGATGCCCTCAATGGCATTAGATGCCTCGGTGCTCTGCACCTT
>DXEU01000096.1 GCA_019114845.1 Candidatus Lachnoclostridium stercoripullorum | reverse complement strand
GGTTGAGACTCTCCGTGTAGATACTTCCGGAAGCCGTCAGATTCCCGTCCACATCATGCATCAAATAATAGTCCTGATGGGAGCCTTCCCGCTGCAGGATGGGATAATCCACGCGGGTTCCCGGCACGGTGATCCAGGCATAAATCTCCGGATTGCGGGCCTGCAGCTCCCCAAAATCCACGTAGGGATCCAACCCCACCGGTTCTGTCTCTGCTGGAGCGGTCTCCTGCCCCGCCTCCGGGGCCGCTTCCGTCTCCGCCTTGGCCTCCGCCTGCAGTTCCTCCAGAGCAGACTTCTCCTGCCCCCGCTGATAAATATAATTCCCTGCCCAGACGGCGCAGCACACGGCCGCCGCCAGCAGCACTCCCGCCAGCACTCTGTTTCTATTCCTGTGATTCATAGCTCTCTGTCTGCTCCGATTCATAAAAAAGATTTAACACCATTTCCCTCAGGGCTTGATCGTCTGTCACATACTGGGCCAAGCCGTCCTTCCCCTGCGTCACTGTCCCCGGCACTGTCTCCATGCGCATCTGGCTGACCCCGTTTTTCAGGGCGGTGGCCGCCAGATAAGACACGTCGGAGACGGTGAGGTCCGTAACTGTGTAGTCCCCCATGATCTCAAACAGCCGCACCGGCAAGGACAGATCCCCCAGACTCTGGCTCATGACCTGGGAGGCAAAGGAGGAGATATACTGGCGCTGGCGGGCCATGCGCGCATTGTTGGCATCCACCGGCGCATCCCCTCTCCACTCCCTGTAATGAATGTATTCATATACCGTGTTCCGGTCCAGGGTGATGGTCTCCCCCGCCTGGAAGGTGCCGCTGCAGCGCCGGGTAAGCGTTGCGGCCGCCTCCTCCGACAAAGTCACCTGCACTCCGCCCACAGCGTCGTTGAGCACGGGAATGGCGGAAATGCTCACCGCAGCATACCCCTGTATGGGAATGCCGTAGAGGAGACGGGAGACAGCCAGCTCCATGTTTTCGCAGCTGGCATGGCGGCCGTCTCCGTAGGCGTAGGCCAGGCAGAGCTGGCGCTTCTCCGTCCCGGCATAGTTGCCGGACTCCGTGTAGAGGTTCACATCCGCCATGGTATCCCGCGACAAGTTTAACACCGTGATCTGGCCAGTCTCTGTGTCCAAGGAAACCAGAAATACCGCATCCGCCTGACCGCCCTTCCCGTAGGATTTCTCCTTACTGATGGATTTCTGATCCACTCCCATACAGAGGATATTGATCAGAGATTCCCGGTAGCGGTACCGTTTTCCGTTATAAGAAATCTCATTCTCATCCAGCAGATCTCCCTCCCAGGCGGCGGTTGTGGTCTCCGCCGCCGTCTCCAGCACCTGCGCTCCCTCGCTCCCCTTGGCTGCCAGATTGCTCTTGCCCTTAAAGTAGAGCACACCGAAGACAGCCGCCGCCGTCAATATGAAAATCACCGCAAACAGCAGGATGCCCGCACCGATCCGCGCAGCCAACCTACTCTTTCCGCCAGTTTCACTCATGCTCTTTCCCTCTTCATTCATCGTAATCAAACGGGATGGGCGATTCCCAGATCACCCTTCGCCCCTCTAAAATCCTCCTGGGATTCTCCCTCAGCAGAAGTTCCGGACAGGCAGGTCCATACTTCTCCGCCAGCAGTTGGTACAGGCTGTCCATCCTGGGCGTCCGCCTCACAGCTGAATGGGCATCGGAGGCGGCCACCGCCGCCAGACGGTGGCGCAGGATGGCATCCGCCGTCCGCTGGGCCGCCGAACCAAAGGCCCCGTACACGCTCCCCTTATTCACCTGCAGCATTGCCCCCATCCGATACCATTCATATAGATGGGCTGGCATCCGCTGGGCACAGAGATACCGTTCCGGATGGGCCAGCAGGGGAAGATAGTCCATCTCCAGCAGACGATCCAGCAGCCGGTAGATGAAAAATGCAGGGGCATCGGGTGGGGTCTCCACCAGCAGGCAGCGGGTGCCGTTCAAGGTTGGAAGAGGTTCCCTCCCCATCCTGGAGAGAAAATCCTCACCAGCAAAGATCTCCGCCCCAGCCGTCAAGGTGAGGCCGATTTTCATCTTCTCAAAGAATGCCTGCAGTCTCTCCTTCTTTTCCCTGTATGCCCATTCAAAGTCTGTGCCGAAACTCGTCAGCCGGGAGGATGGGTGAAGGTAGTGGCAGGTGGCAGCCACCGTCACCGTGCCGGCCTCCGCCGCCATACGGCCCATCTCCAAGGCCGTCTCCCAGGAGTCTGCCCCATCATCCAGTCCCGGCAGTATGTGGCAATGCAGGTCGATCATTCCTCTCCTCCCGTCACCGTCACCGTCAGCACCTCCCTGGCAATCTGGGTATTGTCCAGAGAAGTCAGGGTGTAGATCACCGAGTAGATCCCCGGGATCTGGGGATTGACATAGCTCTCCACCTGCACCCGGTCCAGAAGATCATTCTCCTCCTCTGTGCTCCCCGCCTGAGCGATAAAAAGCAGAGGATCCAGGGCCGATCCCATGGGAATCTCCGCCTGGTTCTGCGTCAGAGTCAGGCGGATGTCCTCCATCGCCCCGGCGATATGGGCTTCCGCTTCCGCACTGGCGCTGTCCAAGTAGGGGTTGAACAGTGAGAATGTCAGGTTGTAGATGCCTGTGGAAATCTTCTCCCTCTGCCAGGTCACCTGGCCTGCGGCGTCCCTGCCGAAGCCGTCGTCCGCCTCCAGCGCTCCTCTGTCCTTGAGCACCTGGGCCAGATCCGTCAGATCCTCCGGCGCCAGGTCAAGACTCTCCTCCACAGAGAGCTGGGGCCCCCGGTATCCCTGCATCACAAGGGATCGCAGGGCCGTCAGTTCCCTTCCGTCGGAGAGGAATACGGAATAGCGCACCGTCTTGCGGCTCACACCGCTCCGCCCGGTGATCACCGCGTTCACCTGCTCTGTGATATCCGAGCCGTCCACATCCGTGGCCGTCACCCCCTCCATGAGATCCAATTCGCCCCTGCCGTCATACACCAGTTCTTCCCTCTGGAACGCCAGGGACTGGGCGGCTGTGGCAATCATCTCCCCACTCAGGGCCGCCTGCTCCCTGTAGCCAACTCTGTCCATCCGAATTGCTCTCAGCATCAAAATTCCCAGGAGAACCAGGGCACACACACCGATCAACGCCGTCAGTTTACGCCTCATCTCTTGCCTCTCTCTCCGATTCACTGCCGCCATAGTAGCCGTAATATCCGTAACCGTAGCCGTAGCCATAGCGGCCATAACCGTACCGGCCTCTCTTGGGCGGCATCTCATTAAACACGTATCCCATCAGCTTCGCCCCGCTGCCCTGAAGGCCGGCGATGCTGTCCAGCACCCGCCATTTCTGCACATAATCATAGCGGATCACGTAGAGCACGCTCTCCGCGAAGCGGGCCAGAAGTCCCGCGTCGGCAAACATCTCCGCCGGCGGGCTGTCCAGGAGAATCAGGTCATACTGTTCCCTCATCTTCCGGAACACCTCCTCCGCTCTGTCCTGGCTCAAAAGGCGATAGGGGCGGCGTACGGCCTTGCTGCCGCAGAGGTACCAGAATCCCCCGTCCTCCTGCTTCCCCACCGCTTTCTCCAGGGAGACATCCCCAGCCAACACCTCCGCCAGGCCGCTGCCAGGCTGGTCTGTGAGCAGCAATCGGGAATCCTGTTTTCTCAAATCCCCATCCACCAGGAGCACTCTCTTTCCATGTTCCGCAGCCGTATACGCCAGATTCATGGCCAGAGTGCTCTTGCCCTCCGCCGTGGAAGTGCTGGTGATAAGGAGAACCTTCCCGCCGGATGCCCCCATCCCCCTCTCGATCTTCAGCTGAAGGCCCTGGAGATTCTCCTTAAAATTCTGAAGAACGCGCAGGGAAACCCTGGCCTCCGCTTTCTTCCCCATCTTCCAGCGAGCCTTCCTCCTGACCCTGGGAATCTGTCCCAGGCAGGGGAGATTCAGCTCATTTTTCAGCTCCTCCGGCTTCTGCAGGGTTCGCTTAAAGAGGGCGTACACCCCCAGCAGCATTAGGCCAGCCCCGCACCCAGCGGCTGCCCCTTTCACAACGCTGCGGGCGCAGTTTGGCCGGTTATAGGGCTCCGTGGGAACCGTGGGCGTCTCGATCATATTGAATTTGGTGGGGCCGATGACAAACCGGGCCACACTGGGATAGACCCGGATGGCCGACTCCAGGATAGCTCTGGCATCCTGGGGACTGGAGCTCACAGCCGACATCTCAATGAGGTTTGACTCCGACACCGCCGCCGCGGACACGCTGCCGTTGATCGTCTCCACCCCCAGATCCGCCCGCATGGCATCCCAGAGCAGGTCGCTGCCGAGGATGTAGGGAAATGTCCTGGCCATCTGTCCGGCGGACTGGACATCGTAGAAGAAATTGTAAGTCTCCCCAGAATCCTCATCCCCGGTCATCACTGTGAAAGAGGCGGTGGACCGGTACCTGGGCGTGTAGAACCTGGTAGCCCTGGCATACATCCCATATCCCCCCACAAGCATCAGGATGGCGATCAGCCACCAAAAGCGCAGCAGCCCCTGAAAGAAATTCCGGAACAATATGCCAAGATCGATCTCCTCGTCCTCCCGCTCCTTAACTGTCTCCTCATAACCGGACATCCGTCACACCTCCTCTCCCTGCTTCTGCCTGTATTTTCCATATCCGTAGTAACCATATCCATGGCGGAAGGCTGATCTGCCGCCCCGGAAGGCGTTGAGGACAAAGCCCACCAGATCCGCCCCCGACTGACGAATGGCGTCGGCAGCTTCATTCACCGCCCGCACATCCGACCAATCCTGGCGCACCACCAGCACAGCTGCATCCGCCTCCTTCAGGAGAAACTCCGCGTCGCTGGTGAATGCCATGGGAGAAGAATCCAGGATGACATAATCCCAATCCGTCCGCAGTTTCCCCAGCAGTTCCTTAAAAGCTGGAGAATCCATGTGGCGGGAGGAGTTCTTCACCGAATCCCGCTGCAGAACCACGGTCAGATCTTCCCTCTCCTGGAGGATTTCCTCCAGCTTCGCCTTTCCCTCCAGATAGTCCAGAAGTTCTGCCCCCTCATCCCGGCAGTCAAACAATCTCCAAATCGCCGGTTTCTTCATATCCGCGTCCATGAGAATCACCCGCCGCCCTCTCTCCGCCAAGGCCAAGGCCAGGTTGGCCGCCACGGAGGACTTGCCCTCGTTCTCCGCCACGCTGCTCACCAGCAGGACCTTCTGACCTCGGCGAGTCATGTGGTGCTCCAGCTGGGCTGCCAGCTTCTCCACCGACTCTGCAAATCCCATGCCCACCAAGGGAGAGGTGATGAGAATTCCTTTCTTGCGCCGGGAGAACCGCTCCCTCAGGGTTTTATATTTTTTCTCAAAGGGGAGCGTCTCCAGGATCCGCCCATCCAGATTTCTTCTGGCTCCCGTGCGGGTCTGCACCGTAAACCGCATCACCGACAGGAGGGCGATGCAGGCGCATACCGCCGCCCCCGCCCCGGCAGCCGCCAGGGTACGGATCCGGTCGATCCGCAGAGGATTGGAGGGGGCAAAGGGAATATCCGGCTCCTGTACCATCCGCAGCACGGCGTTGGAGAACAGATAGTCCGACACCGTATCGTAATTGTCAATGGCGGCCTGGAGCACCATGTAGGCCTGTCTGGGATCCCCTGCTGTGACAGAGAGGGTGATCAGATTCGTCTCCGTCACCACCGCAGCGGAGATCTCCGCCTCCACCTCCTCCTGCCCCAGAGACTGGGCGATCCTGTCCTTGAGGACGTTGCTGGAAAATACCTCGCTGAAGATCCCCGCCATCTGGCTGGTCAGAGACAGGGAGGAGTAGGCGTCGTTGCCCGTCCCTCGGGAATTCACCGCCATCACCGCGCTGGAGGTATACCTGGGTGTCCAGCTCATCTCCTTCACCCCGGTCACCAGAAACCAAGCCCCCGCCGCCGCCAGAAGCACCAGCCAGAAGTTGAGGGCCAGATTCCTGAGGATCCCGTATATACTGATTTCATCCAAATTGATTTCTTCTCTGCTGTTCATATTCCTTACTCCCTGACTATCACCGTCATCCAGGTCTCCCCCAGAATTTCTCCCGGCTCCTCATCCCCCTCGCCGGACTCCACTGCCCGGTAATGCACCTGATACACTCCCGGCAGCGAGGGATCCACTGTAGATTCCGCCGTGATTTCCGCCACATCCCCGGCCGCCGCCGGCCCGAACATGGAGGGGGCGTAGGCCATGGGGTCGAAAATCTCCCCCAAGTTCAGATAGAGGAGGGGCGTCCTCAGGACCAGCTGAGCCCTGGTGGGAATCACCTCCAGAACATGGACAGGAAGCGCCTCCGTCTGCAGATCTCCAAACCGGTTAGTCACCTCCACATGGATGGTGTACTCCCCCGCCTCGCCGTAGTCCACATCGCTCCCCGACTGAATCACCAGTGAGGAGATGTCCCCGTCCACGGAGTCCTCAGCCCCGATGCGGTCCATGGCCCTGCCACCCCGGCCCGCCTGGAAAACCAGCGGCTCCGTCAGAGTAAAGCGGGGAGATTCATAATCTGTAAACTGCACCGGCCTGGTGAATGTGGCTGACTGATTGTAAGAGTCGAACACCACATAGGACACCTGGCTGATGCCCTTCTCCCCCTGAAAATGGGACAGTCCCCTCACCACGATCTGATCCGTCAGATCCCCGTCCAAGCCATCGTAGGCCGAGAGTCCCTCCAAGAGCATGTCCTCCGTGTATGCGGAGGGGACCTCCAGCATTTCCCGGTCGGAGGTGATCTCAGGGATCGTCTGATCCCGGTTCAGCCGATCCCCGATCCTGGCCGCACCGTAGACCTCGATTCCCAGCAAAAAAAGCACAACCACAACCGCTCGCAATAGTTTCATCTTCTGAATTCCTGACCTTTCCCTCCTCCTGCCTGGAAAATTCTCTTCCCACCCGCAGGGATATTTGCTATAATGTCATCACCAATGAAAGGAGATCTCCATGGAACGACAGTCCAAAAATTTTCTCGCCCTCATCCGGGGCAGCCTCCATCAGACGCCCATCCAGCTCTCTGAGCCAGACTGGGACGCCCTGTATGAGCTGGCCCGCCTCCACAACCTGGTTCCTCTCGTCTGCGAGAGCGCCCGCTCCCTCCCGGAGTTTGCCTCCGCCGACCGCCGAGTCCAGTCCGCCTTCCTGCAGACCACCCTCTACCAGGCCGGCATGCAGATGACCCGGACGGAGGAGCTTTTCCGCCTCTGGGATCTCTTTGAGGAGAGAGGCCTGCGGCCTCTGATTTTGAAAGGGCTCATCTGCCGCAGCCTCTACCCGAAGCCAGAGCTGCGCGGATCCGCAGATGAAGATCTGTGGATCCGCAAGGAGGATCTTCCCGCCTATCACCAACTCCTGACGGAGCAGGGCTATATCTGCCAAGATCCTGACGCCAATCTGGACACCATCCAGGAAGTGACCTATGAAGGTCCTCTCCTGGAACTGGAGCTGCACCTGAATCCCTTCGGCACCGACAGCGCCGAGAGGATTCAGATGAACCTCCTGTTCCGGGACTCCCATGAGAGGGCAATCTCCACGACCATTCAGGGGCATGATGTGCGGACGCTGGAGCCCACGGAACACTATCTGTTCCTCTTCGTCCACCTGTACAAGCATTTTATCCGGGGCGGAGTGGGCATCCGCCAGTTTCTGGACCTGCTCCTGGCGGAGAGGGCCTGGGGAGAATCCCTGGACTGGGACCGCATCCACTCCGCCATCGCCGGCATGGGGGCTGAACCCCTCTACGCCGCCGTCCTGGAGATCAGCCGGAA
This sequence comes from Candidatus Lachnoclostridium stercoripullorum, assembly GCA_019114845.1. Lineage (GTDB taxonomy): Bacteria > Bacillota > Clostridia > Lachnospirales > Lachnospiraceae > Lachnoclostridium_A > Lachnoclostridium_A stercoripullorum. The sequence goes on along the minus strand of DXEU01000096.1, from coordinate 1,129 downwards.
ATACCTGGGATTTTCCCCTGTCCCCCGTCTGGCCCCGGAAACCGTCCCCGACAGCTCCGCTCTGGACGGACTGATGGAGGATCTCATGGAGAGCGGGGCCTTCGGCAACTCCTCCCGCTTCCATCGGCTGAGCGCCGCCTACATCTACGCCAGCACTGAGGGGAAGGGCAGCCCGGTGAGACGGCTGTTCCTCCTCCTCTTCCCTCCGGCCGTCCGCCTCTCCAGCCGGTACCCCTTCCTGAACCGAAGGCCCTGGCTGCTGCCGGCGGCCTGGACCATGCGGATCTTCCGCTTTGCCAAGGAACTGCTCCTCTCCGATCACACCCTGGTCCGCAGGAGCGCCAGGAGAGGGCAGAAGCGCCTGGACGTCATGAAAAAGCTGGGAATCAAAAGCGATCTAAAAAATCCATAAGTCCCTTCTCGTCCACCTCCGACATGCGGTGATCCTCGATCTTGTAGACACGGCTGCAGAGGGCGAAGACACTGGGCCGGTGGGCCGCCACGATGACGGTCCGCCGGTCCTCTTTTTTTATAATGCTTCTGAGAACTCGCCGCTCCGTCCCCACATCCAGGGCGCTGGTAGCCTCATCCAAGATCATCACTGGGGCATCCGCCAGCAGGGCTCTGGCGATGGACAGGCGCTGCTTCTGCCCCTCGGAGAAACGCCGCCCCCGCTCCCGCACCTGGGTGTGGATCCCCTGCTCCAACTCCTTCACAAATTCCCAGGCACAGGCCGCCTTCAGGGCCTCCTCAATCTCCCCATCCGTGGCCTCCGGCCGGGCCATGCGCATATTCTCCGCGATGGTGCCGGAAAAGAGGGTGTTCTCCTGGGGAATATAGCTGAACAGCCGGCGGGTGGAGGAGGAAGCCGGCAGTCCTTCTCCCCTGGGATTTCCCACCTGGACCCGCCCCTTTTCCGGGGCGAAAAGCCCCAGCAGAAGGCGCAGGGTGGTGGTTTTTCCCTGACCGGAGGGACCGATGAGGGCCACGATCTCCCCGGGCTCCGCCCGGAAATCCGCCTCCTGATAGACCCAATCCTCCTCCGGGCCATAGCGGAAATCCACCCCCTCCATATGGACATAGACCCCTTCCTCCCGGCTCTCCTGCAGGATCTCCTCCGCCTCCTCCT